>NC_015276.1:304423-608846 GCF_000192865.1 Marinomonas mediterranea MMB-1
TCGTTTTGTTTTGATTGCCTCTGATGTGAAAGTACTTCCTTTCTCCGATGCGTCAGAAAATGCTGTTGAATCTGAGCTCGATGGCCTTAAAGTCGTTGTTGCTACTAGCTCAAATGAAAAATGCGTTCGTTGCTGGCACCATCGCGAAGAGGTTGGCAAGCGTGAAGAACACCCTGAGTTGTGTGATCGTTGTATTAGCAACTTGCCAGAAGGAGAGGGTGAGCAACGCCTCTACGCTTAATGATGAAAAAAGCATGGCAACAGGCTCGCTTATGGTGGGCCATTGCTTCGATCGTGTTTGTATTGGACTGGATAACCAAGCAAGCCGTTGAAGCCAGCTTACATTACGGGCAAGAGATTGCACTCTTGCCATTTTTTGATCTAACACTTCGCTACAACACAGGCGCTGCATTTAGTTTTCTAGCGGGTGCGGGTGGTTGGCAACGTTGGTTTTTTTCTTTTATTGCCGCCGCCGTCGTCATTGGAATAAGTTGGCGATTGGTCAAAATCGGTAAAACTCACGTAATGGAGTCATTGGCGCTTTCTTTAATTTTGGGGGGAGCGGTTGGTAATCTATATGATCGTTTGGTTTACGGTCATGTAGTGGACTTTATTCAAGTGCATTGGCAAAGCGAGTGGTATTTCCCAGCATTTAATATTGCTGACTCTGCGATTACATTAGGAGTGATTGTTATGCTTCTAGATAGCTTTATGCCACAGCGCCAGCAAGGTGATAAAAAATGACGGTAGTAACTGAAAGCAGTAAAGTAACATTGTTCTTTGAATTGTCATTGGAAGATGGGCAAGTAGTCGATACAAATTTTGGTAAAACTCCTGCTTCCTTTGAATTTGGAGATGGCAACTTATTACCTGAGTTTGAAGCGGTGCTTTTGGGATTGAAGGCTGGCGATTCGCGCTCATTTAACATGGCTCCTGAAAAAGCTTTTGGTGCGCATAACCCTAGTAATGTTCAAGCGATTTCTCGTGATCAGTTTGAAATGGATTTGGAGCAAGGCATGGTTGTTTCATTTGCTGATGCTAATAAGAATGAACTTCCTGGTGTGATTGCTCAGATCAACGAAAAAACGGTTGAAGTGGACTTTAATCATCCTCTTGCTGGCCGCACTCTAACATACAAAATCGAGATCGTTGAGGTCGAGGGGGTATAGTGAGTTTTTCAATTCAATTAGCGAATCCTAGAGGTTTTTGTGCAGGTGTTGATCGTGCTATTGATATAGTGAATCGCTGCTTAGATTTGTTTGAAGCTCCTATATATGTGCGCCATGAAGTGGTACATAACAAATTTGTCGTTGAGTCTCTGAAAGGGCGAGGTGCTGTATTTGTTGATGAGCTAGATCAGGTGCCTGACGATAAGATAGTAATATTTAGTGCTCATGGTGTTTCTCAAGCAGTGAAGACCGAGGCGAGCCGCCGTGGGCTAAAAGTATTTGATGCAACTTGTCCGCTTGTGACGAAAGTGCATCTCGAAGTCGTTCGCTATGCTCGGGATGGTATGGAGTGCGTGTTGATCGGTCATGATGGTCATCCAGAAGTTGAAGGTACGATGGGGCAATATGATACTTCAAAGGGCGGAGCTATTTACCTAGTTGAAAATGCTGAGGATGTAGCAACTCTTAAAGTATCAGATCCAGATAAACTGGCTTTTGTTACTCAGACTACCCTTTCGATGGATGATACGTCTGTTGTGATTGATGCATTGAGGCAGCGCTTTCCAAATATTTGTGGCCCAAGAAAAGACGATATTTGTTACGCAACTCAGAATCGTCAAGATGCCGTTAAAACATTAGCTTCCGATTGTGATTTGGTTTTGGTTGTTGGTTCTGTAAATAGCTCCAACTCAAATCGACTGCGTGAGTTAGCTGAGCGTATGGGGACCAAGGCTCACTTAATTGATAATGCGAGTGAAATTCAATGTGAATGGCTAGATGGTGTGTCTTCTGTCGGAATTACTGCGGGAGCTTCAGCTCCTGAAGTATTGGTTACCGATGTTATTCAGCGTCTTGTTAGTGAAGGTGGTGAAGAGCCGAAGGAACTAAAAGGGCAAGAGGAAAACGTTTCTTTCTCTATGCCGAAAGAGTTGCGAGTTGTTCAGCTATAGTAATATGACTCTGCATTATTGAATGCTTTGATTCAGGTAACTAAAAAAGAGCCCTTCTATATAGATGTATAGAGGGGCTCTTTTTTTAGTGCGGATCTATGGAATTGTCTTATTTATAAATAAAATCAAAATAAATGAAAAAAGTACTTGCGTAAAAAAATCTGGAAGGTAATATACGCACCCACTGACACGGAGAGCCACTCAGAACAACGAGTGACACACTAAGAAGAACAACTTCTTAAGATGATCCAGTCAGTACGCTCTTTAAAATAGATAATCAGATAATTTGTGTGGGCGCTCGCTGGAGACTTCTAGAAAATTAAAGTCTTTGATGAGTGAACACGTCAATTCGCTTTACGGTCTTTCAGCTTAGGTTGGAAGACAAATAGTTAAAGTCAGACGTTATTCATGAGTTAGAGCAAATTCTTTTAACTGAAGAGTTTGATCATGGCTCAGATTGAACGCTGGCGGCAGGCTTAACACATGCAAGTCGAGCGGAAACGATGATAGCTTGCTATCAGGCGTCGAGCGGCGGACGGGTGAGTAACGCGTAGGAATCTGCCTAGTAGAGGGGGACAACATGTGGAAACGCATGCTAATACCGCATACGCCCTTTTGGGGAAAGGAGGGGATCTTCGGACCTTCCGCTATTAGATGAGCCTGCGTGAGATTAGCTAGTTGGTGGGGTAAAGGCCTACCAAGGCGACGATCTCTAGCTGGTCTGAGAGGATGATCAGCCACACTGGGACTGAGACACGGCCCAGACTCCTACGGGAGGCAGCAGTGGGGAATATTGGACAATGGGGGCAACCCTGATCCAGCCATGCCGCGTGTGTGAAGAAGGCCTTAGGGTTGTAAAGCACTTTCAGAAGTGAGGAAGGGTGCTTGATTAATACTCAAGTACTTTGACGTTAGCTTCAGAAGAAGCACCGGCTAACTCTGTGCCAGCAGCCGCGGTAATACAGAGGGTGCAAGCGTTAATCGGAATTACTGGGCGTAAAGCGCGCGTAGGTGGTTTGTTAAGTCAGATGTGAAAGCCCAGGGCTCAACCTTGGAATTGCACCTGATACTGGCAGGCTAGAGTACGGTAGAGGGATGTGGAATTTCCTGTGTAGCGGTGAAATGCGTAGATATAGGAAGGAACATCAGTGGCGAAGGCGACATCCTGGACTGATACTGACACTGAGGTGCGAAAGCGTGGGGAGCAAACAGGATTAGATACCCTGGTAGTCCACGCCGTAAACGATGTCTACTAGCCGTTGGTCGATTTTAGATTAGTGGCGCAGCTAACGCGATAAGTAGACCGCCTGGGGAGTACGGCCGCAAGGTTAAAACTCAAATGAATTGACGGGGGCCCGCACAAGCGGTGGAGCATGTGGTTTAATTCGAAGCAACGCGAAGAACCTTACCTACTCTTGACATCCAGAGAACTTAGCAGAGATGCTTTGGTGCCTTCGGGAACTCTGAGACAGGTGCTGCATGGCTGTCGTCAGCTCGTGTTGTGAAATGTTGGGTTAAGTCCCGTAACGAGCGCAACCCTTATCCTTATTTGCTAGCAGGTGATGCTGAGAACTCTAAGGAGACTGCCGGTGACAAACCGGAGGAAGGTGGGGACGACGTCAAGTCATCATGGCCCTTACGAGTAGGGCTACACACGTGCTACAATGGCGCATACAGAGGGCGGCGAACTTGCGAAAGTAAGCAAATCCCAAAAAGTGCGTCGTAGTCCGGATTGGAGTCTGCAACTCGACTCCATGAAGTCGGAATCGCTAGTAATCGTGGATCAGAATGCCACGGTGAATACGTTCCCGGGCCTTGTACACACCGCCCGTCACACCATGGGAGTTGATTGCTCCAGAAGTAGCTAGCTTAACCTTCGGGATGGCGGTTACCACGGAGTGGTCAATGACTGGGGTGAAGTCGTAACAAGGTAGCCCTAGGGGAACCTGGGGCTGGATCACCTCCTTAAACGATAAGAAGCTCTGGTGAGCGTTCACACAAATTATCTGATGGCTATGAGTTCTCATAGCAACCTATCTTAAAAGTGTTTTAGAACAGAGTTCTAAGCAAGAAGTTTGACTGATTTACTCATCAAGCATCTGACTTAGTGCTTTGCACTAAACTTGCTCTTTAACAATATGACTTTTTGAAATAGACGATAATCAAGCGTCAAACCGGTGGATTGATATTCGGATCTCTTAATTCCTTCTGAGATTTGAGTAAACAATCTAACAATCGTAAATCCAAAGAGGTACAAAAGCTCTTTGGTATGTAGTTCAATGTTTCTGATTCAGTATTACTGAATGAGATCATTTTGGGTTATATGGTCAAGTGACCAAGCGTGCACGGTGGATGCCTTGGCAGTCAGAGGCGATGAAGGACGTGGTAATCTGCGATAAGCTTGGGGGAGTCGATAAACAGACTTTGATCCCAAGATTTCCGAATGGGGAAACCCACCCGCTTGCGGGTATCGTAACGTGAATACATAGCGTTACGAGGCGAACGAGGGGAACTGAAACATCTAAGTACCCTTAGGAAAAGAAATCAATTGAGATTCCCTTAGTAGCGGCGAGCGAAAGGGGATTAGCCCTTAAGTTGATTTGGTGTTAGTAGAAGACTCTGGAAAGGGTCGCCATAGTGGGTGATAGCCCCGTATACGAAAATGCCTTATCAATGAAATCGAGTAAGACGGGACACGTGATATCCTGTTTGAATATGGGGGGACCATCCTCCAAGGCTAAATACTCCTGACTGACCGATAGTGAACCAGTACCGTGAGGGAAAGGCGAAAAGAACCCCAGTGAGGGGAGTGAAATAGATCCTGAAACCGTGTACGTACAAGCAGTGGGAGCCGACTTAGTTCGGTGACTGCGTACCTTTTGTATAATGGGTCAACGACTTATTTTCAGTAGCAAGGTTAAGCATTTAGTGGAGCCGTAGGGAAACCGAGTCTTAATAGGGCGTTTAGTTGCTGGGAATAGACCCGAAACCGGGCGATCTATCCATGAGCAGGTTGAAGGTTGAGTAACATCAACTGGAGGACCGAACTCACACACGTTGAAAAGTTTGGAGATGACTTGTGGATAGGAGTGAAAGGCTAATCAAGCCCGGAGATAGCTGGTTCTCCTCGAAAGCTATTTAGGTAGCGCCTCGCGTATTGCCGTTGGGGGTAGAGCACTGTTTGGGCTAGGGGGTCATCCCGACTTACCAACCCCATGCAAACTCCGAATACCAATGAGTATGAGCGCGGGAGACACACGGCGGGTGCTAACGTCCGTCGTGGAAAGGGAAACAACCCAGACCGTCAGCTAAGGTCCCAAAGTTACAGTTAAGTGGGAAACGATGTGGGAAGGCTTAGACAGCTAGGAGGTTGGCTTAGAAGCAGCCACCCTTTAAAGAAAGCGTAATAGCTCACTAGTCGAGTCGGCCTGCGCGGAAGATATAACGGGGCTAAACTGTACACCGAAGCTACGGATACTAGTTTACTAGTATGGTAGAGGAGCGTTCTGTAAGCCGTTGAAGGTCAAGCTGTAAGGCAGGCTGGAGGTATCAGAAGTGCGAATGTTGACATGAGTAACGATAAAGGGGGTGAAAAACCCCCTCGCCGGAAGACCAAGGGTTCCTGTCCCATGTTAATCAGGGCAGGGTGAGTCGGCCCCTAAGGCGAGGCTGAAAAGCGTAGTCGATGGGAAACAGGTTAATATTCCTGTACCGATGTATATTGCGATGGAGAGACGGAGAAGGCTAGGCCAGCGCGGCGATGGTTGTCCGCGTTTAAGGTTGTAGGCTGAGGGTTTAGGTAAATCCGGACCCTCTTAAGGCTGAGAATTGATGACGAACCCTCTTTTGGGTGAAGTGGTTGATGCCATGCTTCCAGGAAAAACTTCTAAGCTTCAGATATACATAGACCGTACCCCAAACCGACACAGGTGGTCAGGTAGAGAATACCAAGGCGCTTGAGAGAACTCGGGTGAAGGAACTAGGCAAAATGGCACCGTAACTTCGGGAGAAGGTGCGCCGGTTAGGGTGATGAGACTTGCTCTCTAAGCTTTGATCGGTCGAAGATACCAGGTGGCTGCGACTGTTTATTAAAACACAGCACTCTGCAAACACGAAAGTGGACGTATAGGGTGTGACGCCTGCCCGGTGCTTGAAGGTTAATTGATGGGGTTAGCGTAAGCGAAGCTCTTGATCGAAGCCCAAGTAAACGGCGGCCGTAACTATAACGGTCCTAAGGTAGCGAAATTCCTTGTCGGGTAAGTTCCGACCTGCACGAATGGCGTAACGATGGCCACACTGTCTCCACCCGAGACTCAGTGAAATTGAAATCGCAGTGAAGATGCTGTGTATCCGCGGCTAGACGGAAAGACCCCGTGAACCTTTACTATAGCTTCACAGTGAACTTTGAACCTACTTGTGTAGGATAGGTGGGAGGCTTTGAAACTTGGACGCCAGTTCAAGCGGAGCCAATCTTGAAATACCACCCTGGTATGTTTGAGGTTCTAACTCAGGTCCCTTATCGGGATCGAGGACACTGTGTGGTGGGTAGTTTGACTGGGGCGGTCTCCTCCCAAAGAGTAACGGAGGAGCACGAAGGTGCGCTCAGCATGGTCGGAAATCATGCATAGAGTGTAAAGGCAAAAGCGCGCTTAACTGCGAGACAGACACGTCGAGCAGGTACGAAAGTAGGTCTTAGTGATCCGGTGGTTCTGTATGGAAGGGCCATCGCTCAACGGATAAAAGGTACTCCGGGGATAACAGGCTGATACCGCCCAAGAGTTCACATCGACGGCGGTGTTTGGCACCTCGATGTCGGCTCATCACATCCTGGGGCTGAAGCCGGTCCCAAGGGTATGGCTGTTCGCCATTTAAAGTGGTACGCGAGCTGGGTTTAGAACGTCGTGAGACAGTTCGGTCCCTATCTGCCGTGGACGTTTGAGATTTGAGAGGAGCTGCTCCTAGTACGAGAGGACCGGAGTGGACGAACCTCTGGTGTTCCGGTTGTCACGCCAGTGGCATTGCCGGGTAGCTATGTTCGGACGGGATAACCGCTGAAAGCATCTAAGCGGGAAGCCTCCCTCAAGATGAGATCTCACTGGAGCTTTAAGTTCCCTAAAGAGCCGTTCGAGACTAGGACGTTGATAGGTTGGGTGTGTAAGGGTTGTGAGGCCTTGAGCTAACCAATACTAATTGCTCGTGAGGCTTGACCATATAACACCAAAGTGGTTTTGAGAAAGACTGCGAAGTGCATATGAATTTACGACACTCTTGATAAGAGAGTGGGTTTGAAGTTTGATTAGAGTTATTTCAAAAAGCATTGTTAAAGCACGCTGATTGCGTTGAGTGATTCGATCGATTAATTAGATTGAAAAAGCCAGCAGAATCAGTAAGATAAGCCAAGTAACGAACTTGTGTGTTTTGGGAGTAGATCAGAGAAACAATCGATCACCCAGAACGAACACATCCCAGTTTGCTTGACGATCACAGAGGCGTTGAACCACCTGATCCCATCCCGAACTCAGAAGTGAAAAGCGCCATCGCCGATGGTAGTGTGGGGGATCCCATGTGAGAGTAGGTCGTCGTCAAGCTTCTAATACAGAAAGCCCTGATCAGAAATGGTCAGGGCTTTTTCTGTTTCTGGACTGAACCAAACCGAGAATCTTGCAAGCAAACACCCCCTAAAAGTACGTAAAATCCATTTATCTACTTGTAGATATGTAGTATTCCCTCCTCTTACTAAGGATTTAGTGCATATCGACTAACCTAATGGCTTCCTACTTTCCTTTCTAAAAACCATTAAAGAGCTCTGGGAAGCCCTACACCTAATTGCGTAAGGTTCATTAGCTCTATCAATTAGACCTGCTCCCAACCCCCTAAGTAAGGAGAAGCTTAACAGCGATCATTAGAGCCTAGGTAAGTGTTTTTTGATAGGCATGACTAGGCATTGGCGTTAAGGTACCATCTGTTAATAAGTCGCTATTTCTGAGCGCTTTAATTTGGTAATTACTAATTTTTTGAGATGTAGTGAAGCTTTATTAACGGTAAGGAAAGTGAGCATGTTTAAGAGCAAAGCTATTATGACCGCTATACTAGTTTTCTTGTCTTGGTGTAAAGAAACCGGTGCAGACACCTTTGTTGACGTTGCAATTTCAAACAAGCGTGTACAATGTGAAAGCACTGCCGTATTAATTGAGCAGTCGAAGCGCTATTTACTAGACGACAATATAGCTGTGCTAAGCCAAAGTTGCGGTGTTGAAAATAAAATGGTTGCTTTTGTTTGTGGATCGCCTATGAATCAAATTCATATTTTTAAAATTAAAGAAAAAGATTTGCTAAAGGCTCAAGAGAAAGGCTTTGTATTGGTTTCTAATATGCCTGATGGTTATAAATATGTTGATTGCGATAGTTTAAATAAATGATCTTTCTATATTATAACATTCGTCCCTAAATTCAGATAATAAGTGCGACGCTGTAAGCTGTAATAGGTAGAGCGAGACCTTGTTCAAATAATGACCTTAGAGTGTGTCGTTTAGTCAGCAATGTGTATTATAATCGTAAGCTCATTTTACTGTTATTTAGAAGGAACTAACTGTGCGTAAACGTTTGCTCTTGGTCTTTTTGGTACTTTTCTCTACGACTCTGTTTGCATCTGTTCCATCATTTCAGAACTTCTCGACCCCTGAGTTTTCGAATGATAGTTTTATTATTGTTTGGGATAGTAATAGGCCGAGCGCTAAAGATGCAGGAATATCATCTTCGGTAGAAAATATTTCATCGATTAAGCAGTATGATCACCTTAAGACTGTTGAGGTAGTCCATCTCACAGATTCAGCCGATTTAAAGCTGTCTATGGAGCAAGCCCGTAATGTAGTTGGAGTCAAAGGAGTTTTTTTAAACTATACTGTTACCGCACTTGAAGACGCAAGTTCCGCAACTTTACCTAATGACCCTCAGTTTGAAAATCTTTGGGGCCTGAATAATACACAAGGTAGTTTTGATATAAATGCGCCTGAAGCGTGGGGTGTTACTACTGGTTCAGAGGATGTTTATATAGCGGTAATTGATTCAGGAATTGACTACACGCATGAAGACTTAGCTTCCAATATGTGGGTTAATACCGATGAGATTGCAGGGAATGGTATTGATGACGATAGCAATGGTTGGGTTGACGATATATATGGAATAGATACATATAATCAGGACGGTGATCCATTTGATGACAATCGGCACGGTACACATGTTGCCGGCACCATCGCTGGAGTAGGCAACAATGGAATAGGCGTAGCCGGTGTCTCCTGGCACACTAAGTTAATTGCTTGTAAGTTTCTAGGTAGCTCAGGCTCTGGCGACACTGCAGGGGCGCTTGCCTGTTTAGATTACATTATTAATCTAAAAGTAAACAAAGGTCTAAACATAGTTGCAACTAACAACAGTTGGGGAGGAGGTGGTTATTCTGATCCGCTGTATGAAGCGATAGCGTCGCAGGCTGAGAACGATATTTTGTTTATCGCTGCTGCAGGAAATTCATCAAATAACAATGACCTTTATCCAAGCTATCCAGCAAGCTACGAACTTCCTAATATAATTAGTGTTGCAGCGAGTCAACGTAGCGGAGCGCTCGCGTATTTTTCAAACTACGGTGCTTCTAGTGTCGATATCGTTGCCCCAGGTGTTGATATACTCTCAACTGTGCCTAATAACGGTTATAGTTACTTGTCGGGAACGTCAATGGCATCACCTCATGTTGCTGGCGCCGCGGCCCTGATCAAAGCTAGTAATAGCAATTTGACGGCGATACAAATAAAAAATCTACTTTTATCGACTGCGAATTCGTCGGTTTTTAATGAGCGTTCAGTCGCGCATGGCGATCTTCTTTTGTGGGGCGAATCGAATAATGGCGCAATTAACTGTCAAGATATGATACAGCTTAATCGCTTCTCACCTTCTCTTGATCGAGCTTCTGCATCTCTAGGTGAGTCAGTCAGAGTAGAAGCTGCTATTGTTAACTGTGCCGAACTTCTCAACCCTCCAAGCTTGTTAGGTTTAGGTGAAAGCTTTACGTTAAATGATACTGGGGTTGATGGTGATCTTATTGCTGGAGATGGTATTTTTTCCGTAGACGTAGATGTTACGTGGACGGGGGGCTCTAGTTTTCAGTTTGAGGGCTATCCAGAAAGTGTATTTGATATCGTATCAGTAGAAGAGCCAGTAGTAACGACCACTGAATATCAATACATTGAAATAGATGGCACCCCTTTAAGTTTGAGCGATGATTCTTATGCCACATTAGATGTAGGCTTTTCTATTACGTTACCCGATGGAACATATCAAGAAGCTCTTACTGTTTGGAGTAATGGTATTGTTGCTTTTGACGAGAGATATTACTCCTATAGTAATACTTCGTTACCTTTAAACGGACAGGAAAGTCTTGGGCTAGTTGCTGCATATTGGGATGATTTATATCCAAGCTCGGAGACGGTGGTATCGTATGCTGTTGTCGGAAATTCGCCTAATAGACAATTCATTGTAAATTACGACAGTATTAACCGCTTTGGGTATTCTTCGCAAACTGGCGATGGCTATGACGTTAGTTTTCAAGTAGTTTTTAATGAGTCTACGCCTGAAATTTTAGTTAATTACAAAGATGTGTTGGCGACATCCGCAGCAGGATTCTCGAATGGTAGTGGAGCGACTATCGGTCTTCAGTTAGGGGGGCGTGCAGTTCAATATTCTTATAATGAGGCTTTAATCGAAAACGAAACGGCTTTGTTATTTAGTAGTGGAGGCGCTAAACCGAGTATTACCACATTTGATATTGATGGTATTTTTAGGCCAAACCAACTTCAGACCATTCTAGCTGAAGCTAGCCACCCTTCTACAGATGTTAATTTAGATGCGACGTTAAATATAAATGGGGTTATAACTGAGATCGAGTTAGGTCAGGAGGTAGATGTTTCCTTAAATCTTGGAATCAATACACTTCAATTAGTGGTTACTGATGGTCAACGTCATGTAACTAGCTCACGTGAGATTGAGATATTGCCATATAGCGAAGCTGAGCAAGCTTTAATGGAGCAAGAACGATTAGCGGGTCAAGCCGACGTATTATCCGACCCAGCAGCGCATGGACTAGTTTCTAGTGAGCAGTTGGCGATCGAATATGCTAATGGTCAAAATAGTGTATTAAATAATCCTACGGAGTATGGCCTCGTCTCAAGTGATCAGTTGGAAATCGAATATGCTAATGGTCAAAATAGTGTATTAAATAATCCTACAGAGTATGGCCTCGTCTCAAGTGATCAGTTGGAAATCGAATATGCTAATGGTCAAAATAGTGTATTAAATAACCCGACAGAGTATGGCCTCGTCTCAAGTGATCAGTTGGCGATCGAATATGCTAATGGCCAAAATAGTGTGTTAGATAACCCTAGGAGCTACGGTATGCTTGCCATAGCTGAGATTGAACACGGGGTTATAAGCTCGTCCGATGTTGAGGATTTACCTGAAGGCGTTCATTTAGTCGGGATGATGGTTGATGTAGAAAATGTGGCAGAATTTTTCGGAAATGTTAACTATGTTTGGGCGTATCGCGATGGAGAGTATTTTGGCTATATTGGTGAAGGCGGGAATTCCGAAGAGTTGATTACCAATTCAGGCTACCAATTACTAGAGTCTGTGAGTGCAGGAGAGGGAATATGGATATCCAAGTAATGCGATTTATAGGCGTTACTTTTTTGTCTGGAGCCGTATTAGCGGGTTGCGGAGGCTCGTCAAGTTCTGGATCAGAAGATCAGCAAACAGAGAGTTTTACTGGCGGAGTGTTTAAGGGCCTTATGCGCAATGCTCTTGTAGAGGTGTACTCTGTAGAATCGGGTACTGTAAGTAGTACGCCTTTTGCGAGCGTTAGTTCCGATGACAATGGAATGTATCGATTTGATACGTCTAATATGCCTGATTTAGTCTATGTTCGTGTATCGGGGAAAGATAATGAGCTTACATTGATGCAATGTGACATTGCTCAATGTGGGTCTGCATCTACTGGTTCTATTGATTCGGACCAAGATGGGGTAATTGCATTTGGAGAGTGGTTGACAGTTGATTCATCGTTTGAATTGACCGGCTTTTTCTCGTCATGGGATCAAGCAGATCAGCCAACGGTCAGTACCGTGACTCATATTGTCGCACGACAGTTAGGAACGCCAAGCGTTGCTTTGCTTGAATCAGCATATAGTGATGTTAAAAGTAAAATGGGGCTATCTAAACCCCCTCAAGAAATTGATGTCATAGATGTCTCGTCTGCAGAATTTAAAGAGGAGTATATAGATAATCTCAAAGTGGCGGCGATTCTTGAATCTTTGCCTTCAGGTGCATCGATAGCAAATAAGCTTGGAGATATTATGAGTGAAGAAAACACGGCATCTTTACCAACATCTTCTGAGTTTTCATCTTACAACCTACTAGTGAGCACATTAGAGTTGGCTGGGAAAATGGAAGTGGGAGATAACGTAGAAGCTCAACTTAATGAGCAAATTGAAGTTGCATCGCTAAAAGAGAATAAACTGCCTATTAATCTTCGACCGCCAGCAGTACCGTCTATTTTATAGCTGGTTTTATACTTACGCGTTATGTGAAATCGTGCGGAGTATTACGGTTAAATAAAGCTGGTGAAAGCGTAGTATCGGTGGCAAGGTTTCTTCCTTTTGTCACCGATACTATTGTCTACTAATTTTTTAAATTGTCCCTCCCAATGAACCTTCTAGCTGTGCGAGCTCTTGTCCGCCAGCCATCAAATCTTGTAGCTCTTCTGATGTGATTTCCCCGCGAGCGGCTGTACCTAACGTCTTACCCCTGTTGAGCACGGTAAAGCGGTCTCCTACTGCAAGAGCGTGACGAACGTTATGGCTAATAAAAACGACACCGACACCCTGTTTACGAACTTTGTCTATCGTTGCTAAAACGTTTGATGTTTGACGAACACCGAGTGCAGAGGTTGGCTCATCGAGGATCAATACTTTTGCACCAAAATACACGGCTCGGGCAATGGCGACAGTTTGTCGCTCACCGCCAGAGAGCGTTCCTACGGCCTGATCCGCACTTCTCAAGTTGATCCCCATCTTTTTCATTTCAGTCATGGTGATCTCATCGGCCATTTTACTGTCATAGCGTTTCCACAGGAGCTGGCCTTTTGTTGGCTCACGACCCATAAAGAAATTACGTGCAACAGACATAAGAGGAATCATCGCTAAATCTTGGTAAACACAGGCGATACCTGCCCCCATTGCAGCGCGTGGACTATCGAAAACGATTGGTTTTCCGTCTAGGATTATTTCACCTTTACTGGGTTTATGGACGCCAGACATTGTTTTGATAAAGGTCGATTTACCTGCACCGTTGTCGCCTAATAGACAATGGCACTCACCTGGTTTTACATCAAAACTCACCCCGTTCAACGCAATGACATTACCAAAGTGCTTCTCAATGTTATCCATATGAAGAATTGATTCAGACATTTTAGCGCTCCCCTGTCACACGTTTGCGAATAGCGTTGTTAAAGATAACGGCTAATAACAACATGGATCCTAAAAACACTTGGAACCAATCTTGGTCAATGTCGGTGTAAGTTAAGCCAATTACAACCATCCCGAATATGATAGAACCGAAAAATGCTCCTATTGCCGAACCATAGCCGCCAGTTAACAGACAGCCGCCAATTACCGCTGCAATGATGGCTTCAAACTCTTTCATGAAGCCACGACGTGCATCGGTACTACCTGCATCGAGTACTTGAGTGATTGCAAGTAACGCTGCACAGCCTGCGGTTAACATAAACAGCGCAACTTTAACTTTTCGAACAGGAACGCCTGAATTAGATGCCGCATTTTTGTCGCCGCCTGCTGCAAAGATCCAGTTGCCTGCTGGTGTTTTAAGAAGTACATAGGTCGCGAGTGCTGCGAGTCCTAAAAACCAGAGAATTTCCACCGGAATCCCCGGTACTTTTGGTAATCCACTGCGAAAGGTATCAATCCAACCCATCGATGCGGCCCATTGAAAAAATCCAGTGAATGCGTCGCCACTGAAAAATGGGACGAGAGGGTCTCCTTCGACCGCTTCGCGGATACCTCGAAGCTGAGTTGAGCCTCCTGTCGCTGCTTTTAGCCCTACTAAAGAAAGGCCTCGTAATATGAACAAGAAGGCAAGCGTAACGATAAAGGAAGGAAGTCCCGTCCTTAGTACAATTTGACCATTAATCGATCCAACGCCCGCGGCAAGGATCAGTGTTATTGGTATTGCAAGAATGAGAGGAAGTTCGAAGTTGACGACACAAAAGCCAAAGATCAGTCCGGCAAACGCGACCATCGACCCGATAGATAAGTCGAATTCTCCTCCAATCATCAAGAGTGCAGCGGCTATTGCTAGTATGCCGAGTTGCGCTGCTGGTGAAAGAACATTTATGATTCCAGAAAGTGTGAACATGGAACCATCAGCGGTAAATAAAAAGAAGATTGCTACAAGTAAGGCGCCTGCTACTGCACCCAGCTCAGGTCTTTTCATAAGTTGAGCTACACGACTCTCTTCCTTAATTCGTTCATCAACTGTCGATTCATTCTCAAGTGACATAATCCCTCCGGAACACATTCAGTTACTCTGAAAAACGGATATTTAAAGAGAAAGGGAGGTCGAAAAGACCTCCCATGATTAGAAGTGAAATTTAACGGATGCCTTTTGCAGACAGTTCCACAACTTGTCCCGCTTTGTCAGCAGTGATCAGGTTTGGACCAGAAGGCACATTGCCACCAGGCATTAAGCCATAGTCCGCGTGAAGAGCTAGGAAGTTAACAGATAGGTAACCTTGTAGAAATTGTTGTTGGTCGATCGCAAACGTAGCATCACCATTAACAATTGCTTTAAGGAAATCAGCAGAAAGGTCAAAACTTGCTACATTAACCTCGCCAGACAACCCAAGTGCTTTTACAGCAGCAACAGTTGGTTCACCCGCAGTGGAAGCGCCAAGCGCCATAATAGTGTCTACGTCAGGGTTTGAATCCAATGCTGCACGTACTTTCGCCTCTATTTCGGAAGGATCGTTAGTTGTCGGCAATACATTCACATTACCACCAAAGCCTTGTGCGAAGCCTTCACAACGAAGGTCTAAAGACACGTTACCAACTTCTTGGTTAACACAAATACCTTTTTTACCGCCCATTTCTGCAAGTTTTTTACCCGCGGCTAAACCTGCGTCAAATTCGTCTTGGCCAACGTGAAGAAGCGCGCCTAGCTGTTTAGAGACATCGGAGCCAGAGTTGATCGATATAACAGGGATACCCGCCGCAACAGCACGTTTAATTGAAGGGCCAAGTGCGTCGGCATCAGGAATAGATACAACAAGGCCATCAGGCTCTTGGTTGACCGCAGCGTCTATCAATTGAGACATTGCAACCATATCAAAGGTTTCTGGTGCTCGGTAATCGACATCAGCGCCTGTATGTTGGGCTGCGAGCTCAACACCATTTTTCACGACAGACCAAAACGGATCGTTTGCCTGACCGTGGCTGACAACAATAATACTGGCTGACAGAGCAATGCTGGAACACAAGCCAGCGGAAGTAGCCAATAGACCTTTTATTATTTTTTTCATTCTCTAGCTCCTCTAGGACGAGATTCGGGTGGCAACTTTATTATTATTGATACCCATTCATAGCAATAACCTTAGCTTGGAAAGCAAAAGTTAAATTTTAGTGTAGACAAGGAATTTCAAAATGCGAATGAAAATAGAATAAAAATTGCACCAATTCTAATTTTAGAATAACTGATCAAAAAAAGTACTATGCTGTTGTCTGGAAAATGCTTTTAAATTAGAAGGAAGAGAGCAGTCATTAGAGAAAGCTCTCAGTAAGGTGTGTTAGAGGGCAGAAAAAATGGATAACAGTGCCTTTTGATTAAGAGGCTTTGTCATGGTAGGTATGGGTATTCGTGAGTGCGGAGACTTCTTTTATGTAAGTGCTTACTCGCTCAGGAAAAGAAAGGTCGCGGACCATCGTTAAGTTCCTTAAAGTTGGGTAGATTAGAACGTCGTCCCAACTTATTGAGTTGCCATGATCAGATGGCAGTGGCAAGGTTGGAAGTTGATTGAGCGCTGCTTCTACTTTGACCACGTGTTCTTTAGTTTGTGATAACGCGTTTGAAAATGGCATTTCTATCATTTTTTCTTTATTTCTTTGAAAATAATCTCGAGCTGATTGAGTCTCAAACTCGGGAAGCCCGATATGAATGTTACGGGGAAAGAGCAAACAATTGATCGCAAAGTTGACGCTGCCTAAGATATCAAGATAATGAGCGGCCGCTCCACCAGGTCGAATACTGTTTTCAGGTTTACCTAGTTGGTCCAATACGCTTGCGATATCAAGGCTTTCTCCCATTGCTCCTTCTTCCGTCTCCAAAATTGGAACCATTTTTGCCCCAACTAAGTCAAAGCACGACTGCTCATCGTCATTGAGTAGATAGATGGTGTTTGTGGCAGTCTCTTTGTAATTTGCCACCATTTCAGCGCGAACACAAAAGGGGCAATGGTCATATAGGTAAAGGTTCATGGCAGTTTTAAATCCGTATTAAGTCTGTTTATTAGGTTAAGTTCTATCAACAAGCGGTATGAACTAATATATCAATTAAATGATTTTTGGAATATATGTTCTTTTTAGGTTTTCGCCAGCGCTTGTCAGTTCCGCTGATTGGTTGTGATGGGGTCGTATGAAAAACGTTTTACCAACGGCAATGGAAGTGAAACTCTGTATCGGCTAACGATCGCTATCGGGTGAAGAATGCGTTAAAAGCTTGCATTGTTAGGACCGCTTACTTGCCACGTTTTCAACTGTAAACAAGGTCCACGAAAGCGAACGGTGCCATCTGAGTGGTTCCCTTCGATGATCATAAGCTCTGCACTGTTTTTAATCGTAGACCATTCTTCTTTGTTTAACGTGCGTCCATTCTCGAGTAAAGAAACGGAACCTAGCGAGGTGAGTGAACCATCAACTTGGCTACTCGCCCAGATAGTAAGGCCTGTTAAACTTGTCTTTTCTTGGCGTTGATTCCACTGTAAGTGCAGCTCTGATTTTCTCTTCTCGTTACCTTTATAAGCGGCTATTACAATATTTGGTTCATAGGTAATATGAGAAGCTTGTGCGCCTAGTGTATCTGGAGAAAGTGGTTTATTTAGGCTGGCAATATAATTTGCAGATTTGAACTGTGGGTTTTGATTGTTATCTATAGGTAGGTAGACGGTAATAAGTAGCGCTAAGAGCGCCATTCCGGTCGCCGCTCTCCAGACATTGATTGCCTGCCAAATTACGGTAGTAAACGAGCGAGACTGATCTTCTGATCGGCTTAATTGGTTGAGCTGCTTCCAAACTTTTTTTGGTGGTGTCGCTTCGGCGAGAGCGTCGTTAATAGGGGTCATACGTTGCTGCCAGTGATAAATTCTATTTTCCAATTCAGGGATCTGTTCAGCCAACGTTTCTAGCCGCTTACGGCATCGAGTTGAAAGTGTTCCGACCACGTACTGACTCGCTAAATGGTCTTGGATTTCAGGACGTCGATATCTTAAGCTTCTAGACATTGTTGCAAATCCTTTAGGCCGCGTTTAATCCAAGACTTTAGTGTTCCAAGTGGTGTTTGGAGGCGTTCAGCGAGTTCAGCATGTGAAAATCCGTACACGTAAGCTTGAATAATTGCTGTACGAGGTTCTTGCTTGATGGCTTGTAAGCAACGGCTCAAGTCTTTCTCATTTTCCCAGATACCACTGTCAGACGTGGCGAGATGTTGTAAATCCGCATCGTCTCCTATGAGTGGTTGGCGCTGAATTGAGCGAATTTTATCAATAGCGGTATTGCGTGTAAGTTGGCAAACCCAAGCCCAAGCACCTCCGAGATCGGTGCGATATCGATCGGACTGCAACCAAATCTTGGTATAGCTCTCCTGAAGGATATCTGCCGCTATGTCTTTATCGGGCAGCATTTTTAAGATGAGTCCGTAGAGTTTACTGCTTGTTAATTTGTAGAGCTCTTCAAAAGCGGGTTGATGCCTCAGTTTGATCAGAGCTAAGCAGCTTTCAACCTGTTGCTTCCAAACGTCGTTGTTCACTAAAGACTCCTGAATACGCGCGATTTTCAGAAAGCTTACCTTTGTAGCCTTCGTATTTTCTACTTTGGTAAACTCTCAGAAAAACGCGGTTTTGTTTACAAAATGCTATATAACTTAGTTCTATTTAGTCATTGCTGCGTGCCAAACGCCTTTCACGCCATCGCCTGTCGTATCGCCACTTTTTTTATCCTTAATCCAAGTGTAGAGAGGTTCACCGTTTAAGGTCCATTGCTTTGTTCCGTCATTGCGCGTGATCGTACTAAATACACCGTTTGTTTTTGCGTTTTTTGCTGCTAGCAAAGGGGGCCATGCTTTTGCACATCGACCATTACAGTTTGAGCGATTGTCCTTGTCCATATCGAACGTATACAAGGTCATGCCCTTTGACGTCGCCCATACTGTACCGATTTCTGTTGTTTGTTTGACGATAGGGGTTGTGTCGTAATCATCATTGTAACCATACGAACCGCTAAATGCGTTTGTACTAATGGATAATACGAGTGGCAATGCTAGTAAAGCAAGGGATTGTTTTGTCGCGCTAAATTTGGTTAAAACAGATTTCATTATGACCTCGATTTGTCTTTGTTGATGTAGAGTGTTTATAGAAACGACGAGGAAATCTAAATGGATGCAAAAGTTAAAAATAAAGTTAAAGAAAGTGCTCAGACTTGATTTTCTGCACAAAAATACAAGCGCAGCGGCGTATAAGTTGGCAATATTTGAATCAAATAATGTAACGGAAGGGAGTATGTGAAAATGAACGTAGCATTTACCAGCGACAATATTGCAGGTGCGTCGGATTCAGTTTTAGCCGCCATTGTTAAAGCTGCCCAAGGCAACGCAATGCCTTATGGGAACGATGAAGGAACGGTACAAGTAACGAACATGCTGGCGGACCTATTTGAATGTGAGGTGGATGTTTTTTTGGTCTCGACGGGTACGGCTGCAAATGTATTAAGTTTAAGTGCAATGACACCTCAATGGGGGAACGTTTTTTGTCATCAAGAAAGCCACTTATTAAACGATGAAAGCTCAGCTCCCGAATTTTTTACTGGAGGGGCTCGTCTTGTGGGGCTAGGTGGGGCGAATGCAAAAATAGACCCTCTGCAGCTGCGAAAAGCGGCAACCCAAAAAATAGGAGACGTGCATACCTGTCAGCCAGGGGCGTTAAGCCTATCTCAAGTCACGGAAGTCGGTAGCGTGTATTCATTGGAAGAGATCAAAGCGTTAACCGATATCGCGAAAGAGGTCGGTATCGCGACTCATATGGATGGCGCTCGATTTGCGAATGCACTTGTTGCGTTAAAGTGCTCGCCTGCTGAAATGACGTGGAAAGCTGGGATCGACATTGTATCTTTTGGAGCCACTAAAAATGGCGTGATGGCGGCGGAAGCAATAGTGGTTTTTAATAGGGAGTTAGTTAAGAACCTTGATGTACTTCGTAAGCGAGGCGGTCATTTGCATTCGAAAATGCGTTTGTTGTCCTCACAGATGGCAGCTTATTTAACGGATGAACTATGGCTAAAAAATGCGATGCACGCTAATGAGATGATGGCCTTAATGCAAGATGGCCTTTGCGGTATTCCTGAAATAAAAATTAATACGCCTGCTCAAGCAAATATGCTGTTTTGTACCTTACCTGACGGAATGGAAGACTATTTAAAGAGCAAAGGTTTTGCATTTTACGGTGGGCGTTGGGAAAGTGGCGTAGTTCGACTTGTTACATCATTTCGAACACTAAAGGAAGATGTGGAAGCATTTGTCGAGAGTGCGAGGCGATTTAATACGTTGGCGGCTAAGCAATCCAGAATCTAAAACCGCTAGGTTCCTTTGCGATACTGAGATGGCGATACTCGGTATGCTCTCTTAAATACTCGATTAAAATGGCTTTGATCGTAAAAGCCGACATCTGCCGAGATGTCGGTAATCGTCGTCTTGGTGCTTAGCAATTTATGACTGGCAGATTCGAGCCGAAGATTGGTTAGCCAAGTGTGTGGAGCAATTCCAACTCTTTTCTGGAATCGACGGATAAACTGAAAGCGCGTTAATTGAATAAGAGTTGATAATTCATCGATGCCGATTTTTCGATGAAGATTGGCGTAGCAATATTCTTGTATGATGTTGAACTCATTATTGCTTAGTCCTTGATAGTCGTAGTTAAGTGAGGGAGCTTGATGAAGCTGCGATAGCAACTCAGAAATCGAGTTAGACCACAGCACATCCTTGTGCAGTTGGCTTGCGTTGTTATTTGGTATCAGTGCGCGCTTTAACTGCATAAAGTTTTCAGCGATGTTATTTCTCTCAATTAATGCGGGTCGTATAAAGCCTTCGACTTGTTCACCTTTATTACTTAATTCACTTTCTTCAAATGCAGTTTGTATTAGTTGATTAGGTACTCTAAACGTAGCCAAGTTATATTGGTTTTCTTTGCCATCAACTTTCAGGTTTTTAGCGTTAAATACGCCATCGTGAACCTCTCCGGGAGGGATGATACAAACGGTTCTAGGAGTAAGAGGGAGTTTTTTTCCTTGAATTGATTGAGTCAGCTGGCCTTGCTCAATAAGCCCAATATGAAACTCCAAATGAAAGTGCGCTTCAAATTGAACTTGGGGCATTTTCGCTTCACTGAGGGTAAGCCCTGGTAGTTCATCAATATGTTGGTAGCGCAATGGTTTCATGTCTCTTCCAATGAATAAGCTGTCTTTGGGTTTAAGCCCTGACTCACAGGATGGTCTCTAACTATATTCTGTTATTGAAATTTTATCTAATCAACACTTAGAGTTATTTCTTTGTCACGGAGCCTTTTGAAGTTGTCTACATGTGGCTTGCTGATGTCGAATTTGATTGGATTAGAATTGCGTCAGAGTTCTTTGAAGGCTCTAACGCAATCCCAGTCCAATTCTCGCCCTGTTCATAATTGCTATTGGGGTGAGTTAATTAAGGTAATAGGTAAATTAGACTCTTTAGGGTAAAAGCCAAAAGAGAGACGCTGACAATCCCTCCGACATAGAGTACGACGAACCATTTCCACGACTTGAGTTTCATTCTTAGTCCTCTCAAAAATATTGAGTTAATAGCCTTCTTGATAGTCTTCGACTTTTCCGGAGAAAACACGGTATCCCCAAAGGGTATAGGCGAGGATCAAAGGTATAAAAAGACACACACCAACCAGCAAGAAGGTAAGGCTTGAGTCTGGCGCAGCCGCTTCCCAAAGCGTAAGCTGACGTGGGATCAAATACGGGAACAAGCTAACAACCAAACCAATGAATCCGGTGAGAAAGAGTCCAGCAGAATACCAAAAAGGTCGACTGTCATTTTTGCCTTCAGACTGGCCGCTCAGCATTTGATGACGAGTAAAGTGTTTCCATATGCCAATACTTAAAAAGAGGCTAATAATGGGTAAGGGGCTGAGATAGATAAAGTGGCCGTTTTCAAACCAACGGTTCTGTATTTCAGGTGATGCTATCGTTGTCCAAATACTCACAGTGAGCATTGCCAATACCACACAGATGAGTAAATTTTTTCCTAGATGGCTTGCACGTCGTTGAATGTCGCTTCGGCTCTTCATAAACAAATAACTACTGGCCATAAGTGCATACCCTGCCATCACACTAAATCCGGTTAAAATAGTGAATGGAGTAAGCCAGTGCCAGCTCGCAATCATGCTGCTGCCCTCTGGAATGCCTTGGACAAGGCTCCCCAATAATATGCCTTGGCAGAATGCTGCAATGGCTGAGCCTGCGCTAAATGCCAAGTCCCAGTATGGGCGAGAACGATCCGCCTTGAAGCGATATTCGAACGCGACGCCTCTGAAGATCAATGCAAACAGCATCAACATAATAGGGAGGTAAAACGTTGATGTTATCCCCGCGTAAGCCGCAGGAAAGGCTGCAAAGAGCATCACGCCTCCGAATACGAGCCAAGTTTCATTACCGTCCCAGACATGGGAGATCGAACGCATAAGGTGGTCGCGTTCGGATTTGCTTTCGAACCATGGGTAAAGGATGCCTATTCCAAGGTCGAAGCCATCTAACAAAACATACATGAAGACTGCGAAGCCCAATATTAAAAAGTAAAACAGTGCTAGATCCATTACGCTTTCTCCTCTGAGTTTTTCAAACTTTTAACCCATGCAAGTGCGTATCCTGGCGCTTTCATCCCGATTAATTGCTGCTCCAATGTACTCATACTAGGAGGTCCTTTTTTGATCACTTTTCGCATAAAATAAAGGTAAACACCTAGCAATAGGGTGTAGATGATGACGAACATGATTAAGGTAAAAAGAACGCGCTCAGCGGGAAGCGGAGAAATGACTTCCTGAGTCCGTATTAGGTTATACACCAGCCATGGTTGACGCCCTACTTCGACGACATACCAACCCGCTAATACGGAAATAACACCAGAGGGCGTAAATGCCGCGACTAAGGTGAGAAACGGTTTGTTCTCAAATAAACGGTCTTTTTTTCGTAATATCAGAGCAAGTACAGCAATACCAATCATGCCAAAGCCAAGGCCGACCATAACGCGGAACGACCAGAATACGAGGGGGACATTGGGCCTGTCTTGAGGCTCTACTGATTTTAACCCAGTCAATGCGCCGTCCGGAGTATGCGTTAGAATAAGGCTACCTAATTTAGGAATACCAATTTCATAATCGTTTTGCTCTGTTTCCATGTTGGGTAGGGCAAATAAGAGGAGTGGAACTTCCGCCTCTTGTTTAGGCCATATGCCTTCCATCGCGGCTAATTTTATCGGTTGATGCTCTTTTACATTTAACCCATGTAAGTCTCCTATGTAAGCTTGCAATGGCGTAAGGGCCAGTGCGATCCACATGGTCATCGACAAGCCTTTCTTTGCGAACGCGACGTGCTTTCTTTTAAAAAGGTAGTAAGCGCTGATGCCCGCTACGACAAAGGTGGCGGTGATCATTGAGGCTAGCAACATATGAGTTAAGCGATAGGGCATCGATGGGTTAAAGATAACTTCCATCCAGCTAGCCACATGATATTGGCCTTCTACAACTTTGTAACCTGTCGGCGTTTGCATCCAAGAGTTTGCAACGATAATCCAAAATGCTGATATCCAAGTGCCAATGGCGACGGTAATCGTCGAGAAAAAATGCATTTTTCGACTGACTCGCTGCCACCCAAAGAGCATGACACCAAGAAAGCCCGCTTCTAGAAAGAAGGCGGTTAATACTTCATAAGCCATCAATGGGCCGAGTATTGGACCAACAAGGTTTGAAAACTCGGAGAAGTTTGTACCAAATTCATACGATAAAACGATACCGGAGACAACACCCATACCGAAGGTGATCGCAAATGGCTTAATCCAAAATTTTGCCAGTTGTAAGTAGAGCGGGTTATGCGTCTTTAACCATAACCCTTCCCAAATCGCTATCAGCGTAGCAAGTCCAATCGTAATACTTGGAAAGATGATGTGAAAACTCACCGTAAAGGCGAATTGAATTCGAGACAATAGGGCAACGTCGAGTTCCATATTTAACCTCAGGTTAGTGGCATAATGTTAAAGAAGAGAAGAGTCGTTGCTGTTTGAACGTGTGCGACTATTTAGAGGTGTTTCACTGGGTGAACGCTGCGGTGCCTTATCTAATGAAATTGAAGCACGCATTGTGAGCCATTGCTTGACGGCCAAAGGGCTGATGGCCAAACATATCATGGCAAAGAGTGTGATGACCTCCATCAGAAGTGACGCTGTATTCATGGGTGTTTCCTCGTTATTTTTGATTTAAATCAATTGTTTCCTCGTTTATAGCAATCTGTATGCCATTTAATGGTTTTGTTTTAAACTATTGAATTTTATGGTTATTTATTTCTGTGGTTTTTATGGTGTAAACTAAGTTTACGTTTCTTGTCGTGCTTATTGTTAATGAGGTTTACAGGTTGTCGTTATCAATTTTTTTTGAAATTTCGATTTTACTAACCAGCGTTTGTGGTTTATTGGTCGCGTCATGGCTCATTTGGCGAGCGGGGCAGCAATCGGAACTGAGAGCGTTAGCAGGTTTTGCTGTGATGATGGCATGCTGGTGCTTCGGGCACTTAGCACTCTTTCACGGGGAGATTCGATTAGGTGTCGCGTTGGTTTTGGCGAACCCCATCATGCCCACTTTCTTTTTGCATTTCGCGCTGTTGTTTGTGAATACTGGATCGGTAAGGCGTCCGATGTTAGATGCTTGGGTTAGAGGTTTGCCGATTGTTTATATGACCAGTTTTATCGTTGTGGGGTATAGCTGGTGGGCTGGTGCGGGCAGTGCTAATTCGTTGATTCAAGGTCGGCCGTTTTTTGTGTTTACTGAGTCAGGTATGGTGAACCTAGCGTACACAGTGATTATTGGTATGCTTGCGCACGCCATATTACTTTATGGGTGGCTACATCATATAGGAAACAAGCGGCGGTCTATTTTAGCGATGTTCGGTGTGGGCGCTTGGGGCTTACTATTGGCAACGAGCTTCGTATTCCCCTCTTTTGGTATCGAGCGCTTTCCCTATCCAATGTTGTTGCTTCCAAGCTACCTGCTCTTGTTAGTCTATGGCGTGGTGCGTTACCAAATACTTGCCGTCAATGCCTTCGCAAATAGAGCTTTGTTAGTCTTGGCTATGATGCTGGTGTTGCTTTGTATGATTGCAGTGGCAAGTGCGGTTTCTGCTCAGGTTGGGCTGAGGGCGCTGTCTGATGTACCCATTTGGCAGCTTTGGATTTATTCCATGGCGATTCTTCTAGTTGCTGCTCTCCTTTATCCTATGTTGAGCCGACTGAGTGAAAGGTTGATCTACCCCGGCGCTGTATTGACGGATTCAGTATTAGAGCATTGGTCGTCGAGCCTCGAAGGCGCATCCTCTTGGGAAGAGCTGATTGATAAAGGTGAGCGCTTACTTTCTACCTATCTCAGAAAAGATGTCACTATTATGATTGAGGGAGGCGAAGGTGTTTCCCGTGAATCTGCGAAAATAGACACTCAACTAGGTTTAAATGTAATCGTTTCAAAGCATGTTTCTGGCTGGTCTACCGATCATAATGAGAATGCCGATATGAGTCCCGGGATGCGGTTGTCCATCGAGGTTTTCGGTTCTTTGCTTGCAACGAGTTGTGGGTTACTAGAGCGCTCTCTTGAGCTAGCTGAGGCTGAGAAAAAGCGTTTAGACGAACAGCATTTGGTTGAGTTAGGCCACCTGTCTGCGGCGATGGCACATGAGTTACGCAACCCACTTAATATTATTTCAATGGCGTCATACAGTACGTCCAAAGAGGTAAAAGAACACATTCAAACGCAACTTAAACGAGCTGATCGTTTAGTAAGCGATATGCTGGTGTACTCTGGAAAACTGACGTTGCAGTTATCCACTGTTCGTTTATTGCCATTGGTTAAGAGCATTGTAGCAACGACTGAAAAGGGAGCGGTGCAGGTTGACGTTAATATTCCCTCTGACTTGCAGTTTGAGGGTGATGCACATCGAATCCAGCAGGTTTTTATTAACTTGATTGATAACGCACTCGCTTTTGTACGAAATCAAGAGGGTGGTGCAATACACATCTCTGCAAATGTTGAAGCAGACGTTAAAGGGCTGAGCCTTGTTCGTATCTATGTAAAAAATAATGGGCCGGAACTCGATGGTAGTTTAACGACCGATGACTTATTTCAGCCGTTTGTTAGTAAACGTTCGGGCGGAAGTGGTTTAGGGTTGGCGATTGTACGACGAGTAATGGAAGCTCATGGTGGTACGATTCAGTATTTAGCTAATCACAATACACCTAATGGCAATGCCGTTATCCGATCTTCTAGCGACTATCAGACTACACATAACGATGAGGCTTTGCGCCAAGATAGTGAAAGATCAATCGACGGTAGTTGGCCTGTTACGTTCGAACTTATTTTCCCTGTAAAAGAGAGTTAATGTATGCAAGCTGGTGGGCACATTTTATTAATTGACGATGAACCTGCGTTTAGAGAATTAGCAGGAGGTTGGTTAGAAATGCAGGGTTATCAAGTGGCCAGTGTTGGAACCTTGACGGAAGCAGGGTATGCGTTACGACAAATAACGCCCGATTTAGTTCTATTGGATCTATCGTTGCCTCCTGTTTTTGACCCACAAAATACACTACAAAGTATGTCTATGTTTGGTGATACTCCGGTCATTATTATTACGGGGCACGCTGAACGAGAGCTAGCACTTGCTGCCATTTCGCAAGGTGCTTGGGACTTTATTGCCAAACCGATAGATCCTGAAATGCTGGCTGTGGTGGTGCGTCGTGCGGTCACGAAAACACAGTTAGAGCGAGAAGTCTCTCGTCTGAAGGCGGGGTCGAAAACAAAAAATGCGAATGCGTATATCGGCGTCTCTGAGAGCGCTCAGAAAATTCGTTCTTTGATTGAACGCATTGCGCCAACCGATGTTCGGATATTGGTCATGGGGCCGTCAGGAACAGGCAAAGAAGTGATCTCGCAAAGCATACACAACCTTAGTCTTAGGTCATCTCGTGCTTTTGTCTCAGTCCATTGCGGGGCAATACCTGCAGACTTGTTAGAAAGTGAGCTATTTGGCTATGTCAAAGGCGCTTTTACAGGGGCGGAGAAAGACAAAGAAGGGCTGTTGAAGCTCGCGGATGGCGGGACATTGTTTTTAGATGAAATTGGGGAGATGCCAAGTGCTATGCAAGTGAAGCTTCTCCGTGTTCTTCAAGAAGGTACTTTTTTCCCTGTTGGTGGGCGAGAGCAAGTACACATTGATGTGAGAGTGATTTCGGCAACGAACGCGAACTTAAGCGAAAAAGTGTTAAATGGGGAATTTAGGGAAGACTTATTTTATCGAATTAAAGGAGTGAATATTGAAACCGAATCTCTGCATGATCGGTCTGAAGACATTCCTTTACTGGTCCAGCATTTTTTAAGCGAGCAACGTAGCAAAGCAAATGCGATTTCATTAAATAAGGAGTCCATGGAGTGGTTTTGTTCTCAACCTTGGAAAGGGAATGTGCGAGAGTTACGAAATGCATTGGAAAGCGTCATCTCGATTTGCGCCGGTGATGCGGTCTCATTAGACGACATAAGCCTGCTCTATCCCGATGTAAAGGCGGCATCCGTAATGTGTGGAAGTGAGCAAATGCAGGAAAGTGCTGTGTCTTTGGAGCTACCTCTAGATGAGCAAGTAAAGCAACTGGAAATCAAGACCATAAGAAGAGCGATGGATGAAACTGGGGGCAATAAAACTCAGTCAGCGAAAATGCTAGGTCTGTCTCGTCAGGGATTAATTAAAAAACTGGAACGTTATGGACTTAATTAGAGTTTATCTTAATTAAGTATTATATTGGTAAGAGCAATTTCTTCCGCGTTTTTTTGCCTCATAAAGCGCTTGATCGGCTGCAGAATACATCGTATCACTTGTCGCGTGTTCAAACTGATTTGCATTGACGACGCCAATAGAGACTGTGATACAGTTTGAAATGTCGCTTGTTTCATGGGGGATTTTCAGTTTTTCAATCGTTTTTCGAATGTCTTCTGCTAACGCCAAGCTGTCTGAATAATCGAGGCCGCAGTAGAGACAAGCGAACTCTTCGCCCCCTACTCGGTAGGCGTCTAGCCCTAGCGTTTCGCTATTTAGAGCGATAAGGCGTTCGGCGATTTGGGTCAATGCTTTATCTCCGGCTATATGGCCTCTGTTGTCATTAAACATTTTGAAGAAGTCGACGTCGAAGACGACCAGAGTAAGTGGTGACCGAGAGTTGTTATACCTATCTACCAATTTACAAAGGTGTAGATTGAACTGTCGCCTATTGTACAGCTTCGTTAGAGGGTCTTCTGTCGACAACCGATTTAGCGTATTTCGTTGTTTGAAAATGACAATTAAGGAGTAGGAAAGTATCAGCAGCATGCTGATAAATACCACGATCAAGGCATTGATAGCGGTCGCAATTGTTGATAATTTTTTGACGTAATTTTCGGTATGCAGTCTTAGAAATTTACTGCCGCTGGCGAACATTTGAGTATTTGCAAATTTAAGCTTTAGTATTTGCTGAGCGACCTTTGGCATGAATGTTATTTCATTTTTAAATGCATTTTTTAAAAGTGACTCAAGCGTTAGGATTTGTTCTTCAAATTCACCTATCTCAGCACGTACATGGGACTTATCCAAGTTGGTATCCAATGCATCCCACGTTCCCCGTATATTGATCACTCGGTACTTTAGTTGCTCTGTTCGATTGATTAATGAGCGACTGTCGTAAGAAAGTGAGTGCTGCTTTCGAAGCCTCATCTCCTGTTCTAATAACGTGACTTGATGAATGGATTGATGCAATTGATAGCGAATTTCGTGCGGTGTTGTGCTGATATTTTTCTGTATATCTCTGATGCTCTGCTTGAACTTTACAAGACTGCTTCCTAACCCAATCAAAATAACGGCAGTGACTAAGACTAATGTTGCTTGAAACGTACGTGATTTGGCGAAATTCACATCACTTTACCTCTACTATCTGAGTTATATTTCTCAGAACGCGTCGACGGCTAGTAAAAATATTTTTCTTCTTTAATTATCGTTTTTTATCTTATGAACTTTCTATTAACACGATAGTTAATTTATAACGTACGTCAGTCTGTCATTACTTTAAACTGACAAATTCTAAATAAACCCATTTCTTGATTGTAGGTAATAACATGTCAAACGTCATTTTACATTATGTTAATGACCCTCTTTGTGGGTGGTGTTATGGCGCTAGCCCTTTGATTCTTGCTGCTAATGAACTTGAATGTGTCCATGTTACATTGCATTGTGGTGGTCTTTGGATTGGAGATCGTCGTCAAAAAATGGGGCCGAAATTACAACAATTTGTTTTGCCTCATGACAAGCGTATTGCGGAGATGTCAGGGCTGGTATTTGGTGATCGTTACCAGCATGAATTGCTTAAAAATGAAGATCTGATTTTGGATTCTGAACCGCCAATACGAGCAATTATTGTCTCAGAGTCACTTGAGAATAAAGGGCTTCAAATGTATGCGGCGATTCAAAATGCTCATTACCAAGATGGTCGATATGTGTCTGACATTAACAACTTGGCTGAGATCGCAGAAGAAATAGGCTTGAGGCGTGATCTATTTTTAGGTGAGTACCTTAAAGTGGATCTAGCCGGTCACCTAAGCGATAGCCTTGAGTGGCTGCGAAAGCTGCAAGGTCAAGGTTACCCAACAGTTGGGGTAGAAATTGATGGGGTTCTAAATTCTATTGAAGTTTCCCGCTTTTTGGGAAAAACTGATCAGTTTAAACAGCATATTGAAGCACTCTTAGCTCGTTAACACACTTTTAGCTCGTTAACGCTTAGATAGCCATCAAAGATTTTTATAAATGTAGATTATTTAAGGGCTAGCTGCCTAAAATAATGGCTGAGTGAGCAAGCACTTCAAGGACAAACTTGCCTAATGTTAGTTCGTTATAATTAAGCTTTATCTCGATGGTATTGAGCTCAAATTGTTTTAGTTCAGTAGAGACTTTGATACCAGACACAAAAACAGGTTCGGTCCCCGTGACTGAGCTTTTAACTCTTATAGTATTGGTAATGCTATCGTCGACGTCTAGACCTGCGATTTTAATGTCATCCCGTGTCAACTTTGCGTTTGTGAAATCGAATGTTAGCGGTGGTTTTGTCGAAGATTTAGCTTCAAATGACAGGGCTAGAGTCCATTGCCCGTTTTCTTTATCAAACATGCCTGGAGGCGACGAGTTTTCAGCGTCGACTGTAATGGCAATAATGCGATTACCGCAGTTGAATTGTAAGTTAGGCGATTTTAACTCTTCCTGAATACAGGTGTTTTCCGCTGTTGGGCTAGCATTGCTAGCAGGGGTCAATTGAGTTTGTGTGCACGCGGCTAACAGACAACAAACAGTCAGAGCGGAGAGCTTACTCAGAAATTTTATATCGGTCATTACAATTCCTTCGGTGTCGAGATGCTTCTATATCCAGTAGAGTTTAAAACGCCTTTTCTATGTCGTCTATGTGTGTAACCTGACAATCGAAAGAGCCGTCTTCGACTTTAATATTGAGGGTACTGCCGACACTAATGTCATCTTTTGAACGGATCACTTTTTTATCTTGTGTCGCGATCGCATACCCTCTGGCTAAAGTATTTAGAGGGCTCACTAAGTTAAGTTGTTCAACGAGTCGGGTAAAGGTTGTTGCCTTAGATGTCATTGTGCTTTTTAGCGCTCTGTTTAAGCGCCCTTCGAGTTGCTCTATGTACGCTTGTTCTTTGACTATAGTGCGCATCGGTGACGTGGACATGAGTTTTATCGAATCTTTCTCTAATCGAACTTGTTTCGAATCTAGGTGTTTTTGGATGCCTTCTTTTAAGCGATGATTTAAGTTGTGTAATTTATCTTGCTGGATATCAAGGCGTTCTTTAGGGTGTCGAATCCGCTTTAAGAGAAAGTCTAGCCTTTGCTGTGCGGTTTGAGTGATGCTCTCTATTCGCCTCGTTAGTTTGAGTTCAGATTGCTTTAAACCCGATAGTAAGGTTGAGATTTCGGGACTTAGTAATTCTGCGGCGGCGGTTGGCGTTGCTGCTCTTATGTCTGCAACAAAATCTGCAATCGTGAAGTCTGTCTCATGCCCAACAGCGGAGACGATAGGGGTTGTACAATGAAAAATGCTACGCGCGAGAAGCTCATCGTTAAAACTCCAAAGGTCTTCTAAGGAGCCGCCGCCCCGACCAATAATAATGGCATCGAAATGGCCGCTGCTGTCAGCTCGCTCTAATTGCTTTGTTAAATTGGCCGCAGAACCTTGACCCTGAACGAGAGAGGGCAATATTGTTAATTCTGTTAGAGGGAAGCGGCGTCGAAAAGCGATAATCATATCTCGAATGGCGGCACCGGCAGGAGAGGTGATAATTGCGATCCGTTCAGGTCGTTTTGGTAACGGCTTTTTGTGATTTTGCTCAAACAGCCCTTCTAACTGTAATTTGGCCTTGAGTCGGTCATAGGCTGCTTGCAATGCTCCTTCTCCACCCGACTCCATGCTCTCGACAGTGAGTTGGCAATCTCCTTTTGGTCCATAGAAAGTCACCTTCGCTCTAAGCCGAACATGATCGCCGTCTTTTGGGCGAAAACGAACGGCGGAGTTGCGGTTTTTAAACATAGCACAGCGGATTTGAGCTTTGTCATCTTTCAGTGAAAAGTACCAGTGTCCAGACGCCGGACGAGCTAAATTCGATATTTCACCTTCTACAAGAATCCAAGGCAAACTTGCCTCTAGAAGCTGTTGTATCTGTCTATTTAGCTCTGATACGCTGAAAGTTGGCTCTGAAGTGTGCAAAGTTGTAAATTTTTTCATCAATCACTCATGGTTTTGATTTACCGAACGTCCCTGTTGAGATAGAATTACTTGCCATCTTAACACCCTGTTGGCATTGGAAACTCCCCACTATGTTGCGAATTGTTCAAGAAGCTTTAACGTTTGACGACGTACTGCTTATCCCAGGCTATTCTGAAGTCTTACCAAAAGACGTTAGTCTAAAAACGCGTATCTCAAAAGGTATCGAACTAAACATCCCACTTGTTTCTGCTGCAATGGATACGGTTACTGAACATCGTATGGCAATTGCGTTAGCGCAAGAAGGTGGCATCGGTATTATTCATAAAAACCTTACCATCGAAGAGCAGTCGGCAGAAGTCCGTCGAGTGAAAAAATTCGAAAGTGGTATCGTTCGTGATCCGGTAACGATTAATCCAAGTGCCAGTGTTCGTGAATTGATGAACTTGACATCAGCGCACAATATTTCTGGTGTACCCGTTGTAGAAGGCAACGATTTGGTTGGGATTGTTACGAGTCGAGATGTTCGTTTTGTCAAAGATTTTGATCAAACGGTTGCTGACATCATGACGCCAAAAGAGCGTTTGGTCACTATTGAAGAAGAGAATGCCTCTCAAGGCCGTGTGCGTAAAATGCTGCACGAACACCGCATTGAAAAAGTGTTAGTGGTAAACGACAAGTTTGAACTTCGCGGTATGATGACGGTTACTGATATCAATAAAGCGCGAACTTATCCTGACGCTTGTAAAGATGAGCAAGGTAGCCTTCGTTGCGGCGCAGCTGTTGGTACGGGTGCTGACACAGAAGATCGTGTAACCGCTCTAGCGGAAGCGGGTGTTGATCTTATCGTTGTTGACACAGCTCATGGTCACTCTAAAGGAGTGATTGATCGTGTTCGTTGGGTAAAAGAGAACTTCCCTCATATTCAAGTTGTTGGTGGTAACATCGCGACAGCGGAAGCGGCCATTGCCTTAGCTGATGCAGGTGCAGACGGCGTAAAAGTGGGTATTGGCCCAGGTTCTATCTGTACAACTCGTATTGTTGCTGGTGTCGGTGTCCCACAAATTAGTGCTGTTGCGAACGTTGCTGAAGCAATGAATCCTCGTGGTATTCCTGTTATTGCTGATGGTGGTGTACGCTTCTCTGGTGACATTGCTAAAGCGATTGCTGCTGGCGCAAGTGTTATCATGGTTGGTGGCCTACTAGCAGGTACTGATGAAGCACCTGGCGAAGTGGTTCTGTTCCAAGGACGCTCTTTTAAAGCGTATCGAGGTATGGGCTCATTAGGTGCAATGTCTCAATCTCAAGGTTCTAGCGACCGTTATTTTCAAGACGCAAACAGTGGTGTAGAGAAACTTGTTCCAGAAGGTATTGAAGGGCGCGTTCCTTCAAAAGGCCCGATGGCGGCAGTGGTTCATCAGCTAATTGGTGGTGTAAGAGCATCGATGGGGTATACTGGCTCCGCAGATATCGAGTCAATGCGTACGAAAACGCAATTCTCACAGATTACAGGCGCTGGAATGCGTGAAAGTCACGTACATGACGTGACAATCACCAAAGAAGCACCGAACTATCAAGCTGGCTAAGTTTAGATAGTAAAAGAAACTCAGATGGGGTGTCATTGACACCCCATCTTTATTTGATAATTTATTTTGATACGTAGCCCTTTGTGTAAGGGTGAAGGATAGGCTAACAATGTCGCAAGATATCCACGCTCATAAGATACTTATTTTAGATTTTGGTTCTCAATATACTCAGTTAATCGCTCGCCGTGTTCGTGAAATTGGTATTTTCTGTGAAATTCGTGCTTTTGATATGACGGACCAGGAAATTGTCGATTTTGCTCCAAGGGGCATTATTTTGGCGGGCGGTCCTGAATCTGTTGCCGAAGAAGGTTCACCGCGCGCACCTGAAACTGTATTTTCATTAGGTGTTCCTGTACTGGGCATTTGTTACGGCATGCAAACCATGGCCGAGCAAATGGGCGGTAAAGTTCAGTGCTCTGATGTACGTGAATTTGGGTACGCGCAAATTCGTTCACATGAAGACTATACATTGTTGAATGGCGTAGCTGATCACATTGCTAACAATGGCGTGTCATTGCTTGATGTCTGGATGAGCCACGGTGACAAAGTGGTTGAAATGCCAGAAGGCTTTTCTTTGATGGCGTCAACTGAAAGCTGCCCAATCGCAGGTATGGCGAATGAGGCGAAGAAATTCTACGGTGTTCAATTCCACCCTGAAGTGACTCACACTAAACAAGGTGGTGTTATTCTTTCTCGTTTTGTTGTGGATATCTGTGGCTGTGAAACGCTTTGGACGCCAGCAAATATTGCAGAAGACGCAATCGCTCGCATGCGTGAGCAAGTTGGCAATAAGAAGGTTTTGTTGGCTCTTTCTGGTGGTGTAGATTCATCTGTCGTTGCGGCTCTTCTTCATAAGGCAATCGGCGATAAGCTGACCTGTGTTTTTGTCGACAACGGTCTACTTCGTTTAGATGAAGGCGATCAAGTAATGTCTATGTTTGCAGAAAACATGGGTGTGAATGTGATTCGCGTTGATGCAGAAGACTTGTTCTTAGGTAAACTTGCTGGTGTGGCGGACCCCGAGCAGAAACGTAAGATTATCGGTAATACTTTTATCGATATTTTTGACGAAGAAGCGGCTAAATTAACGGACGTTGATTTCCTTGCGCAAGGCACTATCTATCCGGATGTCATTGAATCTGCGGCCTCTAAAACCGGTAAAGCACATGTCATTAAATCTCACCACAATGTGGGTGGCCTTCCAGAAGATATGCAATTCGAATTGGTTGAACCTCTACGAGAGCTATTTAAAGACGAGGTTCGTAAATTAGGCGTGGAACTAGGCTTACCTCCACATATGGTTTACCGTCACCCGTTCCCAGGACCTGGTCTAGGTGTTCGTATCTTGGGTGAAGTTAAGAAAGACTACGCTGATATTTTACGTCGCGCGGACGCTATCTTTATTGAAGAGTTGCGTGCATCAGGCTGGTACGACAAAACGAGTCAGGCATTTACCGTGTTCTTACCTGTTAAGTCGGTTGGCGTTGTTGGAGATGGCCGTCGCTATGAATACGTTGTCGCATTACGTGCCGTTGAAACAATTGACTTTATGACAGCGCGTTGGGCTCATCTACCTTATGAGCTATTAGAAAAAGTGTCTGGTCGTATTATCAACGAGATAGAGCATATTTCTCGTGTTACCTATGATGTATCGTCAAAACCACCTGCGACGATTGAGTGGGAATAGTATATTTCGTTTAGTCTAGAAATAAAAAAAGGCCAGCCTAAGCTGGCTTTTTTATTGGTGTTAAGGTTTAGTTGTATCCGTAATACTGTTAAAACGTAAACAGGCTATTTAAATGATAAAGACCTGTTACCTTCGATTCTTATCTCCTCGGTTATCTTTCTTTTCTCTTCCCTGCTTATTCGTATTTCGCTTAGAAGATGAGCCTTCATTTCTGCTACTTCGAGTTTTTTGCTCTTTTTTTGAAGACTTACTATTGTTATTCGAACCAGATTTTGGTGTTGAATTGCGTTCTTCTGGCGTCGTTCTCGGGTTGGTATCATAGTTCTTATTGCCATCTTTAGGCTTAGGGCTTTTAGCAGAAAGCTCGATGTCTCGTTGATTAGGCTTGTCTTCTTCTATATCTATTTCTGTGTCTTTTTTATCTCGATCAGGTTTCCTACCTTCAATTAGATAGCTATTCGCAAATCGACCGAACACCTTTTGACTTGTCACTTTTTCAATGCCGTTTTGGGTGATTGTTACCTTGTCGCCTGCTTGGATACCTATACCGGAAGGTAGGCGTTTATTTCCCAATCTCAGATTGCCCTTGTTGTCGAGGTAGGCGAGACTTGAAAGTTGCCAGTTAGTAGAAGAGGCTCGATGTTCTCGACTTACATCTGTACTGTAGAACGCGCCATTAAAGAAATAGCCGCTGACAGCGAGCCTGTCACCGATTGAAATGTTAGGCCAATTACCTGGCGCTTTAGGGTCACGAAAAACGGCTTCCCCCAATATGGTTAATGAATCATCAGTGACTTCTTCAACCTCACCAATCAATGCGTGTTGTATCTGGATTTCTTTCGCAAACCAATCGCTATCAACCTTATGACTGAGTACGGCGACCTGTTGTCCTAACCTTAGGTCCGTCTCGTTTGCTTTCTTTCCATCGATGGTAATCAACGTATGTTCATCAAGCTCTATTTCTAAGCCATTTACCCAAATGCTGCCGAATTCGGTGATGGTGCCGATAATTCCCGTGCCGCCAAGGCCACGATCGTCTGCCAAGCCTGTTCCGCCTAATCCTCGGTCATCGACTGTCGCCTTACCTGTGCCACCGAGGCCTCTGTCATTACTGGCGCCGACCAGCATAAGCAATGAAATTGAAACAAGCAGGAGCTTAATGAGCTTAGGCATTTTTTTGATCCTGCGCTGTTTGAGCGCTCACGAGGGAGGATTCTTCTTCCCGGAAAAAATACGTACCGAGAATAAATCGGTGATGATTGTTAAGTGTGTCTTGATCGTCTCTTTCTGCTAGTTGCTGCGCTTGTTTATTTAAAGCAAGTAGGAGGCTATGGCTTCCCTCGTGCGCCGTTTTTTGCAGTTCATCTACAGATTGTTTAGATAAGCGGTTGTAAAAGACGGAGCGCTCAGGAAAGGGTGATCGAGTGTTGTCTAGATTGTGTTCGCAGGCCGAAATATGATCGGCGGTGTTGCGGGCAAAGAAACTCATTTTGGTTTCTAAATCGTCACTTGGAAAGAGCGCTTCCAAGTTGAGTTTTAATTTGGCGCCGGGTTGCTCGACGAGTAAGCCTCTGCGCAGCCACTCATCGAATAAGGTTCTGGGACGTATATCTAGACTGACTTGTTTGACTAAGGTGTCAAATGACTTTTCTCCATGTCGATCCAGTTCCAACGGATGTCCCTGAGGATCTAAATAGCCACTGTCACCTAACCAAATACTGAGTACTCTTGATGTGATCGAGTGCTTGGTTGTTAGGTGGCTTGATTCGTCTACTTCGTCAGTGAGTCGTTTAACATCTTTACGGTGTACGCCACTGACAATACTAATTCGGCTTTGAGTTACTTTTTCATTGTTCAGTTCTAACGACTTCTTTACTTCTCTTACGTAAGCATCTTTAGTCAGTTCCGCAAATTCAGGGAAGCTAACGCCATATCGAATCGCCAAGCGAGTAAGTGCCCCTAAAACACGCTTTAAGGCGATGCGAACTAGGTTTTTAGAATTTGTTTCGGCGCAGTTTGGATCTTGTGCTGACATATTGTGTAAGGTGTTCTGTCGATAGCTTAGTGACTAAGTCTAATCTCGTGTGGGAAAAAGTGCCACATATAATGAAACGGCATATAATCCATAATATGATTGAAGTTTAAGCCACACAGCTTTTAAAAAGTTTTAAAAAGGAAAACACGTGAAATTCCCAGTTTCTTTACAGCAAGGGCGCTTAATCAAGCGCTACAAGCGTTTTCTGTCTGATATAGAGTTAGACAGCGGCGAGATTATTACGGCGCACTGCCCGAACACAGGCTCAATGAAACGTTGTCAGCAAGAAAGCGCACGAGTTTGGGTATCGAAAAGTGATAATCCAAAACGTAAACTTGCTTATACGTGGGAGTTAGTTGAAGTTGATGAGCGGTTTTTAGCCTGTATCAATACGGGTTACCCAAATAAATTGGTGGGTGAGGCGATTAAAGGTGGAGTAATCCCCGAGCTGCAAAATTACAATGAGATAAAGGCCGAAGTGAAATATGGGCAGAACAGCCGCGTAGATTGGCTCTTGTCTAATGCGGAAAGTGAGTGTTATGTCGAGGTGAAAAGTGTCACTTTACTTGAGGAAGATGGTCAAGGTTACTTCCCTGACGCGGTGACGGAGCGAGGACGAAAACATCTTTATGAACTCACTTCGATGGTGGAACAAGGTAAGCGCGCTGTATTGTTCTTTTGTGTCAGTCATACAGGGATTGACTCGGTAACACCAGCAGCACATATTGATGAAAAGTATGCGCAGGCGTTGAAAGAGGCGGTACAAAAGGGGGTTGAGGTTATTGCATACCGTGTCGACATTACGCCAGAGCAGATGAAAGTACTAGAACCTGTTCGAGTGATTGTCTAAAAATAAGGGCTTGCGCGTTTTACCTATGAGGAGGAATTTCACACTTTCTTGAAAGGTTTGCTCATGCTGTCTTAACACTTCGTTGCAAAGTCGTTGTCTCTATTGTCTAGGTTCGGTGTAGAATAGCGCCCCAATCAAATTTGCCTAAAGGGTCAGATCATGGCAGACACGCATTACCGCCACATCCAAGAGCATTTTAGTTATCTAATTCGCAAAAATGTGCTTCAAGCAGGGGGGAAACTTCCTTCAGAGCGTGAAATTGGAGAGCAGTTTAACCTGACCCGAGTAACGGTAAGGCAAGCGCTACAGAATCTTGAAGCGGAAGGTCTGATTTACCGTGAGAATCGCAAAGGGTGGTTTGTGACGCCTCCTGCAGTGACCTATAACCCTGCCGCACAACTTAGTTTTAACCTATATGTTTCAGAGCAAGGTTTTGCGCCATCGACGGAAAAAATTGAACAAGTTGTCGAGCCTGCGTCATTGAAAATCGCTCAAAAAATGGGCATTAAAAAAGGGTCCCCCGTTCTTTTTTTGCATCGCCGACGGTTTATCGATAAGCGTCCGGTCTTAATCGAAAGAATGTACATCAATATTGCGTATCTTCCGGGCATTGAAGATGAAGATCTTACTCAATCACTGAGCCAGTTACTGAAGAACAAATATGATCTTTGCTACCGTGATATGGATCTTTCATTTAAATCCACCTCACTGCCCGAAGAAGCGGCTAAAGATCTTGGTATCGCATCTGGTCAGCCTGGGCTGCATGTTGAGCGAGTGAACTACATTAACGGCAATCAAGTGTTGGAACTCGATTACGAATTCTGGCGACATGATGCCGTTAATATCGCAATTGAAGTGCGCGAATAGTCTCTTTCTATCATTTTGTTTTGTCCTCTAATGGCTTTCACACAAAAGTGCTTTGTCATCCTCATAAAGTGTCGCATGAATTGAATTCGACACTTTTTCTTTTATTCCCTTCTATTTTCCTTAAATTTCACGTGATAGTGTGTTTTTTACACAATTAAAAAGTATTTCTTGTCATATTGATGACATAAAAGGCTGTTATCTTTTACTTGTCTTCTGGTCTATACCAGTATATTTTAAAAATAGACAGTTTGAAGTTAGGTTCTCTGATTAAGTTTTTTGACCGATTTGGCGATAATTGATTAGAGGCCTAATAGATTACTTGAATCGGCGCCCTTTAATGATTGGAGAAGTGAAGATGAGCAAGAAAAACTGGATGCATCGTTTAGCTGTACTAGCGGGTATCACTACTGTATCTGTTGCAGCGCATGCAGCGAAAACGGAACTTACTGTATACACAGCAGTAGAAGCAGAAGACTTGAAAAAGTACGCTGCACGTTTTAACCAAGATCACCCAGATATTAAAATCAACTGGGTTCGTGATTCTACTGGCATCGTTACCGCGAAATTGCTTGCCGAAAAAGAAAACCCACAGGCAGATGTTGTTTGGGGACTTGCTGCAACCAGTTTGATGTTGTTGGATGGCGAAGAGATGCTGCAATCCTACAAACCAAAAGGTTTTGAAAAACTTTCTCCAAAATTCCGTGACAATTCAGCAGAGCCTGTATGGACAGGTATGGACGCTTGGATGGCAGCGGTATGTTACAACACGGTCGAAGCGGAGAAGCTAGGTCTACCAAAACCGACTTCTTGGCAAGATCTAACAAAGCCTGTCTATAAAGGGCATATCATCATGCCTAACCCGAATTCTTCAGGTACTGGATTTTTGGACGTCAGTAGCTGGCTACAAATCTTCGGTGAGGAAAAAGGCTGGGAGTATATGGATGGTCTACACCAAAATATCAGCCGCTACACACACTCAGGCTCTAAGCCTTGTAAGCTAGCAGCAGCGGGTGAAACCGCCATTGGTATTTCTTTTGCTTTCCGTGCAGCAAAATCGAAGAAGAAAGGCGCACCGCTTGATATCGTTTTCCCATCTGAAGGTTTAGGTTGGGATATGGAAGCGACGGCCATTATTAAAGGTACCGATAAGTTAGAGGCTGCTCAAACACTGGTTGACTGGACTGTCTCTAAAAAAGCAAATGAGATGTACAACAAAGGTTACGCAGTGGTCGCGATGCCGGGTATTGCGAAGCCAGTTAAGTACTTCCCAGAAAACGCTGAATCTCTAATGATCGACAACGATTTTGGTTGGTCAGCTGCAAACCGAAAAGTCATCTTAAAAACATGGCAAGAGCGTTATGACAGCAAAAGTGATCCAAAATAATCACTGATCTAACTTTATGCCTCAGTCATTGAATGATGCTGGGGCATTTGTTTTACCGCACATAATATAAAGGTACCCCTATGAGCAGCACTTATTTAGCGCTTAATAATATTCATCAAAAATTTGGCACGCATCTCGCCTTAAACGACGTATCTTTGGATGTGGCTGAAGGCGAATTTGTTTGTTTTTTGGGGCCTTCTGGGTGCGGTAAAACCAGTTTACTTCGTATTATCGCTGGGCTTGATTTACCAACCGGTGGACAGGTTAATCAGGCTGGCAAAGACATTACGTATGCACCTGTTAAGCATCGTGATTTTGGTATTGTATTTCAGTCCTATGCCTTGTTTCCAAACCTCACAGTAGAGGACAACATTGCATATGGGCTTGTTACTCAAAATGTTTCGGCGCAAGAGCGACGAAATAGAGTAAAAGAGCTGCTTGCTACGGTCGGCTTATCGGGTAGTGAGCGCAAGTATCCTGCTCAACTTTCTGGAGGGCAACAACAACGTGTTGCATTAGCTCGTGCTTTGGCAACGTCACCTGGGCTACTTTTGTTGGATGAGCCACTTTCTGCTTTGGATGCACGTGTAAGGGCGCATCTTCGTCAAGAGATAAAGCAGCTTCAAGAAAAGCTAGGTGTGACCACGATAATGGTAACCCATGACCAGGAAGAAGCGTTGACCATGGCAGATAAAATTGTCGTAATGAACCACGGAATTATTGAACAGATTGGCTCTCCCCAAACGGTCTACAGTCAGCCAAAATCTGCGTTTGTGGCGTCATTTGTCGGTGAAATGAACTTCTTACAGGCGGACATCGCTGGCGACCACTTACTTAAATCGGGAGATCATACGATTGAGTTTGATGGACAACTTGGACAAAAGAAAAATGCCATTCAAGTTGCCATTCGTCCTGAAGATGTGCGTTTTCTTGCTCAAGGGCAGGATCAAAACACCTTTACCGGCCGCGTTGCTCACACTGAGTTTTTAGGCTCCCGTGTGCGATCAACCTTGAAGCTAGATGGTATTGAAGCGCCTTTGTTGGCCGACGTCTCTATGAATGAAATGGCAACACTTAACATTGAAGCAGGGCATTCAGTTATTTGCCAGTTACCAAAAGATCGCTTGCATGTATTTGAAGGGGTGTAATGATGGACGCAACTTCTTCTGCTAGTGGTTCAAGTGCTTCTAAACGCCCTCTTTTTGGTAAAAAGAGCCTTGATGAGTGGTTACTTGGTGGCGTTCTCGTCGTTGGTATTATTGCTCTCTTTATTGGTATTGTACTGCCGATATATTCTTTGTTATCGAAAAGTGTTCAAAACAAGGCGGGTGATTTCGTCGGTCTAGATAACTTTCTGACCTTTATTTCAACACCGAGTTTATCGAGTTCTATCGGTAATTCTGTTTCGATTGCCATTGTCTGTACCATTATTGTGACGTCATTGGCTTTCATGGCAGCATACGGCCTGACACGAACAAAAATCCCGCTTAAAGGCTCCTTTCGTCTGATTATGGCACTGCCAATTTTGGCACCTTCTCTCTTACCTGCTATCAGCCTAGTTTACCTATTTGGTAATCAAGGGATTATGAAAGAGTTGCTAATGGGGGAAAGCATATATGGCCCTATTGGTATTATCATTGGTTCGTGCTTTTGGACATTTCCACATGCCCTTATGATCATGGTAACGGCACTGAGTAATACGGATGCTCGTTTATATGAATCGGCTAACGTATTGGGCGCTTCTCCCATGCGAACCTTTTTTACGGTCACTTTACCCGGTGCGAAGTATGGGATTATCAGTGTCGCTTTTGTCGTGTTTACTTTGGTGATCACCGACTTTGGTGTACCAAAAGTGATCGGCGGGCAATTTAACGTGCTTGCGACAGACATTTATAAGCAGGTTATTGGTCAGCAAAACTTTGAAATGGGGGCTGCCGTCAGTGTAATTTTGCTGCTTCCAGCAATCCTTACTTTTATTACTGATCGCTGGTTACAGCGCCGTCAATCTGCTTTGCTAACATCAAAAGCGGTTCCTTGGGTTGCGCCAAAACGTCCGCTGGTGGATCGCTTCTTCCTAGTGACCATGCTTATTTTATCTGCGATTGTGGTCGGTATCATTGCCATGGCAGTGTACGCCTCTTTGGTCACCTTTTGGCCATACAATCTAACCTTATCTTTGAATAATTATCAGTTTGACCTGATGGACGGCGGTGGTTGGGACAGCTACTGGAATTCCATTGAAATGGCGTGTTATACCGCTGTGATTGGTACTGGCTTTATTTTCTTCCAGTCTTATTTAATTGAAAAATTGGGTGGCTATAAAGTGATCAAATGGTTCTTCCATTTATTCGCTATTCTGCCGCTTGCCGTACCTGGGCTGGTTCTTGGTCTTGCTTATATCTTTTTCTTTAATGGGCCAAATAACCCGTTAAACGGCATCTACGGCACAATGACTATATTGGTCGTTTGTACAATTAGTCACTTTTATACTGTGTGTCATTTGACCGGAACGACTGCGCTGAAGCAAATTGATCCAGAGTTCGAGGCCGTTTCTGCTTCTCTTAAAGTGCCGCAGATCTTTACGTTCTGGCGTGTATCGTTACCGGTTTGTCTGCCTGCTGTTCTAGACATTGCGAGCTATTTATTCGTGAACGCCATGACAACGGTATCGGCTGTTGTATTTTTGTATTCGTACAATACAACGCTAGCCTCTGTTGCTGTGTTAAACATGGATGACGCCGGTGATATTGCTCCCGCTGCCGCGATGGCCGTTATGATCATGATGACCTGTATGGTTGCTAAGATAGTGCATTGGTTTGTTGGTGACGTGTTATTGAAAAGCTCTCAACGCTGGCGAGTACGTTAGTGTTGGAGGGTTACCTTAGTCAACAGCTGAGTCAACGAGTTAAGTCTACTAAGCTGATAAACACATGACCATAACGGCGATTGTCTTAGTGTTGATCTCTGCTTTTATGCACGCGGGCTGGAATTATTTCGGTAAGAGCTCCAGTCCGTCCGTGCCTTTTTTCTTTTTTGTATCGATCGCAGGCGTCGTGGTGTTTTCTCCTGTATTGGTATGGCAGTACGAGCTGCTTCTTTCTATCGATGGGGCCATTTTGGCGCTGTTGTTTGTGACGGGCTTTTTCCAAGCGCTTTATTTGTGGGGGTTGTCAGAAGCCTATAAAGCCGGTGACATGTCTGTTGCTTATCCTATTGCTCGTTCTTCACCGTTAATTTTGGTTTGTATTTCCAGCTTTGTTTTAGGTCGTCAGGACAGCGTTAGTGTGCAGGCCATTGTTGGCATTGTATTGATTGTAGCGGGCTGCTTCTTTATCCCGTTAACCAGCTTTAGATCTTTTAAACTGGCTAACTATGTAAATCGAACCACATTATTTGCCTTAGTTGCGGCGTTTGCGACAGCGGGTTATTCATTAGTGGATGATGAAGCAACCAGTTTTATGAGAGCTCTTACGACGCCGTCAGGTGAGTTTGTCGCTTCTGCGTTAGAGATTGCTTTGCTTTATGTTGTGTTGCAAAGCCTGTTTGCGGTTTTTTGGATGTTTGGTTTTGTATTTTTTAAGCGCTCCTCGCGTGACGATTTTTACGATGTTGTTAGAAACAAGTGGCAATATGGCGTGTTAACCGCTGTTCTCATGTTGGGCACCTATGCGCTTGTTATTTTAAGTATGGCCTTTGTGGACGACGTCAGTTATGTAGTGGCTTTTCGTCAATTGAGTATTCCACTGGGTGTTTTGTTTGCGGTTATTGGTTTTGGTGAAACGCTTCACATGCCAAAGTTAACCGGAGTGATTTTAACCTTTATCGGTTTAGTGGCAGTTGCACTAGGGTAAAGGTCTCTATTAAGGAGTTGTCATGGCATTAGCCTTTTTTGATTTGGACAATACATTGGTTGCAGGCGATACAGCGCAGGCATTTTCTGAATACATAGTAGAAAGCGATGCACCAACGCCGGAAGATTTTCTACAGATTAATCATGCCTACATGGACGATTATGATAACGGTACGTTAGATCTGGCTCAGTATATGCGTTACACCCTAGCGCCGTTGACTCAGTTATCGGAAGCGGATGTAAATAATCTTATTCAGCGATTTATCGAAGATGTGGTTGCTGATATGACGTTGGATAAAGCAAAAGCGCTACTAGAGCGTCACAAGCAAGAGGGTGATGAGGTTGTTATTATATCCGCAACGGGCACGCACCTCGTTGCCCCGATTGCTAAATACCTAGGGGTTGAGCATGCCTTAGGCGTCGATATTGAATATCGAGATGGCATCATTACGGGCGAAATCGTGGGTACTCCGACTTTTAGAGAAGGTAAAGTGACGCGCGCTATTCAGTGGGCAAACGAACATGGTTATGAAATGAAAGAGACCTACTTTTACAGTGATTCTCATAATGACCTGCCTTTGCTTGAGAATGCGTTATACCCCATAGCCGTTGACCCTGATCCTATCTTGACTGAAACTGCAAAACAGAAAGGCTGGGAAATTATCAGCCTGCGTTAACGTGCTTATTTGTCTCTAAGACAATGTGCGAGTAGTTTAAGATTAGAGTTCGCGCAGGTAGCGAACTCTAATCCATACATCCTTCCCTGATTGCCTTTATCGGAAAATAGTTGCACGAGTTTTCCGCTCTCTAACTCCTCTTTAACTAAACACGTCGGACACAGTGCGACACCTTGAGCCGCTAACGTTGCACTTTTAAGTAAATGGAAGTCTTCATATACAAGGTCGGGTCGTACTGCATTGTGAAGATCGAACTGTGCGAACCAATTTTGCCAAGCGTCAATTGAGTTATCGTGCAATAACGTGACATCGACTAAATCGTTAGGTGACCGTATTTGGTTTATCTCTGTAAAAAGAGGGCTACATACTGGAATAGTCTCGCCATCCAAAATGGGAAAAAGATGATTGCTTGTTCGGTAATCTTGGTCATAGCTGCGTATAAGGAGTTGCGTATCGCTCAACGTTTCAGGCGCGGATGTGAGGTAGTTTATGGATAGCCGAATTTGAGGATATTGAGGTCGAAAGTGCAGTAGTTTGGGAAGTAACCAGACGTCTAGCAAAGAAGGTTGAACATATAAGCTTAAGTCTTCTTGAGTGTTCTTTAGCTCTGATAAAGCGTCCCCGATGTCTTTGAAGGGGAGAACCAAGCGGTTTGCCAGCCTTTCTCCCACAGGCGTTGGCTTGAGTTGCCTGCCTTGTTTGGTCAGTAATGGTCGGCCTATTTGCGTTTCTAGGCGTTTAAGTTGATGGCTGACCGCGGATTCTGTGAGTGACAGCTCATCAGCCGTTCGTCGCAAACTGCCAAGTTTGACGGCAAGTTGGAAGGTATACAGTGCGTTGTAAGGTATGGTCATAAACTCAAGTTTTTGTCATCTATTCCTTAAAATATATCCATTTTTTTCAGTAATTTCATCGCTTAATCTAAAAGAAGTCATAGGTCATTGCGTTAGAACGTAATGTTAGAGAGTAATTGGGGAGAACACGATGTCGAATGTTGAAGCGGCCTATCGGGCAGGCAAAGGGTCAAAACTGGAAATTGATACCCAGTTTTATGAGCGATTAAAGCAAGGTAATTGTCAGCGTACTCTGGTTGAAACGGTTCACATTCCACTTCGTTCTGGAAGGGCTTGGGAAGTACCTGCGGGGCATGTATTTCGTGTGAAGGTTCCAAATGGACCACAAGTAGGCGATTTTAATATGTGGAATCGCCACGACCCCAGAGAACGTATGTGGGCATCTCGTACTCGCCAGCTTCAACGTGCGCACGTCAGCATTCACGATAGAATTTGGTCAACACTGCCGTTTTTACGCCCTATGGTCACCATTATTGACGACACACTAGCGGATTACGGGGAAGACGCAGAAGGCGGGCGAGTGCATGATTTATTAGGTACTCGCTGTGACCCTTATGTGAATCACCTGCTGACGGGAGATGATTTTGACTTTCACTGTCATTCAAATTTGGTCAGAGCCGTTGTACCTTTTGGATTGACCGAGTTCGATGTTCATGATGTGTTAAATATTTTCCAATGTACTGGGCTAAATAATGAAGATAAATATTTCATGAAGGCCTGCCCTGCGCAGAAAGGTGACTATCTCGAATTCTTTGCAGAGATTGATTTACTGTGCGCGTTGTCATGTTGTCCTGGTGGGGATTTGTCGGTTGATTTATGGGGGCCTGACGCAAAAGACCCTTTGTCTACTTGTCACCCGCTTGAAGTCGAAATTTATAAATTAGAAGACGTCGTTTTAGCAGATTGGCAGCCCCCTCAAAGCCCTAACTATAAAGGGCGACATGGGATGAACATGCCTGACATCGATTGGTCTGCGAAAAAACGTGAGCTGAACGATTAAAGTCTCAGAGGCACTGCATGCTTTGTGTGCTTTTCACTTTTGATGTCAGATTTGGTGGTAACGCTTGTTTGTATTGTTCGCTATGCTGATTAGTGTCATCGATCTGATAGGGCGTTGTTTATGAGCTATCCTATAAAGGGAACTTGCCAATGTGGACAAGTTCAAGTTGTGTTGAATAACCCTCCCGCAAAAGTGTTGGCGTGCCATTGCAAAGAATGTCAGAAACTGTCGACCAGTGCGTTTAGTCTTACGCTCTTCGTTAAGGAAGAAACCGTTGAAATCTCAGGTGAAATGGGAGACTGGAGCCGAAAAGCTGACAGCGGAAATACCGCTGCGGCGAAATTTTGTACGGGCTGTGGAAATCGTATCTATCATTACAACCCGCTTGATACGAGTGTTCTAAAGCTCAAGCTAACGGCTTTTGACGATATCGAATTTAAACCTGATGCTCACATTTGGGTGAAAAGTAAAAAAAGCTGGTATGAGATCCCCGAAGGCGTACCGACATTTGAAACCGTGCCGTAATTTAGGACGGAGGTGTGAATTTACGGACTAATCCTCGAAATTGGTCGTAAGTCAGTCCTAAATAATTCGCCGCTTTGCGTTGGTTGTGCTGATGCCGACCTAACGCTTTGGAAACAAGCTCACGCTGAAGTCGCTCTACCTCGTGTTTATAGTCAATCGGTTGGTCATTGAAAGCGTCGTTCGAATGAGCGGCGTTTACGGTAGAGGTATCCGTCTCTTCTTTGCCTATTTTAGATAAGGGCTCATGATCAAGTGCAAACGGATTAATGATAATGGATGTGAGTTCATGGCTGGTTTGCCCTGTGCGAAAAACCGAGCGTTCAATCACATTTTTAAGTTCTCGAACATTCCCTGGCCATTCGTAGTCGAATAGGGTCGTTAGCGCTTGCTCACTAAAACCTGGAAAGACGTCCCAGCCAAGCTCAGTGGTAAACCGAATCGCAAAAAACTCTGCCAGTTCTTCAAGGTCTTCTTTACGGTGACGGAGAGGAGGAATGTTCACGACATCAAATGCCAATCGATCGAGTAAATCTGAGCGAAATCGACCTTCTTTTGCCAGCTTAAGTAGATCTGCATTGGTCGCCGCAATGACTCTTACATCCACACTGATGGTTTGGCTTCCGCCTAACCGCTCGAATTCGCCATACTCCAAAACACGGAGCAGCTTTTCTTGTGCTCTCATTGGCAATGTACCCAATTCATCTAAGAATAAAGTACCGGAATGGGCGCGCTCAAAGCGTCCTTTATGAGATTTCGTTGCGCCGGTAAAGGCACCTTGTTCATGACCGAATAACTCACTTTCGAGTAATTCTTCAGAGAGCGTCGCGCAGTTAAGCGAGATAAACTGTTGGTCCCAGCGTTTTGATAGATAGTGCAAGCGCTCTGCGATCAACTCTTTCCCTGTCCCGCGTTCTCCACAAATCAAGACGGATCGATCAATCTCTGCTAACTGAGACGCGTGTTCTAATGTGCGAGCGAGCGCGTATGAGCTGCCGATAATACGCTGAGGTTTAGTTATCATCACGTTACCCAATTATTTAACGCTAAGTTTGGTTTATTTAACCATATTTTGAAGGTTTAAATTACCAGTAATTGGTTTTATACGCCTTTTTGATGATCCTAAAATCATATGGTTTTTGTTAATTTTTTCAAAATCAATGGGTTATGAGAGTTGGCATGCATTCTGATATGTATAAATTAATTATTCAATGTGGCATTGAGCGCTACTTTGAATATTCATCTATCGACAATGAGGAAGAGATCATGGGTATTTTTTCAAGAATGACAGACATCATTAACAGCAATCTTACTTCGCTGTTGGACAAAGCCGAAGACCCGAAAAAAATGATTCGAATGATGATTCAGGAAATGGAAGAGACTTTAGTTGAAGTGCGTTCCAGCACAGCGAGAGTAATAGCGGATCGTAAGACCACAGGACGCAGGCTTGAGCGTCTAAAAGCAGACATTCATGAGTGGGAAAAGAAGGCCGTATTGGCCATCGAGAAAGGCCGAGAAGATCTTGCAAGAGCGGCGCTATCTGAGAAGCAACAATCCGAAAAGGAAATGGATGGAATCAATGCAGAACTGGGCAATTTAGATGAACACCTAGAGCAATTGAATGAAGAAATTGCACAATTGCAGAGTAAGTTAGATGACGCTAAAGCGAAGCAAAAAGCGCTACTAATGCGACAGTCTAGCGTTGAAAACCGCCTTAAAGTAAAACGTCAAAGTCATCGTGCTGACATCAGCGATGCATTTGAAAAGTTTGAACGCTTTGAGCGTCGAATGGATCATCTGGAAGGACAAGTTGAGTCAATGGACATGGGAGCGACCTCGAAACAAGATTTACACGCTCAATTTGACGAGCTGGAAAACAATGATGCAATAAATGATGAACTGGCGCGCCTTAAAGATAAGATGGACAAACAAAGCTAAGCTTCTAGAAATCAAATAAAGGGATCAATGTTATGAGTATGGCCGTATTTTTCTTTGTACCCACGATCATTTTTATGACATTTGTCGCGCCTATCTGGTTATTGTTGCATTACCGCAGCCGAACCCGATCCGTAAAAGGCTTGGATTCGACCGAAAAGAAAGAGCTGGAACATCTTTTAGCTCAGGCCGACAAGTTGTCAGACAGAGTAAGAACGCTAGAACAGATATTGGATGAGACGAGCCCACAATGGCGAGCACACGCTACGGCAGAAGAACGAGACTAGTCGCGGTGAGCTGTGCGTTTGATCAATAGGAGAGCGAGAATGAAATATAAGTACCAAGGCGATTTTAAACAAAAAAAGAAACAGGGCTGGGCGTTAAATCTTTATCGGAACACACAGAAGGGCTACATTGGCGGAGTATGCGCAGGGCTTGCTGATCACTTCGACATCGATACTTGGGTTGTCCGACTTGCTGTTTTCGGTGGTTTTTTGTTTTTGGGTGGGTTTACCGTGATGGCGTATATTGGGCTTTGGGTATTTCTTGATCCTAAACCCGACTACGAAGACATCGAGTACGAATACGATGAGCGACATCATACTTATCGTCCGAAAAAAATGTTCAAGTATGCTGAGAGTGCGTCCGCTAGATTACATAAAGCAAAAGATAAGTTGAATACGATTGCTGCTAGTGTAACCAATATGGAACGTCATGTGACGTCTCGGAAATTTGATTTAAACCGTCAGTTTTCAGATTTGAAAGATGACTAGGAAAAGTTCGTAAGGGAGGTTACCGTACTCTTTTTTGCATAACCCATACATCGCTTCTTTTACTATGATTAATAGGCAGTAATAGGAGTGATGAGATGCGAATTGATATACAGCTGAGTGTCGTTTTATTCTTTGTATTAATCTTAAGGTCACAAGGAGAAGCGGCTACTCAAGTGGAACAAAACGATTGGCAGTGGAATTTACCGCATGATGTAGACCCTCCCTTTGTTCCCGAAAATAACCCAATGAGTAGTGCAAAAGTAGAATTGGGACGAGAGCTGTTTTTCGACTCTAACCTTTCGGGAGCGGGGTATGTCTCTTGCTCGACGTGCCACCTTCCGGAAAAATCCTTTTCCGAAAATCGAAAAGTGTCCGTTGGTATCACCGGAGAATTTCATACCCGCAACGCGCTCTCGCTCGTTAATACGGCCTATATGACCACATTGACGTGGGCTGACCCGAACATCACCTTGTTTGAAGAGCAAGCGACAGTTCCCATGTTTGGTACGCATCCCGTTGAAATGGGAACACTAGGCTATGAAAAAAAAGTGTTGAATTTCCTTTCTGATCACCCGTTGTACCCTGATAAATTCAAGGCCGCCTTTCCTGAGCGCGACACTATTGATTTTGAACAGGTGTTTATGGCGTTAGGTGCTTATCAGCGAACATTAATCAGTGTGAACGCCCCTTATGATCAATACCGTTATTATGGTCAAGAAGGTGCTATCAGTGAATCGGCTAAAAAGGGCGAGGTTTTGTTTTTTAGTGAATCGCTAGGGTGCTCTGGTTGCCATTCAGGTCGGCACTTTAGCGACGCAACGGGACAACCAAGCTTTCATAATACAGGGCTTTATAATGTGGATAAAAAAGGCAGTTACCCTCAAGGAGAACAGGGGCTTTTCGAAGTGACTAACGTCGACTCAGATAAGGGTAAGTTTCGAACTCCTACGTTACGTAATATCGAGCTGTCAGCACCTTATATGCATGACGGTTCTATAAAAACGCTTGAAGAGGTTATTGCACATTATGCCGCAGGTGGACGGTCTGATATCGAAACCGCTGCTTCACCTTTACGAGATGCCAGAATCTCAGGCTTTGAATTGACTCAGCAAGAGACGTATTATCTGATCGCTTTTTTAAAAAGTCTAACCGACAGTTCTTATGTTGAAAATCAGCAACGCAATGCTCCTTTTCAGTAATGTTACGTCTTCAGGAATAGCACAAATAGACGCTTAATTTCAGGCTCGACAAGATGAGACAAAACTTTAAATAAAGTTATTAATTAAACACGTTATAGGCGATAGAAAAATAACAATAAAAATAAGCACAAAATGCGCAAATTTTTATTATAGTTATTTCATACATGCAATTTGGTTATTTTAAGGCGTTCTTATTTGGTTTGTGAGAGTGTTTTAAAGATAGAGTGTTTAGTCGAGCGTCTCTTGTTGGGCGCGTCTTGTTGAGAGAGTCGCTATGCAGAAATTGTCACTTAGTGTTGTTTTTATCACAGTATCACTCGCAGGATGCGATTTAGACGGCTCAGGAAGTTCGAGCTCTTCATCAAACTCTTCTAGTTCTTCGGTTGCGGTTGAAATGGAAGGCAAATTTCCTACAGGGCTTTCTGTCGCATCGCCTTTGCAACGCTCTTCAAGCGCGACAACGGCATCTCGGATGCTAAACAGAACGGCATCAGATGCGAAGTACAGTATGGAAGCAATTTCCACGGAAATTGAAGCTGTAAGTGCCAGCGCATCCGCTTTTTCTTCAAAGTTTGATATTTCTCACTTCTTTACGGATGTTGGCAGTGCAGAGTGTTTCGGTCCCGCGGTGCCTTATGCGAATCACCCTGATGGAACGGCGGGTAATTCAGGGACACTTCCTTCAGGTGATGTGGGCATTTGGACAGAAACAAATGGATCAACGAACGAGGCCTGTGCGGCAGCCGAGCTGAATGCACAAATGCGCGGAGCCGCAAACCGAACCTTTATGTCCATGATGAGCTTTGCTGGATTATTGGCAGTCGCACGACTCGATGGTGTTTCATTGCCTACTGCTGGTGGTACGCCGGTCGATCTGAGCAGCTCACTCAGCTCTAGAATGCCATCCTCTATTTCGGTTACAACGGCACAGTTGAGTCAAAGCAGTGCGGGTGTTTGGTCGTATACGCTGGAGTTTGAATATACCGATTCAACGCCACCAACGGGCGCAACGACACCTCAAACCATTGGTCTTAGAATGGAACACACGCCAGGGTCGTCATCAACGGCGTACGAAGGGGTGATTCAATATCAAATGGACGATTATTACAGCCCTTCAGGAAATTGTACTGCTGACACACACGGTGGTGCCAATATCACCCACAATGGCTCGCTTCATTATAAACGTAACGGCGATAATATCGTGACTCAGCATAGATACGGTAATTTGTGCGGGCATGATCAGACTAACTTCTCAGAAGCCATTACGGGTAAGACACTGCAACACTTGAGCCCTACGAGTGCATGGGATAATAACTTTTCTATTTTAACCGCAGAGTTTGATCGAACAGACCGAAGCGGCTCTTACGCTTATACATGGCAAGCGGGATTTGGTGATGGCAGCTCACGAATATTGTTCGTTGGCTTGAACTCTGGTGGCAACGATGGTGAGTCTTACTATGGGTATGGCGATTCAGTGAATGCGTCCACGAGTGGCGATATTACAGGGCTTTACTGTAATTGGGCCGGGCCTGGAACTCATACATTACATGCTTATGCTCAACGCCAGTTCTTGTCCTACTCTAGCTCAAGTAACCAGTACGAACTGAGCAGTTCGGCCTCAAGTAATATTCGATATGCTCCGACGACGTCCTGTCTCTACGAGACTGAAGTAACAGGAAATGAATTCCGCTACGACAGAGACATTGATAGCGTACTCACAGATGAAACTGATGTTACTGCGTTAGTTTACTCAAGTGGTTCTGCGCCAACAGGCTACAATGACTTGGATTTAATGAGCCCAACGATAGGAAGCACAACGTACACCTCGATTATGGACGCCATTGTTAATGGCCGACACTTTAGTAAGCCGACCTATCCCTAAGTTGGTAAAAAATAAACCACTTTAACCTGAAAAGCCCATACTTATTCAAGTACGGGCTTTTTATTTATATGTGGGGCTTTGACCGGATAGGACAGTATCGCTAAGCCTGCCAAAATAGCGCTGGAACCAATCACCTCCATGCTTGAAAGCGCTTCTTCGTAGATTGCCCATCCAAAGAATAATCCAGATACAGGCACGAGTAATGAGTAAGGGGTGACATTTCCTAGCCCATAACGCATTATGGCCCACGTCCAGATGCCATATCCGATAATCGTTGTTATCAATGACTGAAAAACAATGGATAGCCAACCATTTAATGATGGCATCGGGATCAGCTGCTGTGTGTCGATCATTCCAGAAGACGCATATTGCTGTATGGCTGCGATAACAAGTGTCGGTACGGGGACGAAAGCGCTCGACCAAACAATAAAGCTAATGGGCCTGTCTGGTTTATAGAGACGAATGATCGCATTGCAGCCTGTCCAGCTGAGTGCTGCAACAAACATAAGCGCAATACCTATAACAGGAACGGATTCACCGCGGTACATAACCACCAGAAGAAAGCCGATAAACGCGACTAAGACCCCGATACTTTTTACCATTGGGAGGCGCTCTTTAAAGAATATAACCGCCATGATAAGCGTCATAAACACGGCGGATTGCATCAGGATAGAAGACAAACCTGCTGGCGTTCCGAGCGCGACGGCAAGGTTCACTACTCCCCACATTCCAATGCCAAAAAGGAGCCCATGTAAGGCAATCATAGACATAGGTACGTTAGGACGTTTAAGAAAGAACGCTAATGGCAATGCGGTAAACGTAAATCTTAGACAGGTCATCATCACAGGATCCATGTGTTCTGCCCCCCAACGAATGACAACAAAGTTAAAACCCCATATTAGGGGAATAAACATAACGAGTAGGCGAGCATATAGCGGCATGACCAAATTCCAAGTTTTTGTAGACGACGTATGACGATAGCGTACAGGCCAATCTGAAAGTAGAGTCAGATAGCGGCAATACCTCGTCAAACTGTATGGTTGGAAGACGATAAGGTCAGTTATAAGTAACCTGAAACCATACAGCTGGCAGTGCGACCAATTTTAATAGTCGGCTTTGGTAAAATTCGCTTGGATTCTCATGTTTAAAAAATCTTTGGCTGTTATCGGTGGATAGCGCTTGTCTGGGCCTTGTATCGTCTGTTCTTTGTTTGCCTGACAAAAAAACGCGATAGAGTGTCGACTGCCACAGTATTCGTCTTTTAAAGGCATACGAACACGATGAAAGTTTGATTTGAGCCGATCATCACTCCATCTCATTAACATGTCGCCTATGTTGCAGGTCACAACATTGCTTCTTGGAGGAATGCTTGTCCAGCTTTGGCTGTCGATCTCTTTTCCTGGGCAAACCTGCAATCCACCATGCCCTTCATGCTGAAACAGCAAGGTAAGACAATCAAAATCTGTATGGGCGCCTGCTCGCCAAATGTTCTCTTGTTGATCGACGCCCTCGGTTGGAAAATAATGCAATAAACGCAGAGTGCTTTGATAATCCGGCTTATTCGGATCATGAGCGTCTGAAAAGAAGTCGTGCTCAAAGCCCAGCTTGTCGGCAAAACAAGACAGGACCTTCATGCCTAATGACCAGCACTTATTTTCGAACGTCATCATATTATGCTGAAAGGCGGGTAATTCCTCTTCTGTTGGCCAGAGGTCTTGCATATGGAATTGCGTAATTTGGTAGGACTCTTTTTGGTCTGCCGTTCCTGTGGAAGGCCTGATTTGGCTGCGACTTTCCCAACCCGCGTTGATGCCTTTCGGTCTTAGATATCGCTCTTTCACTTTTTTTTTGAGGTTGAAGAATCGGTTTGATTCAAAAAATGCCGCATCGATTTCGCTTTTAGAAATCCCGTGATGGCTGAGTTGAAAAAAACCTATTTCGGTCGCAGCGGACCAGAGCTGTTCTGTGATTTCACTTCGGCGTTGTTCAAAGTTGCTTAAATCGATGACTCGTATTTCTCTGTCATTGGCTTCTTTGCCTGCGTTACCAACAGCAGATTCTCTATTTAATTCTTCAAGTGAATAGGTCATTACGTTCTCCATTTACATGTCGATACCGTTGTCTCTCTATCGCGGTATAGGATGAATGGAGCAATGACCTAGTGTGACCCACCTGCCAGCTTCTACTCCTCGTGTATTTTTGTTTTACCACACCCCTTCTTGGAGTTTTGCTGCTTCGTCTTCAAGGCAAGGACCGAGGACTTCAACGTCGCGTTGCCCTGAATTAAAAACGGTTCGACACGGTAAATCTAATGTCGGGTTTTCGGGGTGATTACCTGTGATGCGTTTTAATCGGGCTTCACTTAAACCGTAAACAACACGACCTACACCCGCCCAATAAGCCGAACCTGCACACATCGCGCAAGGCTCAGCAGAAATATAGAGCGTGCATTTCGCCAAAAAGTCAGGCCGATAGGCTTTACTGGCTCGTGTCATAAGTTTGCGTTCAGCGTGCCCCGTCATGTCCAAATCCGGCAGATAACCGTTGATCTGATCCATAAGTATCTGCCCTTGATCATCGGCGAGAATCGCAGCAAATGGGTGAATCCCTTTCTGCTTTGCATCTTCAGCTAATCGGAAGGTTTTTTTCAGTAGTTGAGTGTCTATTTCGTTTAGTTCATTCGCTGAATTCATAGTCATTCTCACGCATTATTCGTTATTTTTTCTTCGGTAAACTCCAAGGGAAAAAGTACATTTGTATCCATTGCACGGATTTAAATAGCAACAAACTGATTGCGGCTAAAAAGATCAGTCCAGCAAACGCCTGTGGTATTTTGAAAAACGATGTTGAGAATTGAATGAAATACCCAAGCCCTTTTTCTGCTGCGACAAATTCGGCGACAACCGCGCCAATAATGGCGAGGGTAATGGACACTCGTAAGCCGCTAAAAATATGAGGAATTGCATACGGGATCCGGATCTGCCACGTTTCACGATATCTTGGCGCGCGTAAAGATTGGCTTAATTCAATCATTTCGGGTGGTGTTTCTAACATGCCTGTTGTTGTTGAAACGACCAATGGAAAAAACGTAATCAAACAGGTGATTAATACTCTAGAAGGATCGTCTGTGCCGAGTAATACAATGATCAAGGGTGCAACGGCGACAACAGGCGTCGATTGAATGACAATCAGAGCAGGATATAAGGTTCTATTTAAGAGCTCAGATCGAATCATGCCAATTGAAAGTGGTATCGCAATTAGAATCGACAAGGCAAAACCCATTAGTGCAACACGCAATGTCGCCCAGAGGTGGGTAAGCCATCGAGAAATCTCTACGTCGAAAAAAGCCGAAACAATGGCAGAAGGTGCCGGTAATATATAATTCGGCACGTTGCCTACCTGACAAACAAGTTCCCACAACGCAATTAAGACGATGAAGAAAAGCGCAGGAGCAAATCGATAGAGTTGCCGCCCTAAAGCGCTTTTAGGCAGGGACGCTTGGCTCATATATATGTCCTCTAATGGTGTCAGTTAATGCGACAAATTTGGGATCGTTAATTGTTTTCGATGTACGTGGTCTGGGGAGGTCTACCTTAATGAGGTCCAACACTGAGCCCGGGCGCTTACTCATGACCAGTATTCGATCAGCAAGCAATACCGCTTCATTAATCGAATGAGTGATAAAGAGCACTGTTTTTGGCTTTTCATGCCAAATTTTGAGTAAATCGAATCCGATTTGTTCTCTTGTTAATGCATCCAGTGCCGAAAAGGGTTCATCCATTAATAATATGTCTGGGTTGAGCAATAACGCCCGAACAATACCCACTCGCTGTTGCATACCACCGGAGAGCTCATCGGGCATTTTTTCTGAAAATTGACTGAGCCCGGCCATATTTAGTAATTCGTCAGCGCGCTTTTCGTCGTCTTTGGAGTACCTTCCGTATTTGTGCTTCAAAGGAAATAAAACATTCTTTTTCACATTTAACCAAGGAAGAAGGTTCGCCTTTTGAAAGACGATCCCGACATCGTCACGAGGCTCAACAACCGGATTATTAAAAATACTGACAGAGCCGTGGGACGGGATAAGTAAACCCGCGACCATGCGTAAAAGAGTGGATTTACCGCAACCGGAAGGTCCAACCACCGCCACAAATTCGTGGCGGTGGATATTGAGGTTGATATCTTGCACTGCCATGGGGGCGTTTGGCGATAAGTCGTACTTATGTCCAACGCCCTCCATGCAGACAAACGCGGTTTGCTGTTGGGAAGTCATGTACTGCTCCTAATCAAATGAACTGTTTGTCAGTATTAATCAGGCAAATAGTTCAAATTGACGGCGTCTTTCGGATCAAGTGCATCCGTTGAAAGAGAATTCGCTTCAGCGACGTAGTCCCAGGTTTGCATTAGGCGAGTTTGCTCAAATTGACCAAAACCATCCTTTTCCGTGACATCGTTGTAAACAAGGTTTGTAATGCTCTTAATTTGAGCAGCTGCAATGCCAGCGTCGACCTCAGGTACCATATTGTGTAACGCTTCACCTGCCTTGTCTGGGTAGGAGTAGGTAAACTCAATCGACTTTTTGTACGCTTTAATAAAGCGTTTTGCGACGTCTGGACGCTCTTCTAAGAAGCGTTCAGACGCTAAAAGTGAGGAACTGTACAGAGACAAGCCAGCACTAGACCAAGGCAGTTCTACGATCTCTTTTCCTGCTTCAGCGGCTTGCGAAGTAAACAGCGCGGTATTCGTTACCCAAGCAATAATGGCATCCGTATTACCTGTAATCATCATCGGGCCGAGTGCACCAGGGTCTGATTTAACCAGCTTGATATCACTTTCGGACAGGTCATTCTCTTTCAATACAAGTGGCAAAAAGGCATTCGAAGAAGTGAAAGGCGACGTTGCGACTTTTTTGCCTTCCAGCTTCTCAATTGAATCGATACCGCTACTCTTGAGTGCAAAAAACGCATGCGGAGCTTGAGTGAAGTAAGGTAAGACCGCCACGACAGGCACATCTTCTTGTGCCTTAGCGGCCATCAGTGCGCCGATATCAGAGCTGCCGATATCAGATTGACCTGTTGCCATCTTAGTTAACGCGTCGGTTGAGCCTCGTCCACTGGCAATGCTTACATCAAGGTCTAAGGCTTCAAAAAAACCTTCTTGAATACCAACGTACACAGGGGCTTTATCCCCTCCGGGTAGCCAATCCAATTGGAACGTTACCTTGTCTGCCGCGAAGGCTGACGTGGCGCTGACTAAACTGGCTAAAAGGGATAAACGTAACACTGACTTCATGTTGAATGCTCCGAGACGTAATGATAAATGTGTAAAAATGCCCTCGCACTTAGGCGGGTGACGCTTTAGTTTCAGATATCAATTTAGGAGCAACATTTGTTCCATGTTGTGCGGGATTGCAAATTGTTGTTTTTAACCTTTTGAAATATAAAGAATAAATAACCTCTTTTTTGTTATGGAATTGTGTTTTTGAGGTTTAATAAGATACGTCATAGTGGATTATGGCGCACCAATTTAGCAGTTAGAGCGCACTTCAAAGCACTTAGAAAGGGCGATCGTATAAGGCTTTCTTTGGCTTTAATGCCGATGCCACAGACCAATTAAACTTTACGGCACATACGCAAAGGAGTATTAGAACTACGCCGGCAATCGGGGTTAAAGAGATGTGTGGACCAAAAGCCAAATGGTCAACAATCAGAGCAGTGATTGGATAGATGAAAGATAAAATGGCGATCAGGCTGGTGGGCAGCTTAAGCGCCTTGTAGAAACAGGTGTTATCTCTGGGTATCGTGTTGAGGTTGATCCTGAAAAAGCAGGCTATAGTTTAACGGCGATCGTTCGTATTCGGCAACTGTCAGGAAAAATGAAAGAACTCGAAGCGTTACTTACGTCGATTCCACAGTTTATTGAGTGTGATCGAGTGACGGGAGAGGACTGTTTTTATGGGCGATTGTGTCTAAGAGATATTCATGAATTGGACGATATACTGATGAATATTAATGAAATTGCTGAGACGAGTACGTCCATCGTGAAAGCGACGCCTATAAAGCGACGAGCGGCGCCTGTTTAAATGCGGTTTCGTATGGCCAATTTTTATTTGTGCCTGTGTTGTTTGATTATTGAAAAAAAGTAAATAAAGATTTAACCCTCAGAAGGCGTAAGGCCATTCGCATATGGTTATAGTGTTTTTGCCAATCCTAAAAAAATTATAAAGGGTAAAATAATGAATAAAAATAAATTCGCTCGACTTTCAAAGCCATTACTAGCCGCTGTTACTGCCGGCCTCGTATCATTTTCAGCAGCATCCATTGCGGATGACTACCCATCCAAACCCATTAACTACATTCTGCCTTTTAATGCAGGCGGAGAATCTGATTTATCAGCACGCTTTCAGCAAACCGTGTTTGAAAAACATGCGGGTGTAAAAACGGTTATTCAATACATGCCGGGTGCTGGTGGAGCCGTCGCTTGGTCTCAGCTTAATGGAATGGAGGCAGACGGGCATACTGTGATGGGTATTAATATCCCTCATACGATTATGCAGCCAATCGTGAAAGATTCTGGTTATAAAACAGAAGAACTGACGCCCGTATATTATTTCCATTACACGCCAAATGCGATCTTCGTTCCAGCGAACAGCAAATTTAAAACGCTGAGTGATTTGACCTCATTCGCGAAGAAAAACCCAGGAATGGTAACGTTTGCAGGTTCCGGTTCCAACTCAGCTAACCATATCGGCCAGACTTTATTTGATAAGTTTACCGGCCTAACGACAACGTATGTTCCTTTTAGCGGTATTGGGCCTGCAATGACTTCACTGATGGGCAACCAGCTAACAGCAGGTTTTGCCTACGCTACGTCGGGCGCAAGTGCAGGCGATAAACTCAGAATGTTGGCTGTTTCTTCAGAAAAACGCTTGTCTGCTTTTCCGGATGTACCGACGTTCAAAGAGCTTGGCATTAACTTAGTCGGCGGTGCGTATCGTGGTGTTGCCGTACCAAAATCGACACCAGAAGACGTACGCATGAAGTTGTCTAATATTATCGGTGAAATTAACAAAGATCCTGAGTTTGTTAAGAAAATGGAAGATAATGGGTTCGTGTTAACGGATATTTCTTACAAAGAAATGGATGCCTTCCTAGAAGCGAATCAAAAAGAATATCAAGGAGTCGCTGAGCTACTTGGTTTAACTAAGTAAGCGCGGGAGCACATCATGGACCTACTCAGCTATTTAGTGGAAGCCCTGACTCCACTTAATTTGATGTTAGCACTGGTCGGTGTCATTGCAGGTACTGTGATTGGTGCGATGCCAGGGCTTTCTGCGACAATGGCGGTTGCCGTGTTAGTGCCATTTACCTATGTGATGGGGCCCGCTTCGGGTCTCATCGTATTGGGTGCTATTTATACGGGAGCAATATATGGCGGAGCGTTCGCCGCTATTCTGGTAAATACGCCGGGCACTCCTTCCGCAATCGCGACGACCTTTGACGGTTACCCTATGGCAAAACAAGGGAAAGGCGCGCTTGCGATTTCTCTAGCGACTTTTGCCTCTGTCGGAGGGGGACTCGTAGGAGGAATCGCACTCTTGCTGCTTGCTCCACCACTTGCCGAAGTTGCGCTGGCGTTTGGCCCCGCGGAATACTTTTGGATGGCGGTATTTGGCCTGACGCTGATTTCAGCCTTGTCTGTCGGTAATACACTAAAAGGCCTCATAGGCGCGTGCATCGGCTTAATTTTGTCCACAGTCGGTGTCGCCGTTGTGGGCGGAGACGTACGCTTTACGTTTGATCAAGTTTCCTTATTAGGAGGCATCGACATTACATCAGCGATTATCGGGCTGTATTGTATGCCGGTAATCATAGATCTCGTAGCAACGAAAACGCCGCACCTCAACTTTGCTTCCGCTTCGGGTGAGTCATCTCTGACGTCGGCATTTCAGCTGATTATTAAGCGTAAATTTAATTTATTTCGCAGTTCCGTAATTGGCACAATCGTGGGCATTTTACCGGGAGCGGGTGGTTCTATTGCTGGGTTGGTTTCGTATACTGAAGCGCGTCGTAGTTCTAAAGAATCGGAGCAGTTTGGTAAAGGCGCACCGGATGGCATTATCGCGACGGAATCGGCTAATAATGCGACAGTAGGTGGAGGGTTTATCCCGACGTTAGTGCTTGGGATTCCAGGAACGCCACCAGATGCCATTATATTAGGGGCTCTTTTGGTTCAAGGAATCAAAACAGGCCCGACGCTTTTCACCGAGCAGGGAAGTATTGTTTATACTTTCATCTATGGTTTGTTGATCGCAACGTTATTAATGCTTCCTGTTGGGTTAATCCTCGGTAAATATGCGTACAAATCGATAGCGAAAACACCAAAGCAGTTGCTTGTGCCTACTGTAGCATTCCTTACCGTTATTGGTAGTTATGCAATTCACAGTAATCCACATGATACCTTTGTTATGTTCTCTTTGGGTGTTGTTGCATGGGTATTGTCGAAGTTTGGTTTCAGTGCTTCGCCCATTGTATTGGGGCTGGTGCTCGGAAAAATTGCCGAACAGGGCTTTGTTCAAACCTATTTAATTGGCTCCGCGCAGGGGCGAGTGCTCGAAATGTTCTTTGGACGGCCGATATCAATAGGAATCATTCTTTGTGCGATCTTTGCATTGGTGTTTCCTCTTTGGATGGCACGCAAAAAAAAGGTTGTAACTCAAGACACGACGTTGAACCACAAAACATCCAATATTGTGATGACTGGGTTGGTTATGGTTGTGGGTGGTGTATTGCTTACGCAAATGGGCGGAATGTCACCTTTGGGTTCTGTTTTCCCAAGCTACATACTTTATGCAATGTTAGGTATTGCGGCGTTGTTGCTTGTTAAAAGTCTTAAGAGTTCGAGTGAGACGAAGTTTTCTGAACTCTGTGTCGTTCCCAATGGGCGTCAGTTAGGGGTGATCGTTGTTGTTGGCGGTTGGACTTTGTCTATGTCGACATTAGGTTTTGCGCTTTCATCGTTACTCGCATTTACATTGATTATGTTAATTGCAAATTTCGATAAACCTAAAATGATTCCCATGCTTAAAAATGTGTCGGTTTCAGTGGTTATAGTTGGAGCATTCTACCTGTTGATGAAAGAGGTTCTTCTTCTGCGTATGCCAGAAGGCTTACTCTTCTAAGACGTGGTTTAGAAGGTCTAGAACGCTTTAGCACCGCTTGATCTTAAGCACGTAACAAAGAAAGGTCCTACCAAAAGGATCTTTCTTTGTTTTCGCTGTTAAGAAATGAATCTTGAAGATAATCCAAAAAGCGCGTTAGCTTTGCCGATTGGTTTTGTCTTTCCATATAAACAGCGTAGATGTCGGCCTCGGGGGTTTCATAGTCTTCCAAGACGATTTCAAGCTTGCCTTGGCGTATGTATTTTGCCAAATCCCATTCCGCACGCATGACCAAACCGTGGCCGTCAATCGCCCACCGCAATGCGATTTCTCCATCATTGGTTACCATGTTGGCTTTTACTTTGATAACCTCTTCTTTACCGTTTTTATAGAAACGCCACGCGCTTGCAACTTGTTGATTTTGTTTGATAATGATGCAGTTATGCTCAGCAAGATCTGCGGGGCTATTGGGTTTGGGATAACGTTTTAGATAACTTGGCGCAGCGCAGACTAAACGTCTGTTTGGGGCTATTTTTCGTGCAATGACACGAGAATCTGGGGCTTGCCCAAATCGAATACAAACATCAATGGAATCGTCGGGAAGCGTCATTGGTCGATCTGTCAGCATGAGTTGTATCTCAACAGCTGGGTTCTCGGATAGAAATTCTGAAAGAATGGGGGCAATGTAGGTTCTTCCAAAACCTAGTGGCGCATTAACACGTAGGAGGCCTCTTGGTGTACTTCTGCGCTTGGTAATGACCGCTTCCATCTCTTCGATCTGTTCTTTAATGTTCTTTATGTACTCTAAATAGACCTCTCCTTCATTGGTCAAACTTACTTTTCGAGTTGTGCGGTTAACGAGCCGAACTCCCAGACGAGATTCTAAATTAGTGAGTCTTTTCGTAACGGCAGAGGGCGTTAAGTTGAGCTCGCGTGCGGTGGCTGAAAGCGCTCCATTTCTTGCCAGAGAAATAAAGAAATCATACTCAGAAGTCGGGTCCACTGTTGCCTCCAGGGAAAAAGTGTCTGTCTTTTATTTTTAACTGATTTTATGCCAGAACCCTAGAATCATATCACCAGCCTATCGTAAAAAACCAATAATAAGGGGGAGATATGGGCAACGAGCAATCCATAGAACACATGTCGGATGTAATGAGTAGGTTCACCAGCTACATCGGCAAACGATTACCTACAGACGTAAAGAAAAAGCAGGCCGAGTTAAGAAAGAAAGAAAAAAACCCGATGGCCATTGAAATTTACGACACAATGGCAGAAAACCAAGAAGCGGCAGATAAGCTCGATAGACCGAGCTGTCAGGATACAGGCGTTATTCAGTATTTTCTTAAAGTTGGAGCCAAGTTTCCTTTGATTGGAGAGTTAGAGGAAATTCTACGTGCCGCAACGTTAGGTGCGACTGAAAGAGGGCCTCTTCGACACAATGCGGTCGAGACGTTTGATGAGAAAAATACCGGTACGAACACGGGGTCTAATATTCCTTGGTTAGACTGGGAAATTCTTCCGAATGAAGATACCGCAGAAATCGAAGTGTACATGGCTGGCGGTGGTTGTACATTACCAGGCCACGCAAAAGTATTGATGCCGGGGCAAGGGTATGAAGGCGTCGCGGATTTTGTTTTTGACGTAATTACCTCGCGAGGCGTTAACGCGTGCCCTCCATTGTTGGTTGGAGTCGGTGTGTCAACTTCCGTTGAAACGGCAGCACGTTTGTCGAAAAAAGCGATCTTGCGTCCTGTTGATACAAGCAACCCGAACGCTAATGCAGCCTTAATGGAAGAGTTATTAGAAGAAGGGCTTAATGAAGTTGGCATCGGGCCTCAAGGGTTAACGGGTGACAACACAGTAATGGGTGTGAACATCGAATCGTCTGCACGCCACCCTTCAACGATTGGTGTTGCTGTATCAACGGGTTGTTGGGCGCATCGTCGTGGAACCATTAAATTTAATGCCGACCTGAGCTACGAAATCATCTCTCACGAGGGTGTAACGCTATGAAAAAAATCTTAACAACGCCGATTACCGATGAGGCACTAGCGGACCTAAATGTAGGGGATATCGTGTATCTGACAGGTCACCTTGTAACCTGTCGTGATGTTGCTCACCGTCGACTTATTGAGCTGAAACAGCAGCTTCCGGTTGATGTACGCGGCGGGGCTATTTTTCATGCGGGCCCAATTGTTCGTGAGAAAGACGACGGATCGTTTGAAATGGTTTCCATTGGCCCAACGACCAGTATGCGAATGGAAAAATTTGAGCGTCAGTTTATTGAAGAAACCGGCGTTAAAATGATCATTGGTAAAGGTGGAATGGGCGAAGAAACCGCTGCAGGGTGTTTGGAAAACAATGCTGTACACGCCGTATTCCCAGGTGGCTGTGCTGTTGTTGCTGCCACAAAGGTTGAAGCCATAGAAGCGGCTGAGTGGCGTGATTTAGGTATGCCTGAAACGCTTTGGGTAAATCGTGTTAAAGAGTTTGGTCCTCTGATCATCTCCATCGATACCAAAGGCAATAACATATTCGAAGAAAACAAGAAGACCTTTAATGAACGTAAAGGCGCGATTCTTGAGCGAATTCACGAGAAGGTGAAGTTCATAAAATAGAATCGTTATATTGCGGTTTAGAGGACTCACTTATACGCGTTGCGAACCAAATGGCACCCATTGGGTTTCGTAGCGCGTATTTTAAGTGATCGTTCTTTTGTCTTTTCTTATCGGGTATTCCAATCCTACTTTTACATTTTGCATCGCGATATTGGAATAAAACTTATGAATGTTCTTATCGTTAAGAAGTAGGTCTCGCGTAATTTCTTCATAATGTTGTAAGCTATCGGCTTTTACAATGAGAATGAAGTCATTTTCTCCTGCAACGTAATAACATTGCTGCACACAGTTGAAGGATTGTGTTTTCTTTTGGAAAGCGTCGATAACGTCCGTTCCGCCGCGTTTCATGGCGACTTCAATAATGACTGTAACGGCGCTTCCGAGCTTCGCTTCGTTAACCACGGCGATTTCTTTATCGATTATCCCCGTTTCTTTGAGCTTCTTTATGCGCCGTTGTACTGCCGTTGCGGACAATCCGATTTCTATTCCGAGTGTTTCCGTTGTTATCCGACTGTTTCGTTGCAATCGATCAAGTATTTCCAAATCAAAATTGTCCATAGTGCTCTCATGTGCAGAAAATCTTCTTAAAGTTTGAAAAAACGCAGTTAATCTTCTGAAGCTGTTAATGTTAGCCGCGAAACGAATGTTAAACGAGTTAGACTGTATAGCATAACTAAGAAAGGAGTAGAGGCAATGCAGAGTTCAGATAACAACACAATTAAAGGGATTTCGCTGGGGGTACTAGCGTCCCTAATATGGGGAAGTTGGCCAGTATTTTCAAAAGTCGCCTCGCTTCAACATCTGTCGCCTGTTGATATTGTGACATTGCGTTTTATTGTCTCGGGCGTTTTACTCCTGCCAATCCTGATCTATCAAGCCGTTAAGCTGAAGTATTTGTTTAGTAAAGGCTTGTTATTGGCGATAGGAGCCGGAGCGCCATATGCTTATTTGGCGACCACTGGGATTACGTATTCTTCAAGTGCCCATTTTGGCGCGATTGGTCCGAGTACTATGCTGGTGTTTTCTACGTTGGGCAGTATTTTTTTATTTAAGGAAAAAATATCGCTAGCACGAGGATTAGGCATCAGTCTTATTTTGGCGGGCGTCGTGCTGATAGCTAGCCGCAGTTTTAGTGACGGGAGCGAAATTAATCACGCTGTGCTGATGGGCGATTTTATGTTTGTGGGTTGTGGCGCTTTGTGGGCATCTTTCACCCTATTTAGCAAATACTGGAAAATTCCTTCTTGGGTGGCAACCGCTATGGTCTCAGTGGTGTCTGGTATCGCTTGTATTCCCTTTACGGCTCAGGTTGTGCAGGAGGTTCCGATTGAACTTATTTTGCAGCATGGTTTTTATCAAGGCGTGCTTGCCGCGATCGTTGCTTTGTATTGCTATGCGAAAAGTGTCAGTTACCTCGGTGCATCAAGAGGAGCGATATTCGCTGCGTTTGTCCCGCCTGTGGCATTGATTTTGGGTGTCATCATCTTGGGTGAGACGATTAACTTGACCGAGTCCGTTGGTCTAACGGCGGTGTGTGTTGGAATGCTCTTTGCCTTAGGTTTAATTCGAATGCCGATTATTAAATCCAGAGCGGTTTAGAATGTTTGCTCTATTAGCGGTATAGAGCGGCATAAAGTTGTCTAAACTTATGGCGACGACCCTAACCCAATTTAATGGATGAACTATGAACAAATTATCAGAAGAGCAAATTGTCGCGGCGTTAATCGATCTTAATCAGCCATTGGACAGTCCGTGGCATATTGAAAATGAAAAACTGACGAAACAGTTTCAATTTAAGAATTTTTCTCAAGCATTTGGATTTATGACAGAATGTGCTTTGAGTGCCGAGAAATTGAACCATCATCCAGAATGGTTCAATGTGTATAACAAGGTGAATATCCAGCTTACGACCCATGATGTTGGTGGCATTTCTGAGCGTGACTTTGAGTTAGCTCGGACAATGGAGTCGGCGGCCAAGTAACGAAAGCAACGAAAGTAACGAATTGGAGTGTCCATGCCAGATAGAGTAGAAGAGCTAAACCAGGTGATGACCCGTGTTGATGGTGTGCAGCCAGGCTCTGGGTTGGAAAAACATCGAAAAATGGCCGTTAGCCCTTTTGTTATGCTGCGTGGTGCGTCGTCTGTCTTTTACCGCGACTTAGCCCACTCTAAAGTGGAATTGCCTCATGGAATCAATCAGTGGCCGCAAGCCATGATCATGGGGGATTGCCACATTTCCAACTTCGGCTTTTTCAGTGAAGAAGGTTCTCACGGTGAAGAGGTGATTTTTGCACCGAATGACTTTGATGATGCGTGCGTTGGCTTCGCAGGCTGGGATCTCCTTCGCTTTGGTGTGAGTTTGATCTTAGCTGCAGATCATTGTCAGGGCGTCTTAGCGGGTCGTTATGTTCCGTTAGAACCGCTTTCTAAAAGCAAAGTTGTGGACGATGCAGCGGTACAAAACGCATTGCTGTTATTTATCCATGGTTATCGTTCGGCGTGTGAAAAGTTAGTCGAAAAAACATGGGATTACAGCCATGTTCTCAACGGGGTTGATAATGAGCACATTCTGTTTAAACCAGAGCAAAAAGCCATAAAGCGCATGGATTTAGGGGAAGACTTCTTAATCAAAAGCTCGCTTGCGAAAGCGGTAGACTTAAGCGTTGATTTAAATGAGCAGTCACCGCGTTTTCGCGATATCTCGGATAGGTTTAGTCGAATAGAGTGTGCGGAATATCGAGAATTAGAGAAAGCATTTGCGCCGTATGTCGATGATTCGATTTTGGACATTGTTGTGAGGCTCGGTGCGGGGACAGGCTCGGTCAACATGACACGTTACTATTTACTTGTTGGCCCCAATCCATTGCTCTCAAAAGCAGAAATAAGCCTTTGTCATATTGTCGAAGTAAAGAAACAGCGAGCTGCGGCTCCCTTGTATGAGTTTCATGACCTGAGCCCGATTAATCAACTTAATCCCGCCCACTTAACCGTTAATTGTCAGCGCCGTATGCAGCGTAACCCTGACCTTGTGTTAGACGACGTGATGTGGAAAAAAGCGCCTTGGCTGGTGCGCTCTCGACATCACGCTCGGGTAGGGATCGACCCAGAAGACATTGCCTGTGGTAAGCGAGCTGAAAAAGGTGGTTTCGCGGATTATGCCGAAGCATGTGGCGTCGTGCTCGCACTGGCTCATGCTCGTTCAGATCGTCGCTCCAATCAGTTTGAAAAAGCCGTAGTAGAAACCTCTAGCGAGGCTTGGGATGGGTTAATCCAATCGCAGCGAGACTATGCCAAGCAGGTGACAAGTGATTGGGAATGGTTAAGGTCTGTTGAGGCTCACGGATAGCTTTTATTAGTGACTAACTGTCTGTCGTTGATTTGCTTACTGAAAATTGACAGAATGCGCCCTTGTTTTTATCAATATCTCAAGGATTGTAAGGAAATGAACAAAATACGAAGTATAGTATCTGCTATTGCGATGTCGATTGGCGTTGTTCTATTGGTGGGGTGTAAGTCGCTACCTCAACCTGAAGAGGGATACGAGACCCTAGTATTAGCGCCTTTCGAAGCGAATATTAAGGCTAAGACCAATGGTTATTTAGTGACTCATTTTATCCTGAATAATGATCCCAATTTATCGATCTTAATTGACCCACCATCAGGTGTTAACGACTTTAATGTCAATGACACTATTCCAGCGGGTGAGTATGAAGTGACAGGCTATCGTATTGATGCCGCTTCGAGAAATAGAATTCGTGCGTCGGGCGGCAAAGGAAAAGTTTATCCTTTGCAAGACGGAAAAACGATTCCTTTAATTGTAAAGAATGGTGAAATGACCATTTTCCCTATCACTGTCGAATATGAGCTAAAACATGACAAAGATGCTGGTCGTGTACGTACACACATTGACTTTCATGCTCAAGATTCTGAAGAACGTGAAGAGTTAATAAAGCGTGCTTTAGAGATGGAAAATGCCGACAAATGGGTTTTGTCTAACCAATACTAAAGTGTTAGCGCAATAGGAAAGCGACACTTTCCTATTGCGATTTCTTAACATCACATTTGATTAAACTGCCATAGATCATCAAGACCTTCTTCGCTTACTACATTGCGCAGTGCTCTTTCCATGGCGCCTGAACGCTCATGGTTAATCTTCCTACAGTAATTGTATACCCAGTCCACTATCCACTTTTTTTTTGGTGTTAGGTCTTCTTGAGTCACGCTATGAACCGCTTGGATCACCAAGTGTAATCGCAATGCTAACGTGCGCGCACAGAGAGTATGAAACCACTCTGTTAGGTTTTCTCCGTAGTCTTTTCCGATCGAGGTTTCAGAAATAAACGGAAAACCACAGCGAGTCATTTCCGCTGCGACAAATCGCTTTAACGTGGTTTGAATCCACACGCTATCAAGCTCACTATGATATTGCTTTAAAAGAGGCTGGATTTTTACACGTGTTGGCTCTGATTGTTCTGAAATAACCTCAAATGATTGAACGGCCTGTTGGCGAGGAAGGTCAGAAGCGCTGGGACGATCAAGATGCTCCAGTAATGTTCCAAGTAACATGGTGACTTTTTCATAATGTCTGATGCTATCGTCAGAGTCGATCTGAACGTCGTTAATGTTCTTAAGGTCGCATGCGAATAAGATCTCTGGCCATGCATCCATTGGCGACGATTCCAACCTTGGGATGACAGTTTGCAATGAATAAAGCGTGCTCTCAATGTTGTATTGCTCATCGAGAACTAAGGTAAGCAGACTGGAAAGGGTGCTTTTCCAGTTCGCATCTGTAATAGATAATGCGTTACTTTTTGGTATGTCTTCACCACCGCTGTGGTTATCTGGCAGCTTGCTTTCGACGATGTCAAAAGGACGTTTGTCAAACAGACACTTGCGGGTTATTTCCGGACAGCTCATGGTGCCACCTTTGGTAAAATGTTGTCCAATTGAGCGGTACAGACGAGGAAAGTTGATACAGGTATTAGAAAGAACGGATTCACCATAGTCTCGGTGAATCGAGCAAAGGCCGCCGTCATTACCAGCACAAGTCGAGTCTTTTCGAGACATGATATAGCCGCCATTATCTTTGGCGATGATGTTGAAAATATCAGGGTAATTGTTGCGATACGTTTCTACTTGCTTGTCGTCGATGGCAATACGCCAATCCCCGCTGCAACAATTGTCCTCGCATGCATCCGCGAGGCAGTTGAACTCTTCAATGTAATTAAATCCGAACGTCGTTTGTGGCTGCATGCTCTTGTCCCGTCATCTAAATGTCCTGATCTAGGTGGAAGAATCGCAGCGAAAGTTCAGTGTAGAGTCATGAAATAAACGATTTAATGCGTGATGTTAGATTGCTTGGCGTTTGATTCTTAGGTGTTAGATGTTAGGGAACGGGATGTGCTCAAGTACAACATCGCGACAGAGGTTTCTGAGCCAAGTACTGCCTGCATCTTGCGCAACGGTTTTAGGCCAGCCGATGGAGTAATTGGTGTTTTTGAACTCATAAGGCAGCTTTTGAATCGTTAAACTGAACGGGTCTTTGAAGCGCTCTGCTAACAGTTTGCTCGTTGTCATTAACAATTGGGTTTTTCCGACGGCTTCGAGAGCGGCGGTAAAGTAAGGTGTTTTGAGAGCAAAATGACGCCTTTTGGCGTGTTCGCCCAAGGCAAAATCCGTGATGGCTTTGGCGTTTTGACCAATGTTTACAAGCACATGCTTGTAAGAGAGGTAATCTTCGAGGCTAATGCTTTCTTGATTGGCAAGAGGGTGTTGCTTAGACATAACGCAGCCAAATTGTTCATGACCTAAACGCTCGACATCGTAATGATTTGGCAACATAAAAAGCTCACTGAACAAAACTACATCGATTAGAGAGTCCGTTTCATCAACCGCGATGTTTCCTTTAAACGCGCTGGTTTCTAATGTTGCGTTGGGTGCTTCGGTATAAAAGCGCTCTGCGATAAATGGCAGGTAGGCTTGTGATTGATAATGGGACGTCTTTATTCGAAATGTTCGGTTGGAGTTGGCTGGTATAAACTCTTGATCTTGAGCGAGTTGAGACAATTGCTCGATCATCTGTCTAACAGGCGCTTCAAGCCTTAATGCAGTGGCCGTGGGTTCCATTCCTGTCGCGGTTCGTATAAACAAAGGGTCGTTAAATGCGCTTCTAAGGCGGTTAAGTAGGCGACTCATGGCGGACTGACTGATAAACAAACGATCCGACGCTTTGCTCACATTCCGCTCTTCCAACAGGTATAGGAGCCCCGTTAGGGATTTTAAGTCCATGTGCAGTAAAGGGTTCGGGAGCATCATAAGCCTCGGAAATGGTGTTTAATCGTCTGAGAGTACATGCGCGATTCGTGGTGTCGAAAACTCAATAAAGCGACGAATTTGTATGGGAACATATCTGGATTGTGAATATTGTGCAAACACCTCACCTTGATAGGTTCCTGAAAAATGCCAGTCCTGTAGTAATGGAATGAACATTTCACTTTCTAACTCTTCTTTTACTGCAAACTCTGGGAACGCTGAAATCCCCATGTGTCTGAGTACCGCTTCTTTGCGAATCTCTGAGTGATTGCTGGAAAAATTTCCCTGAGTTTTCACTTTTTCCGTATGCCCTGACTGATCGAAGTACCAGATATGGTCGCCTTCGAACTCTCCGAGGGATATGCAGTTGTGTTGGGTCAGGTCTTCCGGTCTAGAGGGAATTTGCTTTCGCTTTAAGTAAGTTGGGCTGGCACATATTACTTGTTTAACATTAGCTACTTTTCGTGCCACCAAGCCGTCGATAGGCTGGTTGGTTAATCGGTAAATGAGATCGACCTCACCACTAGAAGGATCAATAATATGGTCAGATGCAGTGACTTTTAGGGTCAATGTTGGGTTCGCTTCCATAAACTCAAACACGATCGAGGCCAGTATGAGCTTTGTGAATGCTTTGGGCGCGGCGATGCGTAGCTCACCGGTTAAGTGATTTTGTCGAGACTGTGTTATGTCTACCGCTGACTTTGCCGAGTTAAGCATATTCTTTGCTGATTCAAATACTTCTCGTCCGATTGAGTTCACCGCAACACGGCGAGTGGTTCTCTCCAATAATTTTGTCGTTAAACCGGTTTCGAGTTTTGAAATTGTCCGACTGATGGAAGAGGGAGGTAAACCTAACTTCTTCCCAGCATTGGTAAAGCTGCCTTCTTCTACGACAGCGACGAATACGGCTAACTCGGGCAGCAGTTCAAGCAATTGATTCGGTGTCATAGGAAAAGAGGCCTCGTGTTTTTATTATGTCGTACGTAGTCGAATATTAATGCTACTTGAGCAATACAGTTTTCTATTTTTACCCAATTGTTGTTCTAAAGATATCAATTAATATGCCATGACGCTCTTATGTGTGAGCGTTGAGATGGAGAAACGACAATGAGATTAACGCAATACTATTTTCAAACAACGAAACTGCCGCTCACGGAGTTGATGTTGCTCGCTGTAGCGATTGTGTGGGGCACGAGCTATGGTCTAACGAAAGAAGCATTGCTCTATACTGGGGTTTTTACTTTTATCGCATTACGTTTTGGCATTACGTTTCTATTGTTACTGCCACATGTGCTACGAGCATCATGGCAAGGGCTGAACAAAGACTGGGTGCGATCACTTCCAACTGGTGTGATTCTGCTTTCAATCTTTCTGTGTGAAGTAATGGGAATTGCGTTAACAAGCGCGACCAATGCGGCGATTTTAATTAGCCTCTCCATGATAATGACAGCGTTTGTTGAGAGTTTGACTCGTCGACAGTGGGTGTCTAAACCGTTGTTTTTGACTTCAATCACCAGTGTCATCGGTGTCGCATTGTTGGCGTTTAATCGACTGGATGCCACAGAGCGATTTTCACTGACGGTGCTTTTTGATCTGAACAGTGGTGATTATTTAATACTGATGGCCGCTTTTCTAAGAGCCGTAATGGTGACGACCACCAAATATCTTGTAGAGGGGAGAAGAATTACCTCCTTAAGTCTCACCGCGGCGCAGTCGTTCATTGTGTCATTGGGGGCGATTGTTTTGGCGGCTGTGTTTAATGATGCTGTGTTCGCTGGAATCAGGATCGAACATGTGTCTTTTGCTCTACCGTCTTCGCAGGACTTCTGGTTGATTACGGCGTATTTGATTATTTTCGCAACCTTGTTTGCGTTCTTTGCGCAAAACTACGCGGTGAGGAAGGTGTCCTCTACCAAAGTGGCATTGCTAATGGGAAGCGAGCCGCTTTTTGGTGCAGTGTTCGCGAGTGTCTGGTTGAATGAGTCTTTAAGTGCCTATCAAATGGTTGGTGCAGCTATGATTATTATCAGTGTACTTTATATCTCTCTTAAAAATGAGAAAGAATAGCGCAATGTTTAAATGGTAGCCATTTGTTACTGTTCTTCCATGATATAACCCCATTTCGTGCAGGCTTATAGCATTAATCGCTGATATGTTTAAAATAACATTCATTAGAATAATTTTAATGCTGTGAGGTAGTTATGAACCTAAGTGCGGCTCGTGTCTTCGTTAGCGATATTGAAGATGCAAAGGCCTTCTATGAGAACATAGGGCTAGCGCTAGAGTGTTACAACCCAGACGCTCAAGTGTGTATTTTTAATACAGGGAAAACAAAGCTCATACTGGAATCGGTTTCAGAAAATGAACCGGAATTCGAGCAATCACTGCTTGGTCGATTTACCGGGTTGTCATTTGATACCTGTGATATCACTGAAAAATACGAACGACTGCGTTCTTCGGGGGTCGAGTTTAAGGGCCTGCCAGAGCAACAAAATTGGGGGGGATGGCTAGCGACTTTTCTCGATCCGTCAGGAAACGAATTACAACTGGTTCAGTATACGGATTAGCGCACCTCTCGCCTTCTTACCTCACACGTCCTCTTCTTTGATATTCGTCTCTCCGCACAGACGAATATCAAATGCTCTCTATTAAATTTTAAATTCACTCTTTTGAATTTCTTTTTTCCTGTGCTGTGTTCTTTTGCGCTCTTCCTATAGAGTGCGTTTTGAACAGAACGCACGTTTCTAGTCGATCCTATGTCTTAAATTGGCCTGCTTGTTGCTGCTTATTCTCTATCGCGGATGGGAGTGAAAAAATGTCAGATTTACGGATCAATCAGGAACGTCTTTGGGCGTCTTTGATGGAAATGGCTAAAATCGGTGCCACAAAAAAAGGAGGTTGCAATCGGCTTGCAGGAACCGATCTCGATAAGCAAGCGCGAGATTTATTCGTTTCTTGGTGTGAAGAAGCGGGTTGCGATGTTTATATCGATAAAATAGGCAATATATTTGCCAGACGAGCGGGAGATGATAACCATGCGCCTGCGGTCGCAACAGGCAGTCACTTAGATACGCAGCCTACCGGGGGTAAGTTTGATGGCGTGTTTGGCGTTCTGGCTGGTGTCGAGGTGCTACGAACACTGCATGAAAATAACATACAAACGCCCACAGCTATGGAGTTTTCCGTTTGGACTAATGAAGAAGGGTCAAGATTTCAACCAGCGATGCAAGGCTCCGGTGTGTATGCAGGTCGATTTGATTTAGCGACGGAGTTAAACAAAACCGATGCAAATGGTATTCGACTTGGCGATGAACTGAAACGAATTGGTTACTTAGGAGAGGAAGAAATAGGCAGTCGTCCTATAGGAGCCTTTTTTGAAGCACATATAGAGCAAGGCCCTATACTTGAAGACGAACATAAAGCCATTGGCGTCGTGCGCCTAGGTCAAGGTATTCGTTGGTACAATGTTGAAGTGAACGGACGAGAGAGTCACTCTGGTACGACGCCCATGCATTTGCGACAGGATGCGATGGTGCCAGCTTCTCTAATCATTGCAGAACTAGAGCAAATCGCATTGCGACATGAGAATGGCTTGGGCACAACCGGATTTATGCAGGTTTACCCGAATTCTCGAAATACCATACCGGGCAAGGTATCTTTCAGCGCGGAACTGCGCAACCCATCGTCAGACACACTGCTTACTATGCATCAGGAGTTGATTTCTTTTTGTGAGACACTGGCGCGAGATCGGAACCTTGATATCAAGGTGGACCCATTTTGGTACTTCGCCCCTGTTGAGTTTAGTGCATCGGATGATGTAAAAGCGGCGACGCAGTTACTCGGTTATAGTCATATGGATATCTATTCTGGGGCGGGGCACGATGCTTGTTATATGGCGGATCTAGTGCCGACGGGGATGATTTTCATTCCGTGTGAAAATGGCATTAGTCACAACGAAATCGAATACAGCTCACCCGAGCAGTGCGCAGCGGGCGCCAATGTTTTGCTGCATTCGATGTTGCAGGCAAGCGAGCGGATCGTGAAACGTTAGCTTTTATAGCCGAGATCCATTCTGAGCTGACTGAGTTTGCTGTCCATTCTGTTTTGTTTCGCATCGCTGATGGTTTGGACATCACCGCCTGACGTTGAATGGAAGCTTTCAGCTGCCGTATGTTCGCGCTTCTCGAACCGTTCTAGGCAAGCGGTCGCCTTATTTAGGTCACCTTTGTCAGCGAGTCGCTGCATTAAATTGAGTTGTGTGCTGTTGTCTAGCGTACTGAACAGGGCACTCAGCGTGGTTTCTTTTTGGGAAGGTGTAGCTTTTTGGAAAACCTCATCCGGGATCGCGAGGAGTTGTTGTGGTGTTCCCGACCAACCGGGAAGTCGCAGAATGGCCGAGGTAAGCGATTGCAGCCCTCGTAATCGCTGATTTTTTGACGCACTTTTCATATCAGCCATGCTCATGTGTGCTTGCAGTGCCAACACACCTGATCGCCCAGCAGAAGAGACGCCAGGTAGGCCAGACTGAATCAAGCCATTTAACAGCTCGTCAACGATGGGTCTGTCTTTCCCTAATGTCCATTGTTCTGGTTTTGTTGATCGCGTAATCATTTCCCCAAGGTGATTGATTACGGACGTTATTTTATTGAGCGTTAAACCGCGCTCTCCATTTTGAAGCTGTTTTAGTCGTAAGGAATCTGGGGAGAGTGTCAGCCGTTCTGCATCCGACGTTTTCGGTTTTTCGAGTTGGCCTGCAACATGCAGCTTTTGCCATAGAGCGGGTTTGACGTGCGGTGGAATCCGCACCGACTTTATTGCTTCATTCGCCAGATCATGTATGAGTGTTCGTGCATGTTGGCAGCTCCAAGCTTGCTTGTCTTTTTTCATTAAGAGGCTCGGCGCGTAAAACTGTTCAACCAGCTCCGCTTGACTCTCTTGCCCAAAAGACAGACGAACAGATTGTTGATTGTCTACGGGGATCATAGTGCGGGTTGTTTGATTGAAGCCGAAGCTGTCACGAGCGGGCGTGTATAAACCGCTTAGGTGACTGTTTCGGTTCAGAGGAATGTCTTTTTGACCGCTTTCGAGATTTAAGGACAGTGAGTGGGGTTGACTGTTCTGAGTGAGCAGCCCAAAGGGCAAATGAGCTTCACTATAATCGAATGTTTGATGAACCTTTTGGCCGTTAAATAGGTTCTTATTATCCGGCTCTGTTTTTCCATTAAACAGATGTTTAGCGGTAAACGTGCTGTTTTCTACTGCCCTATCGACGAGATTAAACTCGTGATCTCGACAGCCTAAAAGGAGAGTCAGTAACTGGCCATCGTTGTTGGCCATCAAATTTATGTCTTTCTCTATGCCGTTCAAATAGTCGTTGGCTCGCTTTAAATCAGGATCATCAGCGGACAGTATACCGATTCCTCCTGCCATGACTTTTGCTGTGCCCAGGTTAGCGAATTTCTGATAACTCTTGCAGACGATGATTTTGAGCTTATTTTGCGCAATGTCGTCGCCGAATTGCTGGCATAGCGTGTCTATGTCCCCTCGTTTTTCTAACGTCGCGTCGAGAATACAATACAGCGGTTGGCTTGTTGTGCTGTTGTTTGTAATAGCGTTGTTAGCCGTGCTGTGTTGGTTTGTTTGCCTTAATTTTTGTTTTAACGCAGAGGAGACTGCATCAATGTCCCACGCTAGATCGCCTGCTTTTCTAGGCGTGCTGTGATTGAGTGTCGCGTAGACGGTTGCGGCATTGTCAGACTCAACCATACGGTGGTATCGAAGTTGCTCTACTTCATAGTAGACGGGGCTTGTACCATGTTTGGATGTCGATAATTCTTCTACGTTTGGGTTGCCAGTAAGGTGTTCTGCAATTTCAAATGCCAGAGTCAATGCACCCATGCCTGAGCTGGCAAGATGGACGCGAGGCTCGGGAACGGAAGCGGGTAAAGCGTCTGAGCTGAGTAATGCTTTAGAAATCTGATGCAAGTCGTCGCTGTCATAAGGTTTTGTGGTACTTAGACTAACCTGAAGCTCCTCTATCAGCGCTTGGTAAGCATTATTAAACTTACGACTGTCGTGACACAGTTCGGGGAGCGAGTCCGCAATGGCCTTCATGGACGATAAACTGTTTGCCAAAATAGGGTTTTGTGCATGGACATCCATCGTCGCTTTTGCGTCGAATACGTCGATAAGCTGGTCGATTAAATCTGCCGCTGTGTGAGCCAGCTTAGCAGACCCGATGCCATCAGGGATAGCTCTAAGCCGATCGCTGACATTGTGCGAGAGCGTTTGAAACGAATCCAGTAGATCTTGATTATTTATCTTAGGGTCCGGCACGAAGCGCTGGCTTTGTGTCGCCGAGGTGACAACAAAGGCCGAAGGTCGTGCGCCATAAACATCCACTAGTTTTCGAGCGGCGCCAACACTTGCTTGATGTTGAAACTCTAGCGCGTACATCCCCGTTTTTAGTGGCTTTAAGTGCTTCTCTAAGTGTTGTTCAGGCGTGCCACTGATGTCTTTCGTGCCTCTGAAATGTTCTAGGATTTGTCCGGCCGCATGACGACTGTTCACGAACAGCGCGGGTTTTTTACGGCGACCACAAACCGACCGATAGACCGCATCGCATGCATCTTTGTAGTCAAAAGACGGATTGTCCCTAAGATAATCCGACTCCAAATCGTTAATAAGGGTCAGCTGGTTTAGATGGTCTTTTGAAGGGCGATCAGGCGATGCGAAGGTGAGTCCGTATTGGGCGACAATCTCTTCCGTACCTTTTAATTTCGCTAAGTCGTTTTTGCGGCTTTGCGAGTAATTTGCACCGCTTGCACCTTCTAAATTCACCGTATGATCAAAACGTAAATGTCGATGCGCACTCTGTTGGAGTGCTTTTTCCGTTTGAGTCAGATCAATGAGCCTTTTCTTGAGCTGATTCTTACGTAGCTGGCTGTCTGTGTCATCCTGCCCGTTTACTGGTCTTTGATGAGGCTCAGACGACCGAGTGTGCGAAAACGTATGAGATCTAACAAGTGCATTGGTCGGCGTGGGTATTGTCACGGTGGTCATACCTAAAGAAGTGTTTGAACTTTAAGTAGGCGGTACCGCTAAATGGTTCCCTTTTGGTATGTGAATCAGTGTCGCTTCTTTGCGGTTTAATGGTTTTTTGCAGGCCGGCGGCTTCTTTGCGGGCTGCGGCCGTTATAAGGGCGTTTCCTCATATGAATGCCGTGCTCACCTGCATAGCGCATGGCGTTTTCAACGAGATTACACTGCAATTGTGTGATCAATTGGCGGTCCGCGATGATGTTTTTGGTTGCGTTGGTCGCCGTGATTAGGGCCTTATCGTTATCTTCAATAACCTCTTTATATAAGTCGGATACGGTACTGACGGCGTCATTGAGAGAGACCTCTTCTCGTCGCTCTAAAACGTGTCGATTACTCAGTCGGTTTATACGCTGAACCGCATTAAAAATACGAATGACGTCATCAGCTTTGTTGAGTGCTCGCGATAAGTCAACGGTCTCATTAGCCAGTTCCAGTTCATTTTTTAAATGGGTCATCGGCGTGCGCAGCTCGTGAGCAAAGTGCTGTGCATTGTGTTTAATTTGCGTAATGGAGCGATCCAGCGTTTCTGTCGTGCTATCAAGATGTGTCATTAGTTCATCAATGTCGTCTCGTTGATTTTTCGGCGCCATGCGAACGGATAGATTTCCCCCGCAATTTGTTTTAGGCCGTGAGAGATACGGGCCAGTCTCTTTTGCTGGAACGAGCCGAATAGAATCCCGCCAATTAGGGGCGTGATGACCAGCAGAATACCAATAGGCCAAACGATTGAGGGGATTAGGTTGAGTACGTCGTTGGTTTCATCTATTGACATGTAAACGGCGATTTTGCCTCCTTTTACGTCAACGACATAAACACGCCAATTGCTTGCGTAATCGATATCTTGCGCTGATATGAGTTCTGTTGTTATGGGCGCTGCGTCATTGTTGCTGTTTAAGTTGATATCGTTCGTGATGTCCTTCTGTCATGTCGCTGAGCTCTGAGTAAAACTCACCCGATGTACCACCAAAAAATTCGTCAATATAGAGCTCTCGTAAGAATCGCGCTTCGAATAATTGGTCGTCAGGAAGTGTCGAAAATCCGTTTGTGTTAAAGACATCGTGTTTGATTAGCCCATAAACCTTATTGTCATCTGAACGAAAACGGTCGATTCTGTTTACAACCAGTTCATCCTCTCCTAGCGTATACCACTTGGGCATGCCATCCGCTTCGTCAAAACTAATCGCTAGGTCTTCTGCAAAAAGGATGAGTTCTTGATCGATATCGTCGTAGGCTTGAAAGGTGATTTGACGCTGAAGAATGACGCTGGCGAGCACTAATAAGACAATAAAAAAAACGGACTGGAGCATGGCATAGCGGACCGCACTCATTTTGAATAGCTTGCTGATCACTGCATTAATTGCCAAAGATATATCCTGCTCCGCGAACGGTTCGGATCAGTGATGTGGGGAAGGGCTTATCTACTTTCGCCCTTAGTCGACTGATGTGAGTTTCTACAATACTGGTTTCAGGGTTAAAATCAATATTCCACACTCGTTCTAACAGCATTGAGCGTGTCATTACCCGACCTTGGTTACGCATCAGTGTTTCGAGTAGCCTGATTTCTTTGGTATTCAAGAGAATATTCTCGTCAGCTCTGTGGCACTTTAACGCCAACAGATCCAGTTCAAGGTCTTCATATACTAGCGTGGTGTCTTGCTGTTGTTCCATTGACGTTGACAATGTACGTCTTCCCAGTGCGTTGATCCGAGCAAGTAACTCAGAGATGGCAAACGGTTTTGCGAGATAATCGTCTGCGCCTGCCTCTAACCCTGTGACTCGATCATCGACGTCACCGAGGGCGGTAAGCATCATAATAGAGGTGTTTATTTTGGCTGCACGCAGTGTTTTTAATACGGCAATACCATCTAGATCAGGGACCATCCAATCTAAAATGAGCACATGATAGTCGCGTGTGGAGGCGGCAATTAAAGCTTCCCTGCCTTTATCAAAGGCATCGACAACATGACCTACTTTAGTGAGACTTTCACAGAGCCAATCACGTATTTCTTTTGCTTCCACTATGGTGATTGTTGGCTCGGCGACGTTTACTTGTTTGTCAGCAGCGGGCTGATTTGCCCATGCGGTTGTTGCGTTCGTAATAGACAAAGCAAAAACGGTGATGGCAACGATGAGTACTTTTTTCATGTTCAATTCCTCGTGTGTGAATGAGAAGTTCATCCTGTCGAGGTTGGTACTCTAGTATGCCAAAGTCACATCAGACATTCAGGAACTATACAAATTTGTAATGAACAAAAAAAAGGGTCAACGCACAAATGTCCGTTGACCCTTTTTGATTTGCTACTTTTTTCTCAGGTTTTACCTAACGCTTGGAGCGACTAGGTGCAACATCGCGTTTACTCCCAAGAACGAATCAAATCCTCGTAATTCACTGTGACGCCTTGTGGTTTTTCATTAGCAAGTTTGGCTTTTGGTGAACCGGGTTGGTTAAGCCAGTAGGACTCATCACGTGGCTCATTTAACTTAGGACCACAGGTTTTTTGAACATTTGCCCGTTCAAGTCGTTGCATGACTTTATCCTGTGCTGCCGCCAAGCCCTTCAGAGCTTCCTGCGGGGTTGCCTCACCACTGGCGGCTTGCGATATGTATTGCCACCAAAGCTGAGCTAACTTAGGGTAATCTGGAACGTTGGTGCCTGTAGGAGACCATTCTTTACGTGCGGGCCCTTTATAGAATTCAACTAAGCCGCCGAGCTTCGGTGCCGCTGCTTGCATTTCAGGTGAATTGATATCGGACTCGCGAATAGGGGTTAATCCGACAAGGGTTTTCTTTAGCGATACGGTTTTCGACGTTGTGAACTGAGCGTACAACCACGCTGCTAAACGACGATCTTCTGGTGTGGAATTCATGAACGTCCAAGCCCCTACGTCCTGATAACCTTTCTTCATGCCTTCTTCCCAGTATGGCCCCACTGGAGACGGCGCCATACGCCACTTCGGTGTACCGTCATCATTAACGACAGGCAAGCCTTGTTTCGTCATATCGGCTGTGAAGGCGGTGTACCAGAATATCTGCTGGGCAATACTGCCTTGCGCAGGTACCGGCCCAGATTCCGAGAAGGTCATGCCTTGTGCTTCTGGTGGCGCATATTGACGTAACCAGTCGACGTATTTGGTTGTCGCGTAAACGGCGGCTGGACCATTGGTTGCGCCTCCACGGGAGACACTTGAGCCGACTGGAGAACAGCCGTTTTCGATTCGGATACCCCATTCATCGACAGGCAAACCGTTTGGAATGCCTTTGTCACCCGCGCCAGCCATTGAGAACCATGCATCAGTAAAGCGCCAACCCAGTGAAGGGTCTTTTTTACCGTAGTCCATGTGACCGTAGACGGGTTCGCCATCGATCATTTTGACATGATCGGTAAAGAACTCTGCAATGTCTTCATAGGCAGACCAGTTAACAGGCACCCCTAGTTCATAGCCATAAATATCGCTGAATTGTTTTTTCAGGTCGTCACGGGCGAACCAGTCAGCTCGGAACCAATACAAGTTGGCGAACTGCTGATCTGGCAGTTGGTATAGCACGCCATCGGGGCCTGTGGTGAAATCCAAACCGATAAAATCGGCTAGATCCAACGTTGGTGACGTGTAGTCTTTGCCGTCACCTGTCATCATGGTGGAGATTGGAACGACTTTACCATAACGAAAGTGCGTGCCGATTAAGTCTGAGTCGTTAACGTACGCATCGTAGATATTACGGCCAGACTGCATTTGTGTTTGTAGCTTCTCAACCACGTCCCCTTCTTGAATCAAATCGTGATTGACTTTGATCCCCGTAATCTCTTCGAAGGCCTTCGCCAATACTTGAGACTCGTATTTGTGGGTGGTTAATGTTTCAGAGGCGACGTTGATTTCCATACCTCGGAAACGTTTTGCAGCGTCTGTGTACCAAGAAAGCTCGTTAAGCTGTTCTTGTTTCGATAGCGTAGAGACCGTGAACTCGTCCGATACCCATTTTTTCGCCGCGTCGGAATAGGCATCAGCCCAGACAGATGCGGAATGCATCATTACGGCGAAAGGTAATGCTGCTAGGGCGATTTTTTTCTTATTTTTCATCTTTTACCTCAACATTAAGTTTCTTTATTTTTATGAACACTCTCTTAAGCTTCCTGCCTATTTCGCTGCTTCGTCCTTAACCCCAGCGCATTAGGATAATCATCCAAATAACGGACAGGGCGGTGGCCACCAAAAGGGCGACTTCTGTCAGCGCGACAAAAGTCAGGTGGATAAAGGCACTGGTTAACAGGCCGATAAACAGTCTGTCTCCCCGTGATGTGACAATGGGCAAAAAGCCCTTGCGTTCAACGCACGGCGAAACAATTTGCCAAGTGGTCATTGCCACAAGAATGAGTGCAATGCCGCCAAAGAATAGGGCAGTGGGTAAGGTCCAAGACATCCAAACCATGGTGCTTCTCCTCTATACTCGACCAAGGGCAAAACCCTTGGCGATGTGGTTACGAACGAAGTAAACGACCAGCATGCCGGGTACGATTGTGAGTACGCCAGCGGCGGCTAATAGCCCCCAATCCATTCCGGACGCGGAAACGGTACGAGTCATGATGGCGGCAATGGGTTTTGCGTCAACAGACGTGAGTGTGCGAGCAAGCAATAGCTCAACCCAAGAGAACATAAAACAAAAGAAAGCCGTCACACCGATACCAGACCGAATCAAGGGAATGAAGATACGTACAAAAAATCTAGGAAATGAGTAGCCGTCGATATAGGCTGTCTCATCGATCTCACGAGGAACACCGCTCATAAACCCTTCTAAGATCCAGACCGCCAACGGGACATTGAAGAGACAATGCGCTAACGCGACCGCGATGTGAGTATCGAATAAACCTACGGATGAATACAGCTGAAAAAACGGCAGTAGAAACACTGCTGGTGGGGCCATCCGATTCGACAGCAACCAGAAGAACATATGTTTGTCGCCGACGAACTTGTAACGGCTAAAAGCATAGGCGGCTGGCAGAGCGACGAGTAAGCTGATGACCATGTTCATGGACACATACAGCATTGAATTGACGTACCCCATGTACCAGGTGGGGTCGCCAAATATCTTCGCATAGTTATCCAATGTGAAATGCTCAGGGTACAGCGAAAGGCCGCTAAGAATCTCGGTGTTTGTCTTAAAAGACATATTAATCAACCAATAGATCGGTAGAAGTAAAAGGATTAAATAGAGGTTTAATCCGATTCGTCCACGCCACACGGCTCTACGCGCTTTCTTTTGTGCGTGACTTACTACCGGGGCTTGCATTGCAAGCGGTTGATGACGAGGTTTTTCCGTGTTGGGTGTCTCTGAAAGGCGTCTCTTTGAAACGCCATTATCTTGAGTTTCTGAGACAAGGCTTGGGTTTGACATCATCGCCTCCTATTTGTCTTTTTGCATGTTCATGATGGTGGTATAGAACACCCAACACACCAACAGAATGATAAGGAAGTACACCAGCGAGAAGGCTGCTGCAGGCCCAAGATCGAATTGACCAATGGCTTGTTGAACCAAAGACTGACTTAAGAAGGTGGTGGACGTGCCGGGTCCGCCTCCCGTTAACACAAATGGCTCGGTGTAGATCATAAAGGAGTCCATAAAGCGCAGAAGTACTCCTATGATCAGAACATTGGTCAGTTTAGGGAGCTGAATATACCGGAACACCGCCCAGCGAGAGGCCCGATCAATACGAGCGGCTTGATAATAGACTTCTGGAATGGCGCGTAAGCCCGAGTAGCAAAGCAAGGCAACGAGTGGTGTCCAGTGCCAAACGTCAATCAAGACGACCGTCATCCACGCGTCAATGGGATTAGACGCATAGTTGTAATCAACGCCTAGCCACGAAAGAAATGCGCCAAATAAGCCGATGTCGGCACGTCCAAAAATCTGCCAAATAGTTCCCACTACGTTCCACGGAATCAAGAGCGGGATGGCGACAAGGATTAATGCTAACGAGGCGCTTCTTCCCTTGGTGGGCATCATTAAGGCAACCAAAATCCCTAACGGAATCTCAATCAATAAAATCGTGAATGAGAAAATAAACTGACGCCCCAGTGCATCGTGTAAGCGAGTATCTGTCATCACTTGTTTGAACCACTCTGTGCCAACAAAGTACCGAGTGTATGGATCGAAAATGTCTTGAACCGAGTAGTTCACGACCGTCATCAACGGGATGATGGCGGAAAACGCGACAATGATGAAAACCGGAAGGACAAGCCACCAAGCTTTATTGTTTTCAACCTTATTCATTTACGGCCTCCTCAGAACCTTGTGATGGGCTTTCGGATCGGTGTTCGGACTCATGTTCGGATTGAGCCTCAGAGCCTAGCTCAACAAGGTATTCGTCAATGTAGAGCTTGGTCCATTGCTCAGGAAAGCTAATATAGGCTTTGCCAACGGGCACTTTCTGATCTTCACTGAGTCGTGCTTTCATTGTGATGCCGTTGAAAATGAAGGACAGAATTTTGTAGGTGCCAAGGTCTTCGACATAGTCGACCTCCACTTCGTAAGCGTCGTCATTGAAGCCGTCCCAGACATGAACAAACTCTGGACGTATACCAACTTTCACATCGGTAATATCACCACGCTGTTGGAGGTGATTTGCTAACGACGAATGAATCGAAATGACATGCTTACCGAATGATAGAGAACCGGCACTAAACGTTGCATTAAAGAAGTTCATCCCTGGGCTGCCAATAAAGTAACCTACGAAGGTATGAGCAGGGTTCTCAAACAGTTCTCTTGGTGTGCCAAATTGCACGATCTGACCGTCGTACATAACCGCGATTTTATCGGCAAAGGTCGACGCTTCAAGCTGGTCGTGTGTGACATAGACCATGGTGATATTGAATTGTTCGTGAATCTGCTTCAGCTTACGGCGCAGTTTCCATTTGAGCTGAGGGTCAATGACTGTGAGCGGTTCATCAAATAAAATGGCGGACACATCGTCTCGGACGAGGCCGCGTCCCATCGAAACTTTTTGTTTTTGGTCGGCCGACAAACCTTTGGCTTTGCGTTTGAGTTGATCTGACAACTCTAATATTTCGGCCACTTCCAGAACTTTCGAGCGAATTTTATGGGAAGGAACACCAATATTTCTAAGTGGAAAAGCTAAGTTGTCGTAAACCGTCATGGTGTCGTATACCACGGGAAACTGGAAAACCTGTGCGATATTGCGCTCTTCTGGCTTTAGTTCATTCACGCGCTTGCCATCGAATAATACTTCTCCGTCCGACGGTTCAAGCAGCCCCGATATGATGTTGAGCAAAGTCGACTTACCACAGCCAGACGGCCCCAAAAGCGCATAGGCTCCGCCTTGATGCCACACATGTTGCATCTGTCTAATGGCGTAATCTTCGGGCTTGGTAGGCGAATCGCTGTAGGTATGCGCCAAGGCATTGAGTGTAATTTCTGCCATGATCAAAGACCTCCAATACGTGCTGGGGCATGCACCATGTCGCCGTGGTCGTTAAAGGCGTACAGCTTATGCGTAGGAAAATAGACTTTGATTTCTTGATCTACCTGATACTGATGAACCCCTGATAAATGCAGCACCAAATCAAAGTGAGGATTGTGGACATGAAGAAACGTCTCAGAGCCGCTGATTTCTGCTAAATCCACTTGGACAGGCAGTTCTAAATCGTCATCGTTGTGAGGGACCAAGCCAATGTGTGATGCTCTTACTCCAAATTGATATTGCCCCGCAGGCAGGCTTCGCAAATCATTATTGAGCTGAAAATGAACTTTGTCATCGAACGTAACTTCCGTCTCGGTGACTTTTCCGGGAACCACATTAATAGGCGGTTCAGAGAACATTTCCGCTGTAATAATGTTTTGAGGTTGGTGATAAACCTCAGCGGTTTCACCAAACTGTAGAAGACGACCTTCGTGCAACACTGCGGTGTTACCGCTCAGTGCGAGTGCTTCATTTGGTTCTGTTGTGGCGTAGACTGCAATGCAATTTCTTGCTTTAAACAAGGCTCTCAATTCTTGGCGGAGTTCTTCTCTGAGTTTGTAGTCCAAGTTCACAAGAGGTTCGTCGAATAGAATAACCTGAGAGTCTTTGACCAGTGCTCTGGCCATTGCTGTACGCTGTTGTTGCCCTCCAGACAGCTGCAGTGGTAAGCGACCCAAGTATTCTTCAATGCGCAGCATTTCTGCGGTTTCATGCACGCGTTTGTCTATTTCTGTTTCCGACAGATTAGCGAGACGTAAGGGCGACGCGATGTTTTCAAACACCGTCATATTGGGGTAATTGATGAATTGCTGATACACCATTGAGATGTTTCGTTCTCGAACAGGCACGCCGGTGACATCGACACCGTTCATCAATATTTTGCCTTTGGTTGGACGATCAAGCCCAGCCATCAATCTCATTAGCGTTGTTTTACCGGCTAACGTTCTGCCCAGTAGGACGTTGAACGAACCTGGTTCCAATGTCAGATTGACGTCAGAGATCCAAGTTTCACCTTCGACAACGCGAGAAACGTTTTCTAGCGTTAATGACATTGTTGTTAACCTTTTGTTTTTGTTATGGCCGCCACAATGATGCGGATAAATGTGTTTATGAATGATTCGCTTCTGGCTTGTCGCTTTTCGCACATGAACACGATTACGTTATTTTTGTTTTCGAAAACACTCTTTCAAAGAGCAGTTTCAATACTTGTATTTCAATGTTTGTGCCATATTTGAAAAGTATGATTGAGTGATTTTTAAGGAATTGATTTTTATGGTTTATTTTTATCTTTCTGGATATTCTCTGAGAGCGAAGAGCTGAGGAGGTAAGGTGTTCACATATGTTCAAAAACGAAAAAAGTGTTCAGTAGAGTGTTCAGTTTTTGAGACCGTTTGCTTTGTCGTTAACGTATGGAGGTAGGTGCTTGAGGTTGTTGGAGACGAGTCCTAAACTTGCCGGAGGAAGGCGGCTTCGACAAGTTTAGGGCGTTTTTTACTTTTTTCTTTCTAGTAATCGGACTTCTATTTCTTCTACGCTTTTTATTCCCAAGAGAAGGCAGCGTCTTTTACGTCACAGTTACTCAGGGATTGCTCAGCTTCCGTTAAGTAAACTTGCTGAGATTGCGAGACGTCGTACGTTAGGTACTTCGAGCACATAGCGCTTTGACCATTCCCTACAACCACTTTCGTCCCCGCTTTGAGCGTACAGCTGACCAGTTTGTCGAGCGGTGACCACTGGTAACAGATTTCGTAATCAGAACGATATTTAGAGACGAGCCCTTCCGGTTGACTAAAAGCCCACCATTTACCGAATTGACTGTGAGGGTTCGTGCTATTCCAAGCGCGATAAAGCGGGACTTGGGTATCTGCTTTGGCTTGATAAACTTTACCTTGGCAGAGCATGCCTTTCTCTGGTTGGCCAAGCGTTTGTGTTAATAAGGCTTCGTCTTGCACTTCTTCGAAGTAGGGTGACAGCGAATCGGGTAAATCCGTTGTGCCTATGCAAACGTTTTCTATCGGAGCGCTCGTTGCTACCGATTCGTTATCTTTATCCGGAGTGTGGGCAGCACAACCAATTAGGGTCAATGTTGTCATTGATACGATCGACGTTGTTTTTAGGGTATTTCTAATCTGTATCTTTTTCATAGTCTTCCTTATCTAAATGGACTTAAAGAAAAATCGCAAGCTGGAGTATAGACGATTGATTTGATTTAGCTTTTGTTCTTTAGAGAAGGATTAGCAGTATTTTATCCAGTATTGGCTATGCGCACAGGCAAAAGATGGTTCAGGAAAAAGTGGTAACATTTCATTGATGTTCCGGCTTTCTAGTCGCACAATGCGTTTAGGAGTTGAGAATAGATTTCGTTGCTGGCAGACTCCTCAATGGCTTGTCGCTCTTTGCGTAAAAGATATGCAGAGAAGTGAATGAAAAAAGAAAAACAACAAAAAGCACAATCAGAGAGTAAGCCGATGGACTCTGTTACGGAATCAGAGCGTGCCTGCGTGGACGCAAAAGATGGCTGTACTGATCACGTTGAAGCGGAACATAAGTCGCAAATTGAAGCGTCATGGTTTCGTTGTGAGCAGTTTGGGTTAGATCATGGGTCGGAACCGGATTTTGGTACGCTTCCGCAAGGTGAATTACATGATCTTTTGGATCAGCATCGTAGTCTTCTTGAAACCACGGAAAACGAAGTTCTTCCTTATTACGAAAACATCCTAAATAACTCTTCCTGTATGATTGTACTGGCCGATCATCAAGGCCATGTTTTGAATACGTGGGGCAAAAACCGCTTTGGTCGTGATGACAGGTATGGCCAGAGTCATGGTTTAGTCGGTGGTAATCAATGGACCGAAGAAGGCGTCGGGACGAACGCCATTGGTACCGCTTTGATTACAGGGCAGGCGATTCAAGTTGGGCGAGACGAGCACTTCTTGCGTGCGAATCGCTTTATGGTCGGGTCTGCCTCTCCCATTTACGACTCGCAAAATGACGTTGTTGGCGTACTCGACATCTCCTCAGATGCCTATCTACCTCAAGATCACACACTGGGTATGGTCAAACTCATGTCACTTAGTGTGGAGAATCGACTGATCTTCGCCGCCTTTCAAAAAGACTATTTCATTCTCACTTTTAATACCAACCTCATCAGTTTGGACAGTCATTGGTCAGGGGTGCTTGTGTTGGATGAGAATGGCACCATCGTCTCCGCGAATCGTCGCGCAGAAGTTGTCCTAGCCAGAGACTTAGCTTTGCTGAATATTGCTCAGGTATTTGATTGTGAAATGCGCGAAATCAAGCATCAACCGACTAATATCCCAATGAAACTGAAAGCACTCGGTCGTTACCAGTTTTATGTCAATGTCTTACCGCCTGCTTTACCTGTTATGCGAATCCCTGATTTTCGAAAAACGGAAGGGTATGTGGCACCTGAAACCACTTTGAGCGAGCCTAACGCTGCTCCTCGACCTGAACCCGCGAAAGAAAAGCGATTACTGCCCGAAAATGTTGTTCCATTGGAAGAGTTAGAGCATGGCGACGAAAAAGTACGCCGTGTTGTTAAGCAAGCTCATAAAATTATGGAGAAAGACATTCCAATTCTGATTCATGGAGAAACCGGGGCTGGTAAGGAAATCTTCGTGCGCAGTTTGCATTATCATAGCTCGCGGCAGGCTCAAATGCTGGTGGCGGTAAACTGTGCCGCTATCCCATCAGAATTGGTTGAATCTGAACTTTTTGGCTATGAAAAAGGCGCGTTTACCGGAGCACAAAGTAAAGGGTCGATTGGACTCATACGACGCGCGCATAAAGGCACGTTATTTCTAGACGAAATTGGTGAAATGCCGATGGCGGTTCAGTCCCGATTGTTAAGAGTGTTACAAGAGCGAGTCGTCACACCGTTAGGTTCGACCGACGTCTACCCCGTTGATGTAAAACTGATTTCCGCAACCAATAGACAACTAAAACAGGAGGTTCACGAAGGTCGATTTCGACAAGATCTGTATTATCGAATTTCCGGGTTGAATATCGAGTTGCCCTCATTGCGAGATCGGATGGATAAGAGAGAGGTTATTTCTTACATACACGACCGATTACGACTAGAAGACCCAGCGCCATTACTTACGGGTGAAATGTTGACCTTGCTGAGTTCACATCCGTGGCCGGGAAACATGCGTCAGTTGGTTCACGTATTGAAAGTTGGTATGGCGATGGCCGACGGCGATGTATTAGAGGATTGGCATTTGCCGGATGACTTTTTTGACGATCTTCAGAGCGGCGAAACGGATGAGCTTTTGACTTCAAACCAAGTTGAGGGTGAAAAGCAAGAAAGCCTAGACGTGAGAATTCCCAAACTGCTAGGGCAGTTCAACGGCAATGTTTCTAAGACGGCGAAAGCGGCAGGCGTAAGTCGCAATACCGTGTATAAATATGCGAAACAAGGGACGGGCTTTAAATAGAAAGGTGAGTTAGCACCCTTCTATTTATTTGCGTATGCCTTTTATTAAAAGGTAACCGCTAAATTGATTGCTACATGAGAACCGTCAAATGCTGGCGCATTCTTGAAGTCGTATTCGATATTGGTGTAGCGAAGGCCAAGGTCAACGTCGCGTGTAAGCATATACGAACCTTCTAATATGAATCCAAGTGCATTATCTGCATCTGTTTTTTCATTGTAGCTTGGAGTGTCTAGATCCAAGGTTGGATTTAAATGGTAGGTTATACCACCACCAAGTTTGAACTTTTCGAAGTTCTTTATAACTAACGCATCTATTGGAAAGCGGCTGAAGCTAATTTCGCCGTTCGCTGCGTCAATGGAGTCGTTAAGATAATTAATCGCGAGTTTCCAATCAATGTCACTCTCTGCTGATATAGGGGCTGTTAGAAAAGCACCGATAGTAAATCCTGAGCCCGCATACAAAGATTCCGTTGAACCGTCCATAAATGTGGCTGTTGCTAATTTATCACCACCTGATGCATATCCTATTTGTGCTCCAAACTCAGGCATTTCTGCCATAGATACTGTCGAAGCTAATACCAAACCAGCACCTATACACAGTTTTTTAAATTCCATATATCATCCTTATTTTTACATAAATTTTAAACTTCGGATGATATATGAATAATGTTTCAATATAAATATAAAACATTACATGTTCTTTAGTTTAAACAATGTATTAGGATGAGCCCTCGGGTAATTGTGATCGACATACGCCTTGTTTTTGAAGTACTACCAATACCCTAGCGCTTTCCACCATAGACCTCCGGCGATACACCAAACTCCGAGATTTACCACGCTCATAACAACGCCTGCTTTCCACCAATCGCCCATTGAAACATAGCCAGACCCGAAAATAATGGGAGAGGTGCCAGTTGCATAATGAGTCAGAGACATCATCAAAGAAGAAGCGGCAGCCATAAGTAAGCCGAGTATGAGAGGCGGCGCACCCAGCGCAATGCCAGCAGCGAAAATAGCGGCGAACATGGCGGTAATATGTGCGGTTGTACTGGCAAAAAAGTAATGTGTGTAGAAGTAAATTAAGACCAATATTGAAATAGAAGGAATCCACCCCAGCCCAAGATGAGTAATGTTTGTTTCGACAACGCCAGAAAACCAAGCGATTAACCCAAGTTTATTGAGATACGTTGCCATCATTATCAGGGCGGCGAACCAAGTGATTGTATCCCAAGCAGATTTTTCTTTTAAAACGTCATCCCATGTCAGTACGCCAGTCACGAGAAGCACACTGAGCCCTAGCATCGCAGTCGTCGTAGTGTGTACCTTAAAGTCATCACCAAACAGCGCCGCAGGCAGTCCTGTCCAGAGTACGAGAAGTAGAGTAAACACCGCGATCATGATCTTCTCTTGGGTGCTGGTTTTCCCCATCGCTCGCAATTTTTGTTGGGCAAACTTTGTCGCATCCGGTGTGTGTTTAATTTCGGGAGGATAGAGGAAGTAGAGCACTAATGGCATGAGTAATAGACATAGCAATCCTGGAAGTAAAGCCGCCAATGCCCACGTACCCCAAGAGATACTGATTTCTGCTCCGGTGGCATCAGCGATCAGCTTTACGATCAGAGGATTTGGGGCGGTCGCAGTAATAAACATGGCGGACGTAATGGGGTTGGTATGGTAATTCACGAGAGCCAGATAGTGACCAATTTTTCGTTGGGACCCTTCTTCAGAGGAGGAATGAAAACTCTCGGCAATGGACCTCATAATAGGATGAATAATCCCACCCCCTCGTGCCGTATTGCTCGGTGTGACGGGAGCGAGTACCAACTCAGAAAGAGCTAAAGCATAACCAACGCCTAATGTACGTTTGCCAAAGATCGAAATAAAGTAATAGCCAATGCGCTGCCCTAAACCGGTTTTCGCGAGTCCTCTCGAAATGATAATGGCAATACCAATCAACCAAATAAGAGAGCTTGAAAAACCGCTCAACGCATCTTTGATTGCTTGAGACGGGCTGTTGCTGGTTACGCCAGTGAAAGCGACAAAGAAAATGGCAATAAGCGCAACCGCACCAATTGGCATGGCTTTACCAATAATGGCGATAATCGTCGCGACAAACAGAGCGAGTAAATGCCAAGCATTGACATTAACGCCATCGGGTACCGGGACAATAAACCACAATATTAAGGCGGATAGAACGGAGAGAGAAGCGGGTATTAAACGAACATGAGGTGATTGCATACAATACAAATCCTAATGAGTGTATTACACGAATGGATGTCTACTAAGGCTCCTTTCTACTAAGGAATTCTCTATTAAGATGTTTTGAGAAGCCGCTTATTCAAAGTACTGGTGAGACTGTATCGGAATTGTTCATGTCGCAACGTGACCTTAATCAAGGGTACGTATTAAGATATTGGCGAATTGAGTGTAAGAAAATCTTAGAATCCAACAACAAAGACTCTATACTCATATTCCAAAGGCATTCATAAAGAAAGTGTCACTATTATCCGTATCAATGTCGCCGCTATATCAACGTAGCCACTAAGGGAAGTGTTATGAAAATTAAGATCGCTTTGTCCTGTTTGCTTGCTGTATTGCTAACAGCCTGTTCTTCAAACTCTTATAAAGACTTGCCCATGCAGATGAGCATGCCAGTATTTCCAGCGTGGTATGAGGGTAAAGAGGTCTTTTATATTACGACTGATGTATCAGACAAAGAGATGGCTGAGCAGATGAACGCCAACTATACGCCGCGTTTGCGGGATGCTATTCCGCGATATCCAAAACCGCCGCGAGTCAAAACAGCATTAGAACGAGTGTATGGTTTTCCTGGCGGAGAGCAACGCAATGTGTTTCCTTCTGCTCCTTGGCCTGTTGGGCCGAAAAGTACCGACACGCAGTATTCTCCACTCTGGCTTATGTACTGGGTGAAGTGGACGGATCCTGAAAAAGCGTATGAGCTGAAATCAGAAGGGGATATCTACGCGGCTGAGCGTAAAGGTCTCGTGACCATTAATCGCTCCCGCATCGTTGTTAATTGTCCTGTGGTGCCGAACCCTAATAAATAATAGAGACTTGTGAAATGTCCTCGAACAGGTTTTAGAACGACCTAAATCCTCTTTTAGGTCGTCTGTTTACGAGAATAAAACCAACATTGTTGCTACTGACTTAACCTTCTTATCGGGAGCAACAATGAATACCTTTATAAAGGCTCTTTTATCAGGGCTGGTGACGAGTTTACTGATGTCGTCTGCAATAGCGGATAACGTGGGCTTGACGCATGTCCCCATTTACTCCGACTCTTCGCGTCCATTAGACGCAACGATATGGTACCCCACAGAACAGAGCGAGCCGCAGTCTAAGATTGCAGACAATATTGCGTTTAAGGGGACGTATGCAGTTAAAAATGCGGTTCCAAAACTAGAACGCTTCCCTCTTGTATTACTTTCCCATGGTTATCGCGGACATTGGCGCAATCTAAATTGGTTGGCGACCAGATTGGTCCAACAAGGCTATTTAGTTGCGGCTGTCGATCATCCGGGGACCTCAACTTTTCGACACGATAAAATCGATGCGGAACAATGGTGGGAACGTCCCGCAGATGTGTCTCGATTATTGGATTGGCTCCAAACCGATAGCGATTGGCAGGCAAGTATCGACGAATCGGACATCAGCGTCATAGGACACTCGTTAGGTGGTTGGACAGTGATGTTATTGGCGGGGGCGACAGTCGATTACGCGTCGATGCGTCAATATCACGATAACCATCCAAACCCTCGTGTAGAAAGTGTGGCTGAGGAAATGAGATTAGACATTGCCAAGCCTCTTGATCGTGTATTAAAAGACCGCCGTATTCAATCGTTTGTGAGCCTTGATTTAGGGGCAGCGCACTCGTTTTCTGACCAAAGTTTAGAGCAAATTAACCAACCAGTGTTGGTTCTGGGGGCGGGCATTGATATCGGTGACTTTTCTGTTGAAGGAGGCTCTATTGATGGTTTGTCTGCCGATAAAGAGTCAGGGCACATCGCAAGGAAGTTACCACGTGGTTCAGTGCAATATAAAGTCTACCCTGATGCAACGCATTTTAGCTTCGTGCAGCTATGTAAGCCTCATGCCTACGAGATATTAGAAGAAGAACTTCCTGGAGACGGCATAATTTGTTTGGATGGAAAACAAAAGACACGGAAACAGCTCCACGATGCAATATACAACGATGTTTATCATTTTCTAAATTATAAATTGATATGATTGTTAATAGTAATTATTATCACCCTTATTTCTATCCTTTTGTAAGGAGAATTGAGGGTGTCTTCAATGAATCGATTTATAAAACACCTCAGCATATTTGCGTCGCTTTTAATGGCTTTTTCAGCCTATTCTAGTGATGAAGGTATGACGAAGGTCACTCATGCGATGGGTGTAACGTCTGTGAGTAAAGACATAAAGCGAGTGGTTACTCTTTTTCAAGGGGCAACAGATTCGGTTGTCGCGTTAGGTGTTACTCCTGTAGGGGTTGTCGATTCTTGGGCCCAAAAACCGACTTATCGATATTTGCGCCCAGCTTTAAAAGGTGTCTCGCATGTTGGGTTGGAAACACAGCCTAACTTAGAGGCAATTGCTGCTTTAAAGCCGGATCTGATTATTGGTACAAGGTCCCGCCATGAAAAAATATATACTCAATTATCTCAAATTGCTCCGACTGTGTTAGCTGAAAATGTGTATGACTTTCAGCATTCACTAGAACTAACTGCAAAGGCAATTAGTCGTGACAGGAAAGGCAAAGAGCTTTGGTCGACTTTTCAGGAGCGAATAGGCCAATTAAGAGAAGTAATGAAGAAAAACCACTCTGAATGGCCAATTAGTGTATCGGTTTTGAATATTCGTGCTGACCACCTGCGTTTATATTTGCAAAAAAGCTTTGCTGGTTCGGTACTACATGAGGTCGGGTTTACTTTTCCTTTGCCCAGTCAAACAGGCTGGGGAGTAAAGTTAAAGACTAAAGAGGCTTTACCCAGCGCAAACGCTGATATGTTTTTTATTATTTTGCATTCTGACGATGAGATTGTAAGACAAAATTATAAGGCATGGCGCTCTCACCCGCTTTGGAAGGCATTAAAAGCTCCTCAAAACGGTAAGGTATATGAGGTCGACAGAGTGACTTGGTTGCTTTCAGGAGGGATTATTGGCGCCAATCTAATGCTTGATGATCTATATCGCCATTTTGACATCATTACAGATTCAGACAGTTAATGATGTATTCATCGAGTATGAGTACAAAAACCAAGTGGGTGTTTATTAGTGCGTTCACCGCGTTAGCTGCTGTTTTTTTTCTTAGCCTTGCTTCTGGGCAATATCCGGTGCCGTTAGAGGCTGTCTGGCATTCTTTCCTTGCTTACGATCCGCATTCTATTGATCACATCGTCATTCAAACAACTCGCTTATCTCGAACATTTGTTGCCGGCCTTGTCGGCGCCTCGCTCGCGGTTTCAGGTGTATTGATGCAGGCATTAACGCGCAACCCGTTAGCGGCGCCTTCTATTTTTGGCGTTAATGCGGGAGCCGTGTTTTTTATCGTTTTATGTTCTTCTTTTTCCGCAACGTTGTCCGCTGGTAGCTTACTGTGGATCGCGTTTTTTGGTGCGACAATGGCGGGAGGATTGGTTTATGGCATTGGCTTTTTAGGGCGTGATGGCCTGTCCCCTGTAAAAATTGTATTGTCTGGCGTTGCTATTTCATCTCTTTTTGTTGCCTTTACTCAAGGAATATTAGTCTTGGGGCAGGAAGGTCTGGATAGTGTTTTGTTTTGGATGGCTGGCTCAGTGTCCGGACGTTCATTAGATGCTGTTGGACAGGTTTTGCCTTATACCTGTCTTTTTATGTTTGCAGCCATATTGTGCTCCCCTCATATCAATGTTTTGCTGTCCGGGGATGATATAGCGAAAGGTCTTGGGCAAAATACACTGCTTATTAAAACGCTCTTAAGTACACTGATTATTGGTTTGGCTGGTATTGCCGTTTCGTTAGCGGGAAACATCGGTTTTATCGGTCTTATTGTTCCCCATATGGTGCGTGCTTTTACGGGTAACGATCATAGATCGCTTATACCGTTAAGTGCTCTATGGGGAGCGATACTATTGATGCTGGCAGATATTATTGGAAGGTTTGTTATTGCCCCAGAAGAGCTTCCTATTGGCGTCCTCACCGCTATTTTAGGCGTGCCGTTCTTTATCTATCTTGCCAGAAAAGGAAAGAGTCATGTCTAAGCTGTGGATTATTCGAAATCGTTTAATTTCGGCCGCTATTCCTGTTTCTGCTGTCGCCGTTATGTGCGCTCTGATCGTGGTTGTCTTTGCCATCATGCTTATTTCTTTGAGCGTAGGTAATCAGTTTATTGGGATAGGGCAAATCCTCTTTGACATGTTTTCCAGAAGTGACACTCTTTCAGAGTTCATCGCTCAATCATTACGCTTTCCTAGGGTAGTTATGTCTGCGATCGTCGGCGCCGCTTTAGCGTCGTCTGGTTTGTTACTTCAGTCTATGATTCGTAACCCTTTGGCGTCTCCTGATGTTATTGGTATAACCGGAGGTGCATCGGCAGCCGCGATTACTTATCTGTCTTTTTTCAGTTCAACGCTCGGTATTTTCTGGTTACCATTTTTCTCTATTCTTGGTGCATTTAGCGCTGTTTTATTAGTGTATTGCTTAGCTTGGCGTAATGGAATTACGCCCATGAGACTGATTTTGGTTGGGATGGGGATATCAGCGTTGATGGGAGCCATTACAACGTTTGCTATTGCCGCTAGTCCGTTATCAACCAGCATCACAGCGTATATTTGGTTGACTGGAAGCGTGTATGGCGCCAATTGGAAAGATGTGCAAGCTCTGCTTCCTTGGGTCTGTGTCAGTTTACCTTTTTTATTGCTTTTTACCCGTCAAATTAACGCGCAGGAGCTTGGGGACCAGATTTCGACAGGTTTGGGGATTTCTGTGCAGAGTTTAAGACTCGGAATGCTAATAATCAGTGTCGTATTAGCAGCGCCTGCCATCGCATATGTCGGTGCTATCGGCTTTGTTGGGCTCATTGCACCTCACATAGCAAGGCGAATTGTATTTCGTAGTTTTGGTTTATTGCTTCCCGTCTCAGCGTTGTTGGGAGCATGTTTAGTCATGCTTGCTGATTTAGTTGGTCGTACTGTATTTCTGCCTTTAGATGTCCCTGCGGGTGTATTTGTATCTGCTATTGGGGCGCCATTCTTCATTTACTTACTTTACCGCCAGAGATTCTAAAAGGGGACAGATGTTATGAGGTTAAATACTTCGTGGCCATTAAATAGTGAGAAGCTCTCTTTGGCTTATGATTCGTCTGATACCGTCATCGATTCATTGGACTTAACGATCGAATCGCAAAAGGTGACAGTATTAGTGGGCGGTAATGGTTGTGGTAAATCGACACTATTAAAATCGTTTGCGCGACTTTTAAAGCCTATCTCGGGGCTGATTTTTCTTGAAGGGCAGAATATCAATCAACTTCCCGGAAAGGGCGTCGCTCGAAAAATGGCAATATTGCCCCAAGGGCCTGTTGCGCCAGAAGGTCTGACGGTTGAACAGTTGGTGAAGCAAGGCAGGTATCCCCATCAAAATTGGCTCCAAAATTGGAGTAAAGAAGACGAGTATTATGTGCGTAAAGCGCTAATTGATACCAATATGACGGCCTATTCTGATCGGCCTATTGAAGTGTTATCTGGTGGCCAACGTCAAAGAGCTTGGATTGCAATGGCTTTGGCTCAAAATACTGAAATTCTGTTGTTAGACGAACCGACAACGTATCTAGACTTAACCTATCAAATTGAAATACTGGACTTATTGTTTGAATTGAACAGGGAGCAAAAAGTCACCATTGTCATGGTTCTGCATGATCTGAATTTAGCCTGCCGCTATGCTGATCAGCTTATTGCATTGAAAGATGGTGGGGTATATTGCCAAGGTGCGCCTGAGAAGGTATTGAATGCAGGGATGGTTGAAGCGGTGTTTGGTATGCGTTGTCATATCGCTAAGGACCCTTTATTTGGTACACCTATGTGTGTCCCTCATGGTAAAGGAAGAGTTATAGTCGATGAGCAAGCTGAGCAGAATCACACCGCATGAATAGCTTAACCGATAGGGAGTGGGATGCCCTTTCAACGCTTGGCCTCAGAGGTATTGAAACGCGTTCTTCTGATTCAATTGATACACAGAAACTGTTGGACGATGAACTCTGTCTAAAGACGCTTAATACCATTATGCCTGCGCTTGGAGCCAGCACCCTGCGTGTCACCGCATCCTTAGTTATGAAGCGAATTGCTTTCCTAACTTTAGCATCGTTTTTATATGGAATGTCTCGCTATGATAAAGGGCTAGATGTGTCGATTAATAACTGTATATTTGAATATCCTCTAGAGAATAGACTCTGGAAATCTCAGTTTCCTCTTAAAACAACACAGATAAGTAAGCCTGAAAAAGGTCGAGATAGTTGGAGAAAGAGGCGGCTGACAAAGGCTTTTTCGGGAAATTTGACCTTACTTGTTCGGCAGCTGCGTAAGTTGACCGGCGTATCCGAGAGTATATTATGGGAAAATATTGCGGTAAGGGTTTTTAGTATTTACGAACGCAGAGTCATCGTTTCTGGATTAGATGAAACAACAAAGAAAAAAGCGGAATCGGACTTTTTATACTTGCTTAGTTCTGATTCTTCGGAAATATATGGCCTAGATAGAAATCCAATTGCACCATTTTATTTCAAAAATAGTATAAAAGAAGAGGGTGATACTTCGGTGAGAATTCGAAAAACCTGTTGTTACTATTATCTTGCAACGGATCCTACAGAATACTGCAATAACTGCCCATTATGTAAGACTGCCAAAAAGGCTCTAGCGTAAGTCAAGAGCGCCAATGACGGCCGCTATTGACTTATTCGCACCTTCCTTCCCGACTGAGAAAATAACTAGAAGTCTAAACCGTACGCGACAGTGACAGTACGTCCGCGCCCTTTGAAGTAGAAATCATCGTTTTTATATGCACTTTGAGAGTAATACGTGAAGTAGTCCTCGTCCAATAAGTTTGCCACGGAGACATTAAGTTGACCGACAGGCAGCTTATAGCCTACGGATGCATCAAACAAAGTGTAGCCATCAAACTCAAGCTCTTCATCGTCAAAGCTGCGGTCGAGAGCGTGGCTTGCTTGCAAGAGAGAGGAGAGTTTATCATTCCAATTTGCTTGCCATGAGGCAATAATTCGATTTGGCGGAATGTCCGCCCCAGTGAGTTTCGTGTCTACTTTTCCATCGTTATCTGTGTCAGACTTTCCTTCAATATAGGAATAGCTGGTGGACACTTTATGCTGCTCGTTTAGCTGGATGCCAACTGATGCTTCCGCGCCTTTGATCTCTTTCTTCTCACGTTTTACCGTGTATAAACCATCGTTTTCGACTATTCGGCTTCCCAATTTCGATTTGGATTCGTAGTAGCTGATTTCGAAGTCCACCGCTTTGTTATTAAAACGCACTCCTGTTTCGTAGTTATCAGTCAGAATTGGGGACAAATCGATCAGAGTATCGACATCTTGCCCAGTTGTACTGACCCCTCTAAGAACACGACCTACATCCGGCATGCCAAATCCTTGAGAATAATTTGCGAACAGGCTAATTGAAGGGGTTATTTTGAATACCGCTCCTGCGTTGTAGACCGTCTCATCGAATTCCGGAGATCCGCCATCAACGGTTACGCCATTACGCGCAGCGACGGTTTGATAGGTATCGATATCAAGTTTGGCTGTTTCATAGCGTATCCCACCTTGCAACACCAAGCGCTCAATAGGTTGATATTCTAGCTGGATGAACGGCGCATAGTTTTCATAGACGGTCTCAGGCACGTAGACCCTATCGGTAAGGATAAGCTTTTGGCTAGTTGTATCCTGCATAAGATCCAAACCACCCGTTACCTTAAGGGTATCGTCAAGCAGCTCATCATTTGAAAGACTGAATTTTGCTCCGATTTTTTCGGACTCATTCTGACTTTGATCATAGAGCTGACCGCTTGGCGCGATGCTCGTATCCTGAAAACTGCCTGACTTTGTAGCGCCATATCGCCCTTTGAAGTCCTGATGGAAAGCTTGAGCCTTCAATGTCATACCGTTTAGATCACTGTCTGTATAAGTAATACTGGTCGTTTGGACTTTGTTAAAAGGCGCTTTCCCTTCAGGTGTTCCCTTGATTGAAGACGTTGCCACACCATTGTCGCGATCTCCAGATACACCAGAGAAGTTCATGTTTCCCTCAAGTTGATACTGGTTTAGTTCAAATTCAATGTTTTGGTCATCATCGAACCAGTAGCCTAATTTAACAAAGGCATCGTAGCTACTTGAATCCATTATGTCGCCACGAGTAGTTGCCGAGCCGACGTAATCTCCATTGCCATCTAGAAAAACACCTTGTTCTTCTTTTGTGAGTCCGATCAAATAATCTAAATTACCTTTACTCCCTTGCGCCTGATAATTCACTTTATATGAAAGAGTATCACCGTCTATTTCTTCTGTTGGAGTTGTAACTTGTATGCCAACATGCTGGGAAAGCGTGTCTGTGTTTGTCGACTTGGTGATAAAGTTAATGATCCCGCCTGTTGCTCCCAGTCCATGAATGGCAGTAGCACCATGCACGACCTCAATGCGTTCTACCATGGACAGGTCAATAGTATGGGCTGATCGGCTGCCTTCACGAAGCGGGTTCGATTGTGGAACTCCGTCGATCATGTAAAGAATTGAACGCCCTCGGAAAGTCTGACTTGCATTGTTTAACTTCTGAGTATTGGGTGCATAGGCTGGCAGTAGGTTAGCGAGTGCTTGTGAGCTATCGGTCGAGATGCTCAGTTGTGCTTCGATTTGCTCCTTCGAGATGATCGTGACTACCTGAGGGCTGTTCTCCGCTTTAGTATCTATACGGCTAGACTGAATAACCAATGTGTCTAGTTCGGTTTCATCAGCGGCTTGTGCCATATTTGCTGCAAGTATAGAGAGAGGTAATGAAATGACTAAGCCGAGCGGCAATAACTTGCGATACATATATAATCCTAGATGTGTATTGGAGTTGTTAGTGAAAATGATTGTCGTTCATATTTGTAGGTTGAGTCAAATGATTTTTTATTGCCGTCCAATTAATTATTGACCCAGCAGGCAGGTAGTACTAGGTGAGTAGTACGGGGCGACAAAAATATACAACGGAAGTGCTATTTCTAATGACTAGGATGTTTTGAGGCTTTTCTAAACTCGCTTGGTGTTTGCTGAGCCACACGGGAAAATTCCCGATTGAAGTTAGATTTTGTTTGAAAGCCTGAGTTCAGATAAATCTGGGTAATCGTATCGTCCGTCGTTGTCAGTAAGTGCTGTGCATGGGCGATACGATATTCATTAATGACCTGCGATACGTTTCTTTGGTGTATCAAGTTAATGGCTGAGGAAATTTGTCGTGCAGGAATACACACCTTTCTAGCCAGACGATCCAGTGTCAGGTCAGGGTCTAAATAGACTTGTCTGTCTTTCATATAGCGATCAATATTCTCGACAATAGCATCGGCTTCACTTTCTGAGAGTGCGTTATTGTTCGCATCCGCTTTTGTTGCTTTTTCTAGTGATGTGCCCGTGGTGGATGCATTTTTATTTATCGGAGCGAGTTCTTCAACGTCATCGAGGCTGGATTCGGAGTGAATACTTACACTAATTCTTACCACTAAAATGGCGAGTAGTGGCAAGATTAGAGCGTGCCCAAGAGCGAGAATCAACATGGAATGCTGACCGCCGAATAAGGCAAAATCGATTGCTAAAGCACCGTCAATTGTCGCCGACATCAGCAGCATGATGCCTGCGCCGCGCTCAGCTTTAATGGCATTAGGAATATCACTCAAGCGAACGTACGTTGGAATACTATCGCGTATGATAGACAGTCTTAAAAGCGCGATTCCATACGCAGCGTAAAGCGTGGTTAGAACCGGATCGATGGGAGGTCGCCAAAATGGGTAGGTCAATGAAGCGAGAAATAGGATTACTGGTGGAGCAAAGTGTAAATAACTAAAGCCTGTTTTACGATGCGCTCGCGCAAAGCAATACCAAGCCGTTGCGGGTATAAAGGAAGCAAGGATAGGTTGTAAAAATTTAAATATGGTCAGATCCGTTGTCCAGCGAAGACCCACAACGGTTGTAGTGAATGCACACAGCGCCAAAAACAAAAAAGCAGGGCGTTCATCCCTCTCTCTTCTAAAAAAAATCACCATCGCTAAGATAGAAAGAAGCAAAGCGACGACAAATGGTAGTGGTACAGCGATCATAACCTTTCCTATGTGTTAAACGTGGCCGTAGCATGTCTCAATTCACGATCTGAAACGTCCTCAAGCACGATTGAGGACGCACTTTCACTAATTTCGCTCCATTCTAGCCTTATTGAAATCAGCTTGGTAGCCGCTGAACCGCAACGGCTACCAGTATCGAGTAACCACAGATATCAGCCACGATTAACGGTAAGGAGAAAAAACATGAAATTTAACCTAAATAGGTGCCGACTATTGTCCGTAAGTATGATCATTGTCTCGATGCTCAGCCTCTCGGCATGTTCTTCCGCGACAGTTAAAGCGCCCGTTTCGATTCCAGAAGACGCATTAGGCGTGGTTTTCATTGATTCTCCGACGGTCGGCTCTTTGTTGTACTTAAGGGGCATCGCAGGCAAAGGGGAATTGATTCGAAAAGAAAGTCATGACCTGTGTTACCGAAGTGCGTTAAGAATCGCCGCTGGCGACTTTAATGGCGAAGGGATTTCAATCAAAGACGCTAACACCATAGTCTTAGCTGTTTATGATCCTAAAGCGATAAAGAGGCTGAAAGAAGGAGACGAAATTGTCAGCGAGGATTATGACATCTCAGTTTCTGGGGAGCCTCACGGGGATATTGAGATTATTTCAGGTCTAAGCTTGTCACAAGGGTTTGTATTGAATCCGGGAGAGTGGTCGCTGTCGTTTTTGTTTGGAATCAATGAAGAACGTATTTCGTGCTAAGAAACATACGACGGGGCTTTGCCCCATCGTATGTTCACATTAATCTTCTGAATAACTGAATACGCGATAAATGAAAATCGTCATCATGATGGTGATTAATTCAGACACGATCATATAGACGAGATGAAGTGGGTATTTTAATGCGGGCATTTGCTCGATTAGGAAGGAGTCCGTACTGCTCAATGCGATACTTGCGACAAACATCGCAACGTAGGCAAAGAAGATAATCGTGAAGTATTCCTTGGTTTTATGCCAACTGGCTTTTAGCGCAGACACTGCATCGAGGTTACTCAACACGACGTAGTAGGCCGACAAAGAAAGTCGCACCATTAAAATAATGCCTGGGACAATCAATAACATTAGCCCTGACGCAATGGCTAAACCACCCAATATATAGACCATCACAATTGGGAAAATCTTACTCATACCAATGAGCAAGCTGCTTTTTATACTGGGACTTCCGCGTCTTACTGACGCCACATAGGAAATGGTCAACGCACTGAATAAAAAGCCGACGACAGTCGAAACCAGTATAGGGAACAGCAACGAGTTCGGGTTTACGCTGTCTTGGGATGTATCGACATCGGTTGAAATGCCGCCAAAAAATACGAGTTCAATAAGGTAATATATCGCGCTCATAAAGACTGCCAAGAGTAAGAAGTCTTTTTGGTGCTTTTTAAACAAATACAAAGTGTCGTCTAACGTGGCCTTTAGCATTACCGAATCCGTATATAGAGAAAAACGTGAGAGTAGCAACCCTACACCTTGCTGTAAATCCTCTCGATAGCCACTGGGTATTGAATCGGCCTATGAGATCAAGAAATTATTGTCTTTACTGTCATGTTCCAAAACCTCATCGCCTGTTCGGTCTTTTAAGTTTACGCCTGAGAGCTTCATAACGCGGGCTTCGGTAAGTAGATACATTGCTTTATAGCTTGCATCTGCGTAGCTCATCCCCGCCATACGAATATTTGAGATGCAGTTTCGATACGCATCGGTGAGACCGGTTTTGGGGGCCCACGTGAGATATAAGCCCATACTGTCGGGTGAACTTAACCCTGGTCTTTCGCCGACGAGCACAACTACGCATTTTGCGTTAAGCAGTTCGCCAATGTGGTCGCCGATTGCAACACGACCTTGCTCAACGACACATAATGGCGCGATTTTCCAAGGCGTAGATTGCTGTTTCGTTGAGGTAAGTTGAGGAATCAAGGTGCTCAAGAAAGGGGTGATATTTTCTTCGATGGCGAACGCTGAAAGTCCATCAACAATGGCGAAAGCGAGATCGTATTCTTCGTTGGATTCCTGACGATAATGGGTCAGCGTATCAACAGAATCGGCATCCAGCATGCGACCATAATCAGGACGTTGAAGGTATTCTGGTCTGTCTTTCGCATGGCTGTGAAGTTTATGAACCGTGTCACTTGGGTTCCAGTCTTGCGTTTTTAAATGTTGGATCAGCTCATCGGTATTAAGCGGTGTATGCACCGCATCTTGTGCTTTTGCATGAGCAAGCTGAAAATTCATCAAATGCTTTGTCGGGACACTGACACCAGCACGACCAAGGCCAATTCGAGCGTCCGTAAAAGAGCGAAGTCGTTCCCATGGGTTTTCGACGACCGCCTCTTCTGTCGGGTGGCTAGGGAAGTCCGTTGAACGGTTTGCTGTGTTATTCATCTCGTGTTTCACCTCTTCTTTCTGCTCCTTTTTCATCGTATTCATCTTAACCACCCTAACTAAGAACCAATCAAACGATTTAGAGACTGATGGAAGGCATCCGGTACCTGATGATTCAAGGCAAAATGATCGTTATCTCGGAATATTTCAATCTTCTTGAGCCACTCATCAAATTCAGGCGAAGGTTTTAACCCAAGAGCGCGACGTGCGTACAGGGCATCGTGAAAAGAGGTGGTTTGGTAGTTCAACATAATGTCATCGGACCCGGGTATCCCCATGATAAAGGTACAACCCGCAACGCCTAATAATGTAAGCAAGTTGTCCATGTCATTCTGGTCGGCATCGGCATGGTTGGTATAGCAAACGTCACACCCCATTGGTACGCCCAATAACTTGGCGCAGAAATGGTCTTCAAGCCCCGCACGGGTGATCTCTTTTCCATCGTATAGATATTCTGGCCCAATAAACCCAACGACGGTATTAACCAGTAGTGGGTCGAACTTGCGCGCAACGGCATAAGCGCGTGTTTCGCAGGTTTGTTGGTCAACGTTATGATGTGCGTTGGCTGACAATGAGCTGCCCTGACCTGTTTCAAAATACATGACGTTATTACCGACTGTTCCTCGGTTAAGAGACAGCGCTGCGTCGTGGGCTTCGGCGAGGGTATTTAAATTAAAACCAAAGCTGTCGTTCGTCGCTTGCGTTCCGCCAATGGATTGAAACACTAAATCAACAGGCGCGCCTTGTTCAATGGCTTCGATGGTATTGGTGACGTGGGTTAAGACACAAGATTGGGTTGGAATCTCGTAATGGTCAATGACGTCCCCCATCATTTTTATCAGACGGCAGGCTTGCGCCACATTGTCGGTAGCGGGGTTTATACCGATGACGGCATCACCATTGGCATAAAGCAGGCCATCTAGCATACTGGCCGCGATGCCGGTTAAATCGTCCGTCGGGTGATTGGGCTGAAGTCGTGTTGAGAGATGACCTGGCAGGCCAATGGTATTGCGAAACGCCGTTGTAACATGGCATTTCTTGGCAACAAGAATCAAATCTTGATTGCGCATGATTTTACTGACCGCCGCCGCCATTTCAGGTGTCACGCCTGCGCGAATTCCTTTCAGAACAGAAGGGCTGGCTAAGTCACTGAGAAGCCAATCGCGAAATCCACCGACTGTTAAATGCGAGATTGGTGCAAACGCTGCCTTGTCATGTTCATCAATGATCAGGCGTGTAATTTCATCGTCTTCATAAGGGATGAGTAAATCTTCGAGAAACTGTTTCAGCGGAACATCGGCTAATGTCATTTGAGCAATTGCACGTTCTTCGGCGCTGTCCGCGGCGACCCCTGCAAGTCGGTCTCCAGAACGCGCTGGCGTCGCTTTCGCCATTAGCTCCTTGAGGTCTTTAAAACCGAATGTCTTTTCACCAACCGTATGGCGAAATTGAAAGGAAGGTGTGCTCATAGCCGAGTCTCTGGTTGCTCTATTTGATTTATATTTACGTTAAAGTCAGATGCTTTGTCTACGTCGTTTCGTATTTTATGTGTCAAAGCGTTGTTATATAAACATATTTGCAGACAATAAACGTGATAGGTTGAGTTGTATCAATGGGTTAAGGCGAGTAAAAAAGCTCTCTCCCACTTAGGGAGGTGGGAGAGAGCGAGTACTATTTACTTGTACTCTTCGAACGCGTTGTCTTCGTGCTTTTTGATCGATGAGATCAAGCCAGCTACAATGGCCGCTGCGCCAATGCTGAATAGAACAAGAGCAAGCGGGTTATCAGCAAACGTGAAGTAAGCTGATACGTTTTCCCATGATGTAATAGAAGTACCCATAATTATTAAGCTCCTTGAGTTTCTAGGCTAGTTTTAGCGGGAACGTCGGTTTCTGGGTAAGGTTTCGCCAAAATCTCAACTTCGTCGATACCAAGGTCTTCCGCTTTGTCTGGAACACGTAGCATGTTCGCTTTCTTAAGTGCGTAAGAGATTAGGTAACCAGGTAGGAAACCAACTACTGCCATGACAACCGCAGCCACTGTTTGACCGTATAGAGAGATCTCTGGGTTGCCACCTACGTTTGGCGTACCGCCAGCGAAAACGCCGACTAGAATAACCGCAACGAAGCCAACAAAACCGTGAACGGTAACCGCGCCAACCGCGTCGTCGATGCCTGCTTTTTCAAGTGCTTTTGCAACTTTAACGGCAATGAAGCCCATGCTTGTCGCAATAATGAAAGCAAGCGCTGGATCGTAAAGATCAAGACCTGCAGCAACCGAGATGATGCCACATAGGCCACCAGACATTGTCCAGAAAGGATCGCGGCTAGCAATGTAACAACCGATCACGCCACCAGCGAAGCCCATTAGTGTATTGAACGCGAATGCAGATAGGTTAGTAGGGTTGTTGTAAATCGTAGTCCAACCAGTTTCGCCACCATTAAAGATGATACAGCCGCCTAGGAATCCGAAGAAACCGAAGATGATCATCATAAGGCCGATTAGCGTCATAGGAAGGTTATGTGGTGGAATCACTTGAGCTATGCCATTGATGAACTTACCTTTACGAGCGCCAAGGTTGATCAGTACACCCAACGTGAAGAAGCCTGCTACCGCGTGAACAACACCGGATGCGCCTACGTCGTGGTAACCAAGTTCAGTCAACAACCAACCGTCTGGATGCCAGCCCCATGCACCTGCAAGAATCCACACCGCGCTACCAAGAACAACGGTTAGAATTAAGAAAGCACTGACGCGGATACGCTCGATAACAGCACCGGAAAGGATCGAACCGGTTGTCGCACCAAATAGAGCAAACGCTGCCCAGAAGATACCTGTACCCATGTCTTGAACATCAGGGCCCATGCTTTGCGACCAAGGAAGTGCAGCGGACGCTTCAGCTGGAATAAGACCACCTGGGAATGCGTTGTAAATCCACCAACCAAATAGGTAGAAAGTCGGAATAATAACAGCAAGAGCCAGTACGTTTTTCACCCCGGCTGCCAGCGCATTTTTACTGCGAGACGCGCCCATTTCGTACGCCAAGAAACCGGCGTGGATCATAATCATTATGGCAGTACACCACCAGTAGAATACTTCGACATTCATCGATTGATGCATTTCGAATACTGCTTGCTGCGCATCGAGCGCTGCTTGCAAGGATTCGAGCGTTGGCGTTTCTGTGCTCATTTGGACGTTCCTCTTGAGATTGATTAGTCTTTTTCGTGATATTTAATATCGGTTAGCGACATTGATTGAGCGTTAACCTTTTGTTCCTTTGTAGCAGTCAGCTCGAACGAGCGTCTGCTTTCATTTTTAGTCTGTTTTGATGCCAGTTCCTCGGCACAGGTTTTGCTGGTTCATATCAGTAACTAATACTAAGACGGTCATTTAGTTTCGAGTTATCGAAAAATGGCAAAAATACAAACCGTTTAAAATCAATGATTTAGTATTTCTATGACTGTCGGTTTTGCACAAACTTGATATTAATTGGGGAGCGGTCAGCATGTTGTTATCTACGAATGCACCAAAAAAGGTCAACGAAATTCGTCGAACCGAAGCATTTGATGCGGATTTGCATGCGGAGAACCTGACAAATTGGAATCAGGAATACGATCAAACCAGCCGAGGAAGCTTTTTTGGAAGTATCACAGAGCTTGCGTTTGACGATCTCCAAGTTTTTCAGGAATACACCAGCCAAGCGTTGCAGCAAAAATGCATTGTATGGCCTGACTCTGTATGGCTTGGTATTCCCGTAGAAAATCAAGAAGCCAGTCGAATTAACGGGTTAAGCATTCACCCAAATACCATTATGTGTCGCCCTGGAGATTACGAGTTCCAGCTCACCACACCGGAAGACTACAATCTCTATGGCATGGTTGTGCAGCTAGAGTCGCTCATGAAAACCGCAGCGATACATGGCGTGGAGCTAAACTGGAAAGAACTTATGCAACATGGGCGATTAGCGTTACCTGAGCAAACGTTGCGTGATGTTCGCGTCGTCCTTCAACGCATGCTGGACATGAGTACACACACAAAAGCCAATAGAATGTCGTACGATGTTTTAATGATGGCACTGTTGGAAGTCTTGAAAGAAGAAACCCCACAACCCGCCAGTACACAAACGTTTCATCGACGCAAAGAAGTGGTCGATACTGCGCGACGCTTTATCGAAGCGCATCCTGATGTGCCGCTGACGGTGACCGATTTATGTGAGGTGGCCAACGTCAGCCGTCGAACTTTGCAATACAGTTTCGAAAGCATCATCGGCATTAGTCCAATTCAGTATCTGCGTATTTCTCGCCTAAACGGAGCGCGTCGAAATCTCATCAAAAGTGATATAGACACCACCGTTTCAGACGTCGCGGCAACATGGGGATTTTGGCATCTCAGCCAATTTGCGAAAGACTATCGAAACCTCTTTGGCGAAAAACCGTCACAGACACTGGATCAGGCCAGCTCCAGCCTCTAGGTTCGTGCTCTTGAGGCGCTCTTGCTCTAGTGTGTTTAGCTGTTTCTCCGCTTCGTTGAGTCTTTTGTTTGAGTGTGTTTGGTTGTCCTATTTCGCGTGCTGATCGTTTAAATTTACCCCTCCGAGCCTTCCATTAGTGCATCTAAGTACTGCGCTTCGCGATTAAGTTTAAAAAATAAATCTAAAAAAGAGTGTAATAGCTCACCATATAGCCGCGTCTAACCTACAGTTTAAAAGGTAATCCTTACCTTCTAATGTGGATGAGGCGTCAGCGTACATGTCATTTATAGCATCAACAAATCAAGCGTATTACCGAGGTTCGCCATGTTAGTCGAATGGCAAGCTTGGTTGGTCGCGCATGCGGATTCTGTTGGCTTCGTGTTCGTTGGGCTGTTGCTCTTAACGTATGTACTCGAAGACGTGGCGATTGTATGCGCCGCCACCTTAGCTACCCAAGGTCTGGTCAATATCCCCGTCGCCTTGATGGCGATCTTTATAGGCATCGTCACTGGCGATTTGGCGCTCTATGTATTAGGTCGATATGGTCGCCGCCTCAGAGGGTTGAGATACAAAACCTTGACCAGTCGCTATTTTAAGCTCACTCGAAAAATGCTCACCAAGCGCCCATTCCTTAATCTGTTTCTGATTCGATTTATCCCAGGCTTAAGAACCATAGGTTTTACCTTGAGTGGGTTTATGGCGTTGTCTCCTTGGCTCTTCTTCTCAGCCGCCTTGGTCGCGACTAGCATTTGGAGTGTGCTGATTTTTACATTGCTTTATTCGGTCGGTATCGCCGCTACCGAGACCTATGACGGCGTGAAATGGCTTATGCCCGTTGTCGCGCTGTCCGTGTTGCTACTCGTTAACCTCATTCTCTCGAAAACGCTCAAGCGTAGGTATGTGTGACTTCAGTTATGACTATGACATCAACATCAGTACCCATAAGGAATATGCAGTTTATCGAACCGCATCGAGTCAATGCAGGGATGCCGAAATTGGAGATTTGTCCCAAGCGGAGCGTCTCTCCCTATGAGTTTATGCCCACATGGTTTTTCTATACCCCTGTCATTGTCCAATGTTTGGCACAAGGGATTCGGTATGGGGATATTTGCTTACCCTTGGTTGCCAACCCATCGATTGAACTCAGTGGCATGGTAGGGGAATCAAAAGAAGCCATCTTAGATCTTGCTGGGTCTTATGCCAAAGAGTGGATAGAGCCTTTTATAGCGCTAACGAAAACAGAAGCATCCTTAGACACACAGGTTGAGAACGCATTAGAGAAAATGGAAACAGCCGGCATTGAGTTTCCGATCGTCGCAAAACCCGATCTAGGCTGTCGGGGCGTTGGCGTGAAACTCATTGGGACGTTGCAGCAGCTCGAACACTACATTGAAGATTTTCCACAAGGCGCGCGCTTTCTGTTGCAACGAAAAGCACCTTACGAAGCCGAAGCAGGCGTCTTTTATGTACGTTACCCCGGTGAATCCAAAGGTAAGATTATTTCGATTACCTTGAAGTATGCGCCAAGTGTTGTCGGCGATGGTAAGCGAACCTTAAAAGCGCTTATAGAGCATTGCCCAAGAGCGAGCCAGTTAAGTCACCTGTACTTTCCAAGACACATTGATCGGTTGGATTCCGTCCCCGCCGAAAACGAAGAGGTGCGCTTAGCGTTTGCAGGTAGTCACAGTCGAGGTTCCATCTTTCGAGACGGCAATCAGTACATATCACAAGCGTTGACTGACAAGCTCGACGACATTCTAAAAGACGTCGACGGCTACTATTACGGCCGCTTGGACGTCAAGTTTGAAAACATTCAAAAACTGATGCAAGGCGAAGGCTTCAGCATTCTCGAAATGAACGGCGCCAGCAGCGAAGCGACCCACATCTGGGATTCAAGCACGCCGCTCAAACACATCTTTGCAACGCTGCTTAAGCAGTATCGAATTTTGTTTGAAATTGGTTTGTTGAATAAAAAGCGTGGTTTCAAAACGCCTAAGTTGAAAACGCTCCTAAAAGCGTGGCGAGCGGAAAAGAACCTAGTTAGCCACTACCCATCCACGGATTAGGGCAGAGAAAAAAAGATGACTGTAATCTCAATAAATAGCATGACAGACAACGAGGAAATGGCCGCCATAGAAGGCGGGTTAGAAGTCCTTCAGCAAGGGCTAGATTGCCTGAACTCCCTGTCGCAAGATCAGTACGTACATATTGCCAAGCCGCATATGATGAGCAGCATCGGCGCTCATTATCGTCACCTCCTAGACGTATTTCATGCAGTTGCCAGTGGTGTTAATCGCGAGGAGGAAAGGAGTAACGCAAAAAGCAAAGCGCAAGCGAGAGAAAACTGCGCCGAAAAAATCACAGTGGATTACAACCTACGCCGCCGAGGGCACGACGTGGAAACCTCCATAAAAGTGGCAAAGCAAGAGTTGAAAGCCATGCAAGCGTGGTTGTTATCACTTAACAGCGCGCAGTTAAATCAAGCAATTTGCGTTATTAACGAAGTCTCCGTCTCGCGTCTGGTCTCAAGTAAAACGAGTTCCACGTTAGGGCGTGAAATTACCTTTGCCTCTCTGCATGCAAACCATCATTATGCCATGATAAAAGTCGCCTTGAGTCTGTCGAGCGTAGAGGCAAATGCGTTGTTCGGCATTGCACCCGCCACCGCGACCTATCTGCGAGGAGAATCATAATGTGCTCAGTCACTTGGCTAACTCATAAAAACGGCTATGAGATCTTCTTCAATCGCGATGAGCAAAAAACACGCGCTGCCGCGTTACCACCAGAGCAAGTAACACTAAAAGGCGTTGATGTACTCATGCCCATTGACCCCGTCGGGCACGGCAGTTGGATCAGTACCAATGAAGCCGGGTTGTCACTGTGTTTGCTCAACAACTATCAAGGCAAAGTGCCAGAAGGCGAACTGACTTCTCGAGGGCACTTGCTCAAAATGCTATCCAGTTCGACCGGAATCGAACAAGTGGCGGCGCGGTTCAAAGCCTTTGCAATGGAAAGCTTCGCACCTTTTACCCTGTTGGTGTTCGTGTACGGCCAAACGCAAGTAACGGGCTTCTGTTGGGATGGTGAGTCAGTATCGGTCGAAAAAATGCAGTCTCCGCACTTCTCTTCAGGAGTTGACCTCGTTGAAGTGAGTGCTTACCGACGTTCTGTCTATGAGAAAATCGAATCCCCCGACTTTGACTCTTTAATTGATTTTCACCGCCATCATCATGCCTCAGTGCCACACCGTTCAGTGTGTATGCACAGGGGCGATGCAAAAAGTGTGAGTTTCACCTATGTGCGAGTGAGCGCTAAAGAGCAATTGATGAGCTACGTCGCAGGGTCGCCGTGCACACATTTATCCAAAGCAGCCGTTGAGCAAAACAGCGTGATGTTAACGCGATATACGAGCTTGGTTTGTTAAAGGCGTTGGTTCAATGCGCGTTTTTAAACGAGCGTAGTACTCGCCAAGCGCTTAGTGCTTTTTGAATAGACCTTAGACCTTAGACCTTAGACCTTAGACCTTAGATCTAAGAGTATAAAGAATACCCTTATTAGAAAAATTGGAGAACGTTATGAAAGCAATGTTTGCCGCTCTGATGCTAATGATGAGCACATTGGGCTTTGCCCAAAGCGAAATTTACACAGGCTATTTCAGTAGCAAAGCCGTGGGCGGTTACGACACCGTCGCGTACTTTACCCAAGGTAAACCCGTTAAAGGAAGCTCGGATTATAAGACCGAATTCAAAGGTGCGAACTGGTACTTCGCATCGCAAGCGAACTTGGACCTATTCAAACAAGACCCCGACAAATACGCGCCACAGTACGGCGGTTATTGTGCGTGGGCCGTCTCTGCTAAAAACGATTTTGCAAAAGGCGATCCAGAACATTGGTCTATAGTAGATGGCAAACTCTATCTAAATTACAACCAAAATATCAAAGATAAATGGAGTCAGGACATTCCGGGTCACATTGCTCAAGGCGATAAAAACTGGCCAACGCTCATCGCAAAATAAATCGAATTGGTGTTAGAGACTCTAAAATGAAACCGAAACATATCAAATATGCGCTGTCTGCCTTCATTGCGTTTGTGTTTATTCAATCGCTTTTCTTCAAATTTACGGGGTCTTATGAAACCCACTATATTTTTAGTACGTTAGGCGATTGGTCGGGCTTTGGCTGGTTTGCAGATTATGGCGCGTATATGGTGGGCACAGCTGAATTGATTGCCGCCATCGTGCTGTTTAGTCGGTTGCATGGCTTTGGCGCCCTCATGAGTGTTGGTGTGATGTCGGGCGCGATCTTCTTTCACTTATTCACACCGCTAGGGATAGAAATGCCAGCGTTTAATGATCAAGGTGACATTGTCGGATACGACGGCGGTTTGCTGTTCGGAATGGCCTGCCTAGTTTGGTTAAGCGCGCTTTATTTGACTGTCAAAGACCTGACATCTTCTGAAGGTACACTGTCTACTATTCTGCCACTGAACACCGCTGAAAAAATGTGAGGCATTTAGAATGCAAAGTCCTTTTCGTCTTCCTCGTATCACGCCATTTGGCTTGGGTGAATCCTTTCTAGAATGGATGACAGGCTTAGCTAAACTGGATCGTTTATATCAAAAACGTCCACAAAACCTGTCCAGCTTCGAGTTCATGCGACACACCCTAAAGGTGCTTAACGTGGATTACCGTGTTGGCGCCGGAAGCATTGAGAATATCCCCAAAGAGGGGCCCGTTCTTATTGTGGCCAATCATCCTTTGGGCGCAGTTGAGGGCGTGATTCTCGCGGACTTAATTGGCGAAGTAAGGCAAGACGTGAAGGTGTTGGCGAATCAGTTGTTAAAGCGTTTGCCAGAGATATCAGATCTGTTTATTGGTGTGGATGTATTCGAAGGCAAATCGTCCGCTCGCACCAACGCCAAAGCCGTTCGAGATGCACACAAACATTTGAGTGACGGCGGAGTGCTGGTTGTTTTCCCCGCCGGAGAAGTCTCTACGTATCGTGACCCCGAAACAGGAAAGAACGCAAACATGTTAGCCGATGTGGAATGGAGCCAAAGCGTCGCCAAGTTTATCAAACGAAGCGGCGCAGTAACGGTTCCTATGTACATCGATGGGAAAAACAGCGCCTTGTTTTATAACGCAGGAAAAATACATCCCTTATTGCGAACGGCCATGTTAGGACGCGAGCTATTGAACAAACATTCTTCGAACATTCAGATCTTAATCGGCAACCCATTACCGTATTCTGAAACAGGGCGTTTTGAAGACAACAAAGAACTGGTCAAGTATCTACGCCTGAACACCTACTTAATGAGCCCACAGAGTGCTGCGCAAACTAAACCTGTGTCGCAACACTTAGACCCTGTTATCTCGCCGATATCGCCCGATGTACTGGAATCAGAAATCGACGCATTAAGCGACGACAGTTGTTTATTGAAGCAAGGGGATTTCGACGTGTATTGCGTTCACACGCGTGATATTCCCAATATGATGCAAGAAATTGGTCGCGTTCGGGAAGAGAACTTCAGAGCGGTTGGCGAAGGCAGCGGAAACGCATGCGACATTGATGAATACGACCACTACTATCGACAACTCTTTGTCTGGCAGCGTAAAGAGCGAGAACTGGTCGGCGCGTATCGAATGGGGCTGGTGGATGAATTGCTGGAGAACAACGGGATCGACGGCTTGTACTCCAAAAGCTTATTTCAATACGGGCCAGAGTTTTTAGAGACGTTAGACACCTCCATTGAAATGGGGCGTTCTGTCGTGACGCAAAAGTATCAGCGTAACTTAAACTCCCTGCTCCTACTTTGGAAAGGGATCGCCGCGTTTGCATCAAAGCACCCAAAATACACCAACTTGTTTGGCCCAGTGAGCATAAGCAACGATTACAGCCCAATGGCACGCCAACTGATGATGGAAGCATTGTCGTTGCATTGCTATGACGAACACAAAGCGGAATTGGTTTCGCCCTCCGTTCCGTTTAAAAAAGCAGGCAATACATTTTGGCAGCCGCATCTACTATCGTGCTTAGCCGATACCAGCTTACTGTCCAACTTATTAAGCCGAATGGAAGATGGCAAAGGCCTTCCTGTTTTACTGCGTCAGTACCTTAAAATGAACGGTAAACTCGTCTGTTTTAACCTCGATCCAGACTTTAACGACACACTCGATGGCCTCATTGTCGTCGACCTACGTAATGTTCCTCTGAAAACCCTCGGCAAATACATGGGACGAGAAGAAGCCAAAACCTACCTACTGCAACACGGACAGGACGTTTAAACGATTTTCTTCGCTCCCCTTACTTAAGGGGAGGGTTAGGGGTCATTGACTCGCTCAAAACTGGCCATCCTCTAAGCCATATTTCCAGTCTACTTTGCTCTACCTCAAACATAACAAACCATTTCGAGGTGAACGAAATTCACTTTTTCGTTACCTCTATCACGCACCTTTTAAAGTGTATTAGTATCGAATGTAAGTGAACGGGTGGTGAAATAATGCTGTATCTAAAAATACGTAGGTGCATGACCATCGACATTATGCAGTTTTTCTGAGAAGCTAAAATTTCATTTACATCAAAGTGTTAGAGTTTAGGTCGAAATCATGTCTGTGTGGTTGGGTATGCCTATAAATAAAATGTTATACGTAAGTGAACACGGAGGACATAATGGACTGGATTGAGAAAATTGACAAATCGGAATTGCAATATATGGTTCCTGCCTTATTTGTTTTCTTTGATGATATCGAGACGGCAGCATCTCTATTGTACCGAGAAGGCATGGCTAGTCCTTTAGCGAGCTCGGAAGATAAAGCGAGAGCAATTGAGCGCACAAAAAATGAGCTAGAGTCTAGACCCCCCAAAAAATACTGGGAGGCTGTTAAGAGTGAGATTTGTACAATAATATGTACGGATGATGAAAAATATTTGAAGTTGCGTAAGCAGTTAATGCTGGAAGGCGAAAAAGGAACTAAGTCTATAGTCGCAATAATATCGGCCTTTATAGGTAGTGTTCTTGGAGTGGAAGCAACGCTTTTAACTGGTTTTTGTGCTGTTTCTTTATACGCAATTTTAAAAGTTGGTAAAGAGGCCTATTGTGCTGTCGAGCACGTATAAAATCGGCTCAAACCGACCTTCACTGCGTTTCCCGTTTTGTGTTTGTTCGCTACGTTAATGCAAAACAACCAAATCCGTTACGGCAGTTTAGATGAACGTTAGGTGTCTAATTGAGAATGAATAAAACTATCGAGAAAATTTGGTTATTGCCCTTAGCTCTTGCACTTACGGTAATTCTTTCGTTTACAGCGGCGTTAATCGGGCTTTTCCCAATGCCATATTATTTGGGATTGTGATACCGTATCTCGTAGTTGGCAACTTAGGGTTAATAGCTTACGTTGCGGTAAAGCGCAGGACGCAATTACTTAAAGTGTCGCTAATTAGTGTTATTTCTCTAGGGCTGGCATATTTATGGGCAATACAAACGGTGTAACAAGCTAAGGCTGCATCGCCCTTCGGGCTGGACCGCGTCACTGTCGCGGCTTTGGGCGCTTAGGGGCCTTAATGCGTATCGTGCTTCGTTTAATATTCATAATTACGATGGCTACTGTTACAGGTTGCGGCACTGTTAGTTTTGAGGATGTAAGTAATATCACACCATACTCTGAATCGGTCGGATTGGCGCTTACGTCAAACGAAGACGTTATTTTTCATGGATGGACAGAAGAAGATCATACTGTACAGGCCCCAGTATTCTTTACCTCCGGGAGCTGCCAACAGATTTGTAAAGTCGCGAACGAATTTCCCAGTGGGGTTAAAGGTTGAGATTGTGGCGGTAGAACAGTGTGTAGATTGCTATTTGTACTTTGAATCAAGAATAAAATTTAGGGTTATTCCCAAAAACCTAAAAACTGACTATGAGTTACCAATGTATTTGGATAGCTCGTTATTAATTAAAGACTGGGGGTAAGACAATGAGCCAGTCAAATATCATTATAATGTATTCACAGTCGGCTCTTAACAATAACAAGGGGCGGTATCGGAGCCACTTTCCGCTGTGCTGGACGTTATACATCATGAATCGACTATTTATAATCTTATTACTGCTGTCTCTTTCTGGGTGTGCAGTTATTTCAATTAGTCCCGAAGTCGAAGGGGTGGTGCGAGACAGTAACGGTGTTCCCGTGGTAGCGAATATCGAAGTTACTCATAAGACGTTAGACAATAAAACTAAATCGTTGACGACAGACAATGAAGGTAATTTCAAAGTAAGTCGCATGCGGGTATGGACGCCAATCCCATTTTCCGCAATCAGAATATGGGCTGAGGTTAGGGTCACTGCTTCAGGTTACGAGCCTTATGAGTACGAAATAGAAGGCTTCGAAAATACACCGAAAGTTGTGGAGCTTAAAAAGAAATAATGAAATCTATACAGGCCCCCCATAACTTTATTGACGCCAAATTTCTAACTCATTAATCTCAAATAACCTACTCAAGGATGAGTAAGTTGCTCCTAAATTCGATAATAAGTGCGTCCTGTATAAGACACGACAATTCAACAGGCGTTTATTACTGTGGCGGCTTTGCTGTAAGCCCCTTAATTGTTGGATTTACTATGGAATAAGTAACGTGCATGCATTAATTTTAATCGATCAGCAAAAGGGAATTGATCATCCCAAATTAGGCGTGAGAAACAATCCAACTGCTGAAACTGAAATTTCGAGTTTGTTGTCTCTATGGCGTCAGAAAAGCTGGCCGATCTTTCATGTAAAACATCGATCTAAACAAAGAGAATCTGTGTTTTGGCCAGATCAAGAAGGATTCGAATTCAAGGAAGCATTTCTGCCATTAGAAGGGGAGACAACCATTGAAAAATCGGTTCCTTGTGCGTTTATTAACAATAGCTTGGATGATGAACTGAAAAAGCTTGGTGTTAATGAGATCGTTTTGGTTGGCGTGGCAACGAACAACTCAGTGGAATCGACCGCAAGAACGGGCGGCAGCCTTGGCTATACCGTGTACGTGGTAGACGATGCTTGTTTTACCTTTGCTAAACCAGACTATTTTGGCTTAGCACGCAGTGCTGATGAGGTGCATGCGATGTCTCTTGCAAATCTACACGGAGAATATGCAACGGTCACAAGTCGTGAGCAATTAGTTGAGAAGGTAATAGCCTAAAAGTGGATTTTGAAATTTAATATGAAGACATCTCCTAAGAAGCTGTCTCTAATGTGGCATTTAACAAGTTTGTTAGGTTTTAATCATAAGTAACTCTGGGATGCGTAAACAATGCGAGGCCTTTATCTTGCAGGGACTCTATAAATAAGGGAGCTGTATTCATATGCTATCTAAGATATTTAAGCCTACTAAACCGCGCGTTTTTATGGCGTCAATTGTCGCAGTGCCAAGAGAGGAGTGGAAACGCTCAGATGAGGAAGGTTGGTTTAAATCTGAGAAGCTAGATTATGAAGCCAAAGTGATCGTGGAGAGCGTTTTTTCGTCGCTTCCGCCTGTTAGTTCTGTGTATGAGCCTGAGGGTAATGACCTAGGCTTGGACGTGATGATAGCCAAAGTGCAAGGAGCTGAGTTCACTTCCACAATGACACCACCGTTTTCATTACCTATCTTTTGGCGCCCAAAAGTTCAGATTAAGTCTCGGCTCTATTACATAAAGAGTCAACGCACCAAGAAAACTTATTCGGTAACCGTAAAAATGCCTTGGGGTGAATACCTTGCGGGCGTTTTAAGCCTGAGGGGAGTCTTTAGGTACAAGCCGATTTTTGTTTCCAAAGATCTAGAACCATTGCTTTTAACTGCCTGTGAAAAACTGCTGAAAAAAATGATTCAGTCCACTTAGACCAACAACTGCTTATCATAAGGTGTTAGTTATCCCGTCTATAGATGAGTGGATAGGATAAAGTCCCCTGTTAAATGCTTTTATAATATGGCGTATACGCACCGATAAATTCTTCTATTGGTCGAAGTTGGAAGTAACCGTCAACCATCCGAGCGTTTTGGATTCGATCTATTCGAAACATTCGAGAGGACGATCTAAGATGATCCCAAGCAGTGATGTACCAGATAGGCCAATTTAATAAGATGTATTGCGCTTCGATCACACGCGTTGTTTTTTCCCCTGAGTCAGACTGATAATCAATCTCCAGACATCTTTGCCGTAAAAACGCCTCTGCGATGCTCTCGGATAAGGCCTGAGCGGGTTCTGTGTAGCGTGATACGGTATTGGCGCCTGCGTTGTCGCCAATCATGATGCGCTTACGGATATTACTGACGGCATTGCGTTGTTCTTGAGGGAAGGCTTGGAACAGTTTCTGTTTGATCGCTTTTAAATTGCTTGTAAGAAGCGGGGATTTCAGAGACTCCATAATGGCCAAAGAAAGTATCAATTCAATGACCTCATGATGGCTTAAATTTAATCGATCGATTCCCCATCGGCCGTTTAGTCGAATGCCACCACCTCGCCCCCTATCTGACTCAATGGGGTAGCCCGCTTTTTTCAGTTCAGCCAGCTCACGCATTAAGGTTCGTTGGCTTACCCCTAATTGCTCACGCAGGTCTGATGTCTTCCAATATTCTTCGGAGCGAAGTAGGCCGATGAGACGATTACGCCGTTCGGCTCGTTGTTCAAAGCTGGTATTTATCATAGATAAAATATGTCATGAAATGGCATAAATATCCATATACTTCAAATCAGTGGAAAGCTTCCATCTATTAACTTTATGACGCGTAAAAGGAGTATAAACATGAAGCACTATTACAACCCTATGAGTAGAGCCATCACAACAGACTGGATGCTGAAAGAACTGAAGGTAGAGCATGAGCGAGTGTTCATCGACTTTACAACTAAAGAGAATCACCAAGCCGAGTACAAGAACATCAACCCTATGGGCAAGTTGCCAGCGTTGATGGACGGCGATACGGTGGTGACGGAAGTGTCTGCTATTTGTGCGTACCTTGCCGATAAATTCCCTGAAAAGAAGCTTGCGCCTGCCATTGATTCCACTGATCGAGGTGCGTATTACCGCTATCTATTTTTTGCAGGTAACACCATTGAGCCTATGTTTTCACTTTCTGTTTGCGGGTTGGTGCATCCAGAACCGACAACGGCAGGTTGGGGGGATATGCCCAGTGTGTTGGAAACAATAGAATCCATGACGCCAGAAGCAGGTTGGGCGCTGGGTGAACAATTCACCGCGGCGGATGTGGTGTTTGGTGGTTTACTCGACTTTTCCATGGTCTTTAAGTGGATGGAGCCCTCTCCTAAAGTCGCTGCCTACGTCGACCGGATCCGTCAAAGGCCCGCTTATCGAGAAACCCATAGCGCTTTTCTTGAGATGACTGAAAAAGGCTAAATAAATTGGGGGCAGAAGAAAAAGAGATTAAAAAAGGACTAATTTTCATCTGACCCAGAAGTGCCCTTGATGGTATAGCGCAACGCATAGTCTTTAAGTGTTAGATCACTTCGTAACTTGTTTTGGATACTCTACGAGTTGCAGGAAAACAGAATTGAGGCATTTTTCCCTAGCTGTTACCCAATTATATCGTGCTAGGTGTCAATTGAGCTGGCCACCTTTCTGATGAGGCTAGCTCTGAATTCAGTGAGAGCTCAATTGGCGTTGTGGTAATCGAATCGGATGATAATGATTCTCGAAACGCAGGCGTTGGTACCGAGGTTTTGTAACCCATAGGCTCGTCCAGATTCATGCCATTGCTGGCTTTTTCTGTTGGTTATTATGCAATGCTGTTCTTTGTGCTTCTAGCAGGTCGTCTAAAGATAATTGTGCGCTGTTTGAAGGTGGTTGTGCGTGATTTGAAGGTAGCACCCGCGGCCAGCGCTTTCGATACAAACGTATTCGTTATTCGCAGTGTTTCTCAACATTCGATTACGTGTACGGCCACATAAGCTATCAATGGTTTTACGCATATCGGTTGAGCCACAAATCAAGATAATAGAAACTTGGGGAGAGGAGGTAAACATAGACAATCATTCTTTAGACCAAAGAAATCATCACTCTATGTAAATCGAAATCAGATGCTTATGTGTAGTTTACTAGACGCTTATCTTCCTCATTCTTGACTATGCTATTTGACATTACTGAATTATCGAACTCGCTCCTAAAGCTATGGGTGGCTCGTATCAATCTGACATTTATAGACTAGAAGGAGAGAGTTATTGCAGAAAGCGCGCTATGAAATCTACCGAAAAAAGCGGCCAAGTTAATTTACGATAACCTCATAAAGTAGTTGACGTTTGATATCCTAGTAGCGGTTGACTTATTGTTAGCTCGATATTAGAAAAAAATTATAGATAGATTGATTATGATTCTAATTTCTATACTGATTTAAAATCAGCTTGACACCTTGGGTGTATGGGAATATAAATGTGTGTACCGATATGGTGCTGTTGTTTTGTTTTGGCACTATAATGAAGCGAATTTTTTGTTTATCGTGAGCAAGGAAAGAGATAGAGCTATGGATAGGGCTATGTTAGAAAAATATTTGCCTGCTTTGCTAGTGGGAGGTATGGCAACATTTTCTGGAATAGGTGTTTCACGCTTTGCCTATACTCCACTTTTGCCAGAATTAGTTCATCAAGGATGGTTTAATGAGGTTTTTTCCGTCTATTTAAGTGGCGCGAATCTTGTTGGTTACTTAATTGGCGCACTGGCTGCACATTATATTTCCTTATATATCAAACCTCGATTATTAATGGCTCTATGCTTTACTGCAATCTCTTTAAGCTTCTTCCTTTGTGCTCAACCGGGCAGTTATATATGGTTTTTCACTTGGCGATTAATCGCAGGTATTAGTGGCGCCATACTCATGGTTGTAGGCCCCGCAACTGCATTATTAGCTATCCCAGGAGCTAGTCGTAGCAAAATTGGTTCATATATATTTATGGGCATTGGCTTTGGTATTATTTTGTCGTCCCTGATAGTGCCATTATCTATTCAGTTTGGTTTGTCCTCGATTTGGTTCATGCTTGGTTTGCTTAGTCTATTATCTGGAGTAGTAAGTGACCGTAATTTTATTAAGCTTCCCTCAAGTATAGCGACAGAAAAAAAGCAGACAAATTCTACTAAAGGCATTAAAGGTAACGTCAAATTAGCCGTACTATTTGTAGTGCTAGCCTATGCTTTGGATGCCATTGGCTTTATTCCTCATACCCTATTTTGGGTTGACTATTTAGCAAGAGAAAAGGCATTAGGAGTAGATGTTGCATCAATACAATGGACTGTTTTCGGTGTAGGAGCCATTTTTGGTCCCTTGATAGCAGGGCGCTTAAGTCAGCAGTTTGGTTGGCATTCTGCTCTTTATATTGCGTTTATAATTAAAGCTCTAGCTATTGTAATACCTATATTTTCTATATCAATTATTTGTAGAACTTTATCCTCTTTTTTGGTTGGCGCCATGGTTCCAGGAATTGTGGCATTAACTTCTGGGCGTATTTCTGAACTGTCTGATGCCATTAATTATAAGCGTTTATGGGGATACGCTACTGCGTTTTTTTCTACTGCTCAGGCCTTGTCTGGCTATGCTATGTCTGCATTATATGAAAATATGGGGAGTTATTATTTATTGTTTTACATTGGCAGTGCTGCGTTATTCATTGGTGCTTTTCTAGCCTTTTTGAGTAATTATGTGGTTGGCTTTAAACTATTTTCAATTTTTCGATAATTTAATTGCAGGTTTTAATATGAAGTTATTTTCAAATAAAACATCACCTTATGCTCGAATGGTTAGGATCCTGATTTTAGAGAAAGAAATGACTGAAAAGGTAGATCTTGTTTGGTGTGATCCTTGGAGTGATGATGAAAATTTTCTTAAAATAAATCCATTAGGAAGAATTCCTAGCTTGGTTTTAGAATCAGGTTTGGCAATAAATGAATCGATAATAATTGCCAATTATTTAGACTCCATTGATGAAAAAACTCCCTCGCTTATACCTAATAAATATAAAGAAAATGTGTTTTATCTTATGGGGTTAGGTCAAGGTATAATGGATGCCGCCTTTTCAATAGTCATTTCCAAAAAATATTTGGGTAGAGAGCTTGATAATTCAATATTGAATTTAAGGCGATTTAATGGAATTCGTCGATCACTAGGGCAACTTGAAGAAAATATAGAAAAATATTCTCATGAGGAAAGCATTACATTAGGAGATATTTCTATTGCAGTATCCCTGAGCTATATATTGTTTCGTATTCCTGAAATGAAAATAAATGATAATTATCCTAAGTTATCAAAGTGGTGTGAGAGAATTTCATCTAGAAGTAGCTTTGAAAGCACCGCTTTTAAATGAATAAATAGATTATAATTTTTTTGTTTCAATAAAGGATTGAAAATGAAAAAAATTGCGATTGTCGGTATGGGGCCAAGAGGTACCTCTTTACTTGAGAGGATGATTACATATATAGAGAACTCGAAAGATAAAGTTAATATTTCATTTTTGTTTTTTGAGAAGAATAAAGAATTTGGGTCAGGTTGTCATAAAAAAGATCTACCTAAAGGGTTATTGGCAAATACTATCGCCAGTCAAATAACTATGTTTTACGGGGATGAAATGGAATCGTTTGGCCCCGTGAAATCTGGCCCTTGTTTTTATGAGTGGCATACTCAGATAAAAAAACAACCTATTGGCGAATCAGACTATCCTTCTAGAAGTGTTTTGGGTGAATACTTAAATTATTTTTACGATTTTCAAATAAACAGATTAAAAAAATTGGGTATTTCATTCTTCGAAATTAATGAGGAAGTGATAGATATTGATTCGAGTTTTGGTAGAGCTTCGATCAAAACAAAAAATGATAATTACAAGGTTGATTCTATTACAATTTGTAGTGGTCATGAAGATATGGAAGTTAGAAATGATAGAGTGTTTGACTTTGTTTTTTCTACAGAAAAAATGCACGAAATACCAAGCGGATCTGAGGTCGGCATTCAAGGAATGGGATTGACTGCTTTTGATGTTATTAGTAGTTTGACTGAAGGGCGCGGTGGAGAGTTTGTGGCGTCTTCTGATGGTGGTTTAGAGTATATTGCTTCAGGAAATGAGCCTTTTTTAAATATTTTTTCGCGATCTGGGATTTTTCTTTCAAGCCGTGCCTATAACGCTAATACATCTTTCATTTACAAGCCGATTGTTTTTAAAACTGAATCTATTGAGTATATGAAAAAAATAAAAGGTAAGCTTGACTTTGAACTCGATGTTTTACCTTTATTAATTACTGAGTTGCAAATTGCATATATGCAACAAGGAGGAGAGGGTGCTCTTGATACGGATTATTTCTTCCATCCAGAGAAAAAATTGGACTTTAATGATGAAAAAAAATTCGTTGAAAGTTTTTGCTCTTTGTTAAAGTTAGACTATTCTCAATCACTTGATGGTAAGTTTGAAAATCCTTATAAATTTTGTCAGGATGTCGTAAGAGATTTACGTGATGTTATTCGAGTCGCTACAGATTATTCTGCCTTAAATCCAGAGTCACACAAGGTTTTAATAAATAAATGGCAGCCAATAATTAATAAGATTTGTGTTGGGCCTCCATATCTAAGGCTGATGCAACTCGAAGCACTTATTAAAGCTGGGTTATGTTCAGTCTCTACTGCTGCTAACCCTACAGTATTAAAAACAGAAAACGGTTTTAAGTTAGTTCAAAAATTTAATAATGATAAAAAAGAAAAGAATATTGATTATCTGATAAAAGCTAGAATGCCCACGATAAATTTTAATGAGCGAAAAGATACCTTGGTTAATAATTTAAAAGAAAAGTTTAGATTTTTTAATAATGGCGGTTTCCAATATGGAGGGCTTGATATTGATTCACAGCATAGAGTAATTGATATTAATGGTGAACCGTGCGAAAATTTTCATGCTATTGGTTTATCATCCGAAGGGCCTAAATATTTTACATTGGTTCTTGGAAGGCCAGGTATGGTATCGACATTTTTGATGGATAGTAATTTTTTAGCAAATAAAATTTATCTTGATGTATTGTCATCAAAAGAAAATGTTGTTTCTTGATCTTTTTTTCTTTTAATTATTTTGGTTTTTATGTTTCGATTTTTAATTGTTAACTACCTTTCTAGTATGGGGATAGTTTTTTTAATATTATCTTTTGTTTTTAATTTTAGTTTAAGCGATGGAATTGATTCTTTCTATAAAAAAACTATCGAAGGAGCTTTTTTTCTTGATAGTGTTATTGTTTATATATTAGCACTTAGCTTTTTGAAGTTATCCTTAATCAACAGAAGGCTTTTTCAAAAAATGGAATTTGATCAAGCTAAATCTTCTTCAATTGAGACAAAAATAATCTCTTTTTTAAGTGCTTTTTCTTTTGGGTTAGGTGTTTCGTCATTTCTTAAAGCTTTATCTAAGGGACCTATTGAGACAAAAAAAATATCAAGAGGATTAACTTCGAGTATGCTTATATATCCTACAACATTAGCATCTGGTTATGTTTTTGATTTTTATGAATTTGATTCAATTTTCTCTGTTTTTTTGATTGGGCTACCTTTATGTCTTTTTATAATATTTCTGGATAATAAAAAGACACCTTTTTCCTTTTTCAATTTAAATATTTTGCTTTTCTCTTTGTTTTTGGCATTTCTGAATGTTTTCTATATGTATGTTTTTTCACTTTTTTTGAATGGAAGCTTTTTGTTAAAGCAATCACTGTTTTTTATTATTTTTTCATTATTCTTGCAATGGCGTACTATCTTTAAAGTATCTGAAGCTTTCTTTTCTATATGGCGGCAAGTTCTTTTCTTCATAGGAGTTGGTAGTGTTAGCTATTCTATATCCCCAATACTAAAATCAGTAAATCCATACGAAGTTCTTTCTTTTCTTGGTAATGATTTTATATTGATTTTTCCTATTTTCTTAGTGCCTATTTTGAGTGTCTTTCTTATTCATCCTTTATTACTTTTTATTTCCTTTAGTTTGTTGTTTTCTCAGCCAATGTTAGATGCCGGATTTACTGAAGAGCAAATATGTATTGCTTGGCTTGTTATGATTGTGAATGCTCAATTGTTATCACCAGTATCATTAACTACAGTAATGGCATCAACTAATACGAATAACAATATTTTTTACGAAAGTTTTTTTAAACATTATAAATTTTGTTTTGTTTTTGGGGGTGTTTCTTTTTTGTATTTATTGTTTCTACGATGATTTTATTGCTTTCTGAATATAACGCATTTATCAAGCAACAGGAAAGTATAAAAGTAACCCAAAGGTCTCTTATCGAAGCTTAAGTTCAAAGTGTGTCATTGATTTTTTTACGTTACTTTTCTCTAGGGAAGGTGTGAATAAGTCCATTGGCTTCAGCGTGTGGATAACGCTTCTTTATTTGAGGTAAGTTTCGCCGTCCAATATCGAGCATATTGGCAAGAAAGTGAACAAAGAATTAAAGAGAGTTTAGCCTACGCCTTCTGGGTCTTTCAGAGAAACAGCCTATCTTTGTTAAGAGTGATTGAAAGGTATTAACATTCCTGCTCACTCTCGCCTTAATAGGCTGTTTCTCTGATAAGACTGAAGCTCATAAGACTTATTCGTGCCTTCCCTAGACACTCGATATCGTAAAGCATAATTGTTTTTGTATTTTCTAAGAGCCAAGGGAAAAACGGAAGATGGTACTTGGTGTTTTAATGAGTAGATCTTGACGCCGCTGTTTTATAAATAACGATCAACACCTTTATATGACAGACCTCGAGAAGGGATTGTTCTGTTACTTTCTAGTTAATTCCTGTCAGTGCTTGGGTTGGCTGATTGTAAAAGCTAGTCTTCCAAACCTGTATCTAAACCAACTGTTTCCTATTCATGCGTTGAAGAAAATCGAGATGTCTTTAGACTTGGACGCTAAAGGGACACTTTATGTCGCGACGTTAGAATACCTCCAATGGGTCGCTGATCTCTCGACATTTACTCAAGCATAAGTGGCGCATTTTTTGTCTGCACATGAGCCGGTAATCCGCCCGTACGCTTACGTTGCGACAACGGCCCGGAGTTTATTAGTCATGAGTTCGGTAAGTGGGCTAAAAAGAAAGGCATCAGAATAGACTATATTCAACCGTGTAACCGTCAACAAAATGCGTATATTGAGCGTTACAATCGAACAGCGAGATATGGCTGGGTCAGTAAACACCTGTTTGATACGCTCGAAGAAGTCTAAGACTATGCAACAGAGTGGCTATGGTTTTACAATTATGAAAGGCCACATACTGCCAACGGAGGTAAGCCACCTCTAATGGCCGCTTAACGTCTACTTTTGAACGGCATTAAAAAGGGGAGGATTACCAGCCTAAGCCGAAGGAAGTTATATGTACATATCACGCCAACACAATTTTCTTTTCTGTCATGTTTCAAGAACCGGTGGGACGTCGTTGACCGAACATATAAAACGACATGTTAAAGACGTTGAACAGGTACGTTTACAGCACTTATCTATGAAAGAAGGCAAAGCTATTCTAGGGGAAGAATTCGATACTTTTTTTAAATTTACATTGGTTCGAAACCCCTGGGAGAGGCTAGTCTCTTGGTACGCTTTGATGGCTTTATCTGATGCATCATTTGACCTGAACAGCGCCGCATTAAATGCCTTACCGGATTCTCCCCATTGGCGAAAGTTTGATGAATTTTTGGAGGCGGTGTCGACCCAGAAAATCGGAGGATGTCGTGGAAATCGATTGGTTTTTAGCCAGTGGCAGCAATTAATTGATGATGACGGTAATTTACTTGTAGATGAGATTGGCCGATTTGAAAACTATGCTCAGGATATCCCCAAATTTCTGTCAAAAGTGAATGTCATGAAACCTTTCGAAGAAAACGTAAATGGCTCAAAGCATCTTCATTATAGCGAGTATTACTCTGATTTTGGTAAGGAGCTGGTTGCGGACGTATTTCATGAAGACGTATCTAACTTTGGTTACCATTTTGAGCCTATCTAATTCTGATATAGAGGCTGCATTCATGACTTTGGCGGTGATTTTTTTGCGAAATCATTGATTGCCAAGAGCCATGAACGTTCCCTTTTTTAGCTAATATTCTGATCTATATTTTTTGAGAGAGTCTCAAGACCAGTTGAAAATAGTGCTCGAATTAAACATGGGCCACTTTTGTCGGTGTTGGGTGACGTAGTAGTTTACGGATTAGTTTGAGTAAGGCGCTAATAGTAATGACCTGAATAGTAAACAGGACACCTATTCCAATCCAATAGGCAGGGCTAAAAGGCTCAATAATTCCTGTTTTTACCCAACCGATATGCCACCAGAACATCCCCATTACAAACAAAGCGACACCGGGGCATACTAATCCAAAACTGATAGGGTTTTCTTTATCTCCGTATAAATAATACGTCAAATAATGATTGGCTTTCATGACTTTATAACCTAATGTAAAAACCCCTAATTGCAGCATGAAAATAACGGTGAGAGGTAAGAAGAGAGAACCCGGACTGCTCTCAATCCCAAAGTGGTGGTTTAACCCATGGGATAAACGTACCCAACTAATGCCCAATACCGTCAAAATAGGAATCAGCATCCATAGGCTAGGAGAAGCGGCTTCAGCGATTCCGTGCTTCATAATCGCATTGATACCATGACTCAATACAATAATGCCAATGAGTAACGCGAAGGCGAAAAATGCAATGCTCAATGTCGTTGCAATCGCAGCTGTAATCGCAATATGAGACATAGCCGAAGCGGCCGCGAATCCCACCGATAACATAGAAAACGTAAATACACTTACTAAGGCGGATAGGTGATTATGATCGACACTTGCATAACCGCCACTACGTACCATGTTGGAGATGTACTGAACAAAGATACGTACAGCGTAAACACCAATTAACGCGAATGCGGCAATTGCACCGGGAAAAAGTAACTCAACGGAAGCCCATAAATTAGGGATAAATAAAGCGCCGAGAATAAACAGCACGTTCACTGTCATGGCGAAGGTGACAGGGATGGCCATAAGTTGTACTTCAGCGGGTGTATTAACGAGTGCTTTTAAGTCTTTTTTGAACGCGGTACTTTCGGCGATATTCCAAAACAACAATGCAAAATGGAGTATGGAAAACACAATAATCCCTACTAATGAGGCAAACGTAAGGGCGGCCATAAAACCACCTTCATTTAACTGAGTACTCCAATCCGCAAATGTCGGTATTGGTGTGTTTTTATGAGGTACCATCCACATCAGGTACATAAAAAAACTTACCGCCGTACCGCCAGCACCTAAAGAACTGAACCAATAGCTTGGATGAAACGTCATGTTGGGTTTTCTGCGAATCATGGAACTGTCCTCTCTTTAATATTAGTAAATTCTAATATATAAGGGGGAAATGATTGTTTGCATAAAAAAGTGATGATTGTTTGACCAGTATCACTTTTTAATGTCATGTCTCAGAAAATTAGGGGCAGATGAAACTAGGGTTAGTAATTGACCCCATCCTAACCTTCCCCTTGGTAAGGGGAAGGGATCTGAAAATTTTTCAGTAAAAGCAATGGGTTAAATTATATAATAGATTCAGTACCGACCCTAAGTTGTTCTAATTTGTTTATCTCAAAAAACTACGCAAACACGGGTGCGTCGAATTCTTCTGGCTCATCGGTATAAATGCAGACATTCCAGTCTTCTGCTAAGCCGTCGTCTGCCTCGCAGTAGGTTTGGAAAAATTCGCCGATTTCCTTGCGGTTACAGTGTGCTTCAAAGCTTGCCATGTCTTTCCAGATTTCTTGGAAGGCGATGGGGAAGCTTTTTCCTTCTGCGTAGGGGCTGGCGACTTGTCGAGTAACTCGGTATTCGATGCATCCATCTTCTCTAAGTGTGTTCGGTTCTAAGCTTTGCAAGACCTTGAAGAGGGTTTTCTCTTGACCTGATTTGGGTAAAAATTGAGCAACACAGTAGACTCTACTAGACATTGTGATTTCCTTAGTTAATTGTTCTGCCTTTGGATATTCGGTTATTTTCACGCAACTTTGTCCAAGAGTTATATCGTCTAAAACCATAATTTAGACATAAAGTCTTTGATTTTAAAGAATATTTTTGTTTTCTATTAGTGCGAAATCGGACTCTAAATCGTACTTTTTTGATAAAATTGAGAGAAAATAGAAAAAAACACCATATTTTACTGAAAAATCGCAATGTTCAGAGGATTTTTCTGTTGAAAAAAAACGACACGACAGAAAATACTCCAACAGCGATGTAAAACGCGTGAATTGGGTTTAATTTACCTTGAATTTGACTTGAAATCACGGGTGTCAAATTTGAGCAAGGGGTGGTCGCGAGTTAAGATGAGTGCCAATTTAAAAGGGAAGTGTGGGTAAATTTCGTCACTTAGAGCCTCTCTGTAGGCCCACACGAATATCCTAACAAAGGCAAAAACGTTTTTTTTGGTTCGTTTTTTCCCTACTAGTTTCTAAATATCTTTCTAATTTTACGTTTTACAGTGGGAGTTGGTGTATGAATACAGGTCTTTATCGTCCTGGTGAGTTCAAAGACAACTGTGGCTTTGGTCTGATCGCTCATATGGAAGGCACTTCTAGCCATGAGCTATTGAAGACAGCAATTGAGTCTTTAACTTGCATGACACACCGAGGTGGGATCGCCGCGGACGGCAAAACGGGTGATGGCTGTGGTCTTTTGATTCAAAAGCCCGATGCATTCTTGCGCAGTGAAGCGCTGTCTTTATTCAATCATATGTTGTCCGACCTATATGGCGTCGGTATGGTTTTCCTTGATCAAGATGAAGCGTTAGCGATTGAGCAACGTGATACCTTGACCCAAGAGCTTGAAAAAGAAGGCTTAAAAGTCGTCGGTTGGCGAGAAGTGCCAACGGACTCTGCGTGCCTTGGTGGCATCGCGTTAGATTGTTTGCCTCGTATTGAACAAGTGTTTGTCGACAGCAACCGTATGGATGCTCGTACCTTTGCAACCCGTTTGTTCGTGTCTCGTCGTAAAACGGAAATCGCACTTTCTGAATACGAAAACTTTTACATCTGTTCTTTGTCTGACCGCGTTTTGTCATATAAAGGTTTGATGATGCCGGAAGATTTGCCTTCGTTCTATAAAGACTTAGGAAACGAAAAGCTTCAGACTGCAATCTGTGTCTTCCACCAGCGTTTCTCTACGAATACGTTACCGCGTTGGCCGCTTGCTCAGCCATTCCGTATGGTTGCACACAACGGTGAGATCAACACGATTGAAGGTAACCGTAATTGGGCGTTGGCGCGTGCTTCTAAACTAAGCTCTCCTCTTATTCCTGAGCTAAATGATCTGCAACCTATCGTTAACCTGACAGGGTCTGACTCTTCTTCCATGGATAACATGTTGGAAGTGCTTGTGACCGGTGGTATGGATATCTTCCGTGCCGCACGTTTGATTATTCCACCTGCTTGGCAAAACGTTGAAAACATGGATTCAGAGTTGCGTGCTTTTTATGAGTACAACTCTATGCACATGGACCCTTGGGATGGCCCAGCCGGTTTGGTAATGACCGATGGTCGTCACGCGATCTGTATGCTTGACCGTAATGGTTTGCGTCCTGCACGTTGGGTGATTACCAAGAATGGCTTTATTACGCTTGCATCTGAAATCGGCACTTACGACTACAAACCAGAAGACGTTGTGTCTAAAGGTCGTGTCGGACCGGGTCAGATGTTGGTGGTTGATACGCAAAATGGTGAAGTACTTCACACAGACGACATCAACGAAAAACTTAAATCAGCGCACCCTTACCGTAAATGGTTGAAGCAAGAGTCGATTCGTATTGAATCACTTTTGCAAGAGCATGAAATGGAGTTTGTTCCTTTCTCTGCTGAGCAAATGCAAACTTACCAGAAAATGTTCCAGGTTTCGTTTGAAGAGCGCGATCAAATCTTCCGTCCATTAGCTGAAAGCGGACACGAAGCCGTTGGCTCGATGGGTGATGATACGCCAATGGCGGTCATGTCGAGTCAAACGCGTCCTGTGACGGATTACTTCCGTCAGAAGTTTGCTCAGGTGACCAACCCACCGATCGATCCACTACGTGAATCGGTTGTGATGTCGTTGGAAACCTGTGTCGGTGTTGAGCGTAACTTATTTGAAGAAACGCCGAAGCATGCCAACCGTATTATTTTGTCATCGCCTATTTTGTCGCCGCGTAAATACAGCCGACTGTTGGCGATGGAAGATCACCGCTTCCGTTTGGCTCGTTTAAACACCAACTACAACCCTGAAGAAGTGACGCTAGAACAAGCAGTACGCAACCTTCAGATGAGTGCAGAAGAAGTGGTTCGTAATGGCGCCGTGATCGTTGTGCTAACGGATCGCGACATTGAAAAGACACATTTGCCAATCCCAGCGGCAATGGCTGTTGGTGCGGTTCACCATCACTTAACGGCTGTTGGCTTGCGTTGTGATTCAAACATTATTGCGGATACGGGCTTTGCACGCGATCCTCATCAGTTTGCTGTATTGCTTGGCTTTGGTGCGACGGCGATCTATCCATACCTATCATATCGTTTGATGAACGATATGATCGATAAAGGTGAAGTGCTAGGCGACCCAATTGAGTGCCATCGTAAGTACCGTAAAGGCATCAATAAAGGCCTGATGAAAATCATGTCTAAGATGGGTATTTCAACCGTTGCCTCTTACCGTGGTGCACAGCTTTTTGAAGCGGTTGGTCTATCTAAAGACGTTGTTGATACTTGTTTCAAAGGCGTTGCTAGCCGTATTCAAGGTGCAACTTTTGCGGATCTGCAAAAAGAGCAGGCAAAAGTGGCGTCTGCGGCGTGGAAAGCACGTAAATCTATTGTGCAGGGTGGCTATCTGAAATACGTTCATGGTGCTGAATACCATGCGTTTAACCCAGATGTCGTTCGTAACCTGCAAAAGGCCGTGGGCAGCGGGGAATTTGCCGACTTCCAGCAATACGCTGAGTTGGTAAATACTCGTCCAGCTTCTATGCTGCGTGACTTGTTTGGTTTGTCTGATAAAGCGCAAGCTATCTCGTTAGATTCAGTAGAAGGCATCGATACCATCCTTCCTCGGTTTGACTCAGCAGGTATGTCTTTAGGTGCGTTGTCTCCAGAAGCGCACGAAGCATTGGCACAAGCAATGAACGAACTGGGCTGTCGTTCAAACTCTGGTGAAGGCGGTGAAGACCCAGCGCGTCACGGAACAGAGCGACGCTCTAAGATCAAACAAATTGCATCAGGTCGATTTGGTGTTACGCCAGAATACCTTGTGAACGCTGAAGTGCTGCAAATTAAAGTAGCGCAAGGTGCGAAACCAGGTGAAGGTGGTCAGCTTCCGGGTGGTAAGGTAAACGGCTTAATTGCGCGTCTGCGTTACTCTGTACCGGGTGTGACATTGATCTCTCCACCACCGCACCACGACATTTACTCGATTGAAGATTTAGCGCAGCTTATCTTCGACTTGAAACAGGTTAACCCAGACGCACTTGTGTCTGTGAAGCTGGTTTCTGAGCCGGGCGTTGGTACGATTGCAGCGGGTGTTGCGAAAGCCTACGCTGACTTGATTACGATCTCTGGCTACGACGGCGGTACAGCGGCGTCACCATTAACCTCGATCCGTCATGCGGGATCGCCATGGGAGCTTGGCCTAGCAGAAGCGCAACAAGCGCTGCGTGCTAACGATCTTCGTGGCAAGATTCGTCTGCAAACAGACGGTGGTCTTAAGACCGGTCTAGATGTGGTTAAGGCGGCGATCTTAGGTGCTGAAAGCTTCGGCTTCGGTACGACGCCAATGGTGGCAATGGGTTGTAAGTTCCTACGTATCTGTCACTTGAACAACTGTGCGACGGGTGTGGCGACACAAGATAAGCATCTTCGTGACGAGCATTTCATTGGTACGGTTGAGATGATCAAAAACTTCTTCCGCTTTATGGCTGAAGACACGCGTCAGTGGATGGCGAAACTGGGTGTATCCAAGTTGCAAGATTTGATTGGTCGCACCGACCTGCTATCACTGCTACCGGGTGAAACTGAGAAACAAGCGCACTTGGATCTATCGCCTATTCTTAATAACGATGCGATTCCAGCGGACAAACCTCAGTACTGTGAAGTACCGTTTAACCCACCGCACGATAAAGGCGCACACGCTGATACGATGTGGGCGGCAGTGAAGGACACAGTAGAAGAGAAAGAAGGTGGCGAGTTTGAATTTAACGTTACCAACTGTGACCGTTCTATTGGTGCTCGCTTATCTGGTGAGATCGCTAAACGCTACGGCAACCAAGGCATGGTGGATGCACCGTTGACCTTGAAACTGAACGGGACAGCGGGTCAATCATTCGGCGTTTGGAACGCGGGTGGATTGAACATGTACCTAGAAGGTGACGCGAACGACTACGTTGGTAAAGGCATGACAGGTGGTAAGCTTGTGATTCGTCCGCCAAAAGGGTCAATGTTCAAGTCACAAGACTCTGCGATCATCGGTAACACCTGTCTATATGGTGCAACGGGCGGCAAATTGTACGCTGCGGGTACTGCGGGCGAGCGTTTCGCGGTTCGTAACTCTGGTGTTCATGCGGTTATTGAAGGCGCGGGCGACCACTGTTGTGAATACATGACCGGCGGTATGGTCACGGTACTGGGCAATACAGGTTACAACTTTGGTGCGGGTATGACAGGGGGCTTTGCTTATGTACTTGACCTTGATCGTACCTTCGTTGACAAATACAACCACGAATTGGTTGAGATTCAACGAGTCGGCACAGAGTTGACCGAAGAATACCGTTCGCATTTACGCAGTGTTATCCAAGAATATGTGAACGAAACAGGTAGTGAATGGGGCCAAGAAATTCTAGATGACTTCTACGATTTCATTGGTAAATTCTGGCTGGTTAAGCCTAAAGCCGCGAGTTTGAGCGCGCTATTAGCGAACACTCGTCAACGTCCGGAATAACAACGCAGCCATAGGAGATGAACGCTTATGTCTGAGCGCTTAAACAACGTATTTCAATTTGTTGAAGTGGATCGTCAAGATCCTAAGAAAAAACCTCTACTGACGCGCAAGGCGCAGTTTGTAGAAATTTACAAACCGTTTGAAGAAGAGAAAGCACAGGATCAGTCACATCGCTGTCTAGAGTGTGGTAACCCTTACTGTGAATGGAAGTGTCCTGTACACAACTACATTCCAAACTGGTTAAAACTGGTTAGCGAAGGCAACATCTTAGAAGCCGCTGAGTTGAGTCACCAGACCAACTCATTGCCAGAGGTGTGTGGTCGAGTGTGTCCACAAGACCGTCTGTGTGAAGGGGCGTGTACCCTTGGCGAAGGTGGCTTCGGTGCGGTGACGATCGGTTCGGTTGAGAAATACATCACCGATACGGCCTTTGCATTGGGTTGGCGTCCAGATATGTCTAACGTCGTACCGGTTGATAAAACCGTAGCGATTGTCGGTGCAGGTCCAGCGGGACTTGCGTGTGCGGATATATTGGTTCGTAACGGTGTGAAGCCGGTTGTCTTTGACAAACACCCAGAGATCGGTGGTTTACTGACTTTCGGTATCCCTGAGTTCAAGCTTGAAAAATCTGTGATGACGCGTCGTCGCGAAGTGTTCGAAGAAATGGGCGTTGAGTTCGTACTTGGCACCAGTGTTGGTGACGACGTACCGTTCGAGCATTTGCTGGAAGAGTATGACGCTGTTTTCTTAGGCATGGGTACTTACAAGTACATGAAAGGCGGTTTCCCCGGTGAAGATCTTCCTGGGGTATACGATGCGCTCGATTTCTTAGTGTCTAACGTCAACCACTGCCTAGGCTTCGAAGAAAACGAAGAAGACTACATCAGCATGAAAGGCAAACAAGTCATCGTGCTGGGCGGCGGTGATACCGCGATGGACTGTAACCGTACCTCTATTCGTCAGGGTGCGAAAAATGTTACGTGTGCGTACCGTCGTGATGAAGAGAACATGCCAGGCTCTCGCCGCGAAGTGAAAAACGCGCGTGAAGAAGGGGTTCAGTTCCTTTTTAACCGTCAACCTGTAGAGATCGTGGGTGATGGAAAAGTTGAAGGCATTAAAGTGGTTGAAACCCAAATGGGTGAACCTGACGAAAACGGCCGCCGTCGTGCGGAAGTAGTCGAAGGCAGTGAACAAATCATCCCAGCGGATGTGGTTCTTGTGGCATTTGGTTTCCAACCAAGCCCAGCGCCTTGGTTTGAAAAATTTGGTATTAATATTGACGGTCGTGGCCGCGTAGTGGCGCCAGGTGACAGCGAGTACATGTTCCAAACCAGCAACGAAAAAGTCTTTGCTGGTGGTGATATGGTTCGTGGTTCTGACCTCGTTGTAACCGCCATTGACGAAGGTCGTAAAGCGGCCGAAGGCATCATGGATTTCCTTGATGTCTAAACGACATTAGCAAGAACCTAACAATGTGAGCTTGTTTATCAAGCTTGCATAACATGGTGGTGTTGAGCTCTTCTATCGATAGATAGAAGAGCTTTTTTTTGCTTTTTGTTTATAAAATCTCTTTTTATTGTTTTAACGGACTGAATGAGTTCGTTCTAATTGTAGCGCCTAAAATACTAACTTGTATGTTGTTCAAGCAAGGATGTACTTGTGTTGCTTATGTCAGAAGTTCTAGTGTTATGAAGACTGACTTTAGAACAAGAAAAGCGCGATGTGATCGCGCATATGATCCCACATTATGATGATCGAATAAGTCGTCGAGCAGGCTGTGAGTAGAGTGTCGAATAGCCGATTGAATAGTGAGTGATGCTCGTACTTGGCGATTGTCTATTGTCGGTCTCCCTTGTTTAGATCATTCACCACCGCGCTCAACATGTCTGTGTTTACCTCGAAGCCCTTACCTTGAATTGGTTGGCTAAACATTTCGTTGTAGAGTGAATCATCCCACTGTTCGTCTAGGCCTTGCTCGGCAGCGCCTAAGTTTATTTCGAGCATGCTGTGGTGGCTGTCTTGGAGGAAGTAGGCGTAGCACGCAAAGCGGGTCAATTCCGTTAATGAGCGTTCATCTGAAACCCCCAATTGTGCCTGACAATGAGGTTCTAGTAGCTTGGCGACGGCCATAAAGCGCGCCGCACTTCCTGATGGCCCAGCTATCACAGGTTTTTGATGCTGGTCTGCTTTTTGGGCAAAGTCACTGTCTGGTTTGATTTTCCAGATGTCTTTCCCATAGCCTCTCAAGACCTTTAGTTCATCGGTACTTGGTGGGGGGATGTTAAAGCCAACTTTATCTTGATTTCCGCTTTGGTTTACGGCGTTATGTCGATGGAAGGCAAGTTCGCGCTGGCTAATTTTGCCTTCTGATATAAGGGCACCAGCTGGCGCTAAGTGTGCTTTTGCGACTTGTTCTCTAGAGTGATTTGTTTGCGCTGCCCACCCCGTCATTTTAAATAGGCTATCCTGTTTTTCGTGTGCCAGTTTTGTGTTGAAAGTCTCGGCAAGCGCGGGTTTTAATGATTCATTGGAGGCGCTGTTTTTTAGTAAGCTCTGGAAGTTTTTGCTCAAAATCAAGTTTAAGAATAGGGTTCCTTGTTCTCGCAGACTGCCCGATTTTAGTGTTGATTTTATGGCTGGGCCATTCCAACCGACGCTGCCAATAACATCAAATCGCGCGGATAGCACACCGTTACCGTTGCGGTTGCTGTCTCCTGGTCGCGCTGCTGCCTGCATCACTTCTGCCCAGCCTTTGTGTTCACCGTGCGCTTTGGTGAACGTCTTTACAGCGCCATTTACGAGTGCATTCATCGTCGCTTTTGCTGCGGGGTGATTGGCGATGTAATCGCCTAATGCGGCTTCGATTTTTTCATTCTTTTGGAGCGTATTTGTTTGGTTTTTTGAGGAAGTTTGGCTTTTTGATACCGCTTCGTTGTCAGTTTTTTCCTGCGATAACGGCGATAACTGAGCTATGGACTGGGAATGAGAGGTCGATATATTCACCATATTAGCTGCGAAGCGTGCCTCTAAACTGCTGCAACGATAACGAGATCTTTGCGGCGAGATGACTGAAATTGTTGAGGGTGTTGTTCAGTGCGTATTGCTCGTTGGTTAACGTGTGGCAATAGCGAAGGCACAGTTGGTCGTTTTCAGCATCAAAGCCAATGTTTGCAGAGAAGGTGTGTTGCGGTAAGAAATTCAGATGCAACGCATGAGCAAACAAGGTCGGCGAGGTGTCTTTTTCCAGTGTCATGAGTGCGCTGGTAAGGTGAAGTTGTTGTTTGTTTTCTGTGACTGTTATGAGAATAACAGGCAGAGCCTCTCGTTCTAGCAGTAGGTAACCATCACGGAGGATTTGCGCAATGTGTTCGGTTTCCAACGCTAATGTCTGAAGCTGTGATTTTAGGAGTAGCAAGGTAGGTTGTGTCATAGATCGTATCCGTTTTGTCTATCTATTCTTTACAAAGTCCGCAATGACGTCGTCGACTTCTGTCAGTTTGACTCGCCAAGTTTTTCCATTGTCGTCTTTCGTTACGTCGTCAACAAAAAATTGGGTGTTGGGTTTGAAAATCGCTTCGTTTTCATCTGGCCAGTCGGAAAATTCCTCTGCTTTGATTGCCGTAACAGGCGTTATTTGAAGTTGAACAGGGCCGATGAATTCAGCCGCTTCGGCTTCGTCCAGTGATGAGCTAATGAACGCGCTGTCGGAATAGATGCTGTACTGCTGAAAGCGCTGTTGAACTTCTTGGTCCGTCATTCGTTTTTCTATGCCGCGATAGACGGTTTGGTCGACTCGATAATCGGGGATTTTTGCGAGTTTGTTCATCCCACTGATCATGGCATCAACAACGGGCGCGGTGTCCGCTTTTGCTTCGTATCTGAGGTGCTGATTAATGGGTCGATACAGGGCAGAGGTGTAAAGGTTTAGCCCCAAAAACTCATCGTCGGAGAGTGCATTGTGGGCGAACAGAGACCGGTCTTTTTTCTCTAGAGAGCGAGCAATGGTGAATTCTGCCGGTTTCGGTGCGGTGCTTTTATACGGATCGTCCGAGCTATTGAAACGGTCGATTAGCTGGGCAAGCGAGCGCTTCATATCACTGTTTTGTATGCGCTTTTTACCAATCATTGCAACGTAGTCAGGTGTTGTGGGTGTCTCGGGCGTTTCTGGTGTCGACGGTGAATGGGGCGTCTTTGGGCTATCTGTGCTGTTCATTGGCGCAAAACAGTTCAAGAATTTCGACATCGATGCCATGGATTTGCTTTTGCTTGTATCAGCATGAGTGTTTGAGCTTGATGCATGCGACGTCGTGTCTATTTCCAGTTTGAGATGTGAAAAAGACGTATTGATGTTGTTCAATGGCATAATTTAGGTCCCTTTTATCAATAATTAAGGTGGCCGTTATTCGGGGGGGGGTCGACTTGTATGAGCAAGCTATGGCGAGCAGGCTGATAAAAGCTGCTCAATGCATGCTAGATTGCTGCTGCTTTAAGGCTGACTTTACTTGAAACGCTAAGGTATCTAGTTCTGTCAGGCTGTCATCTAATGAAATAGGAGCGTTTTGAATTTGGTAGAGATACTGCAAATACAATAGCTTCTGCGAGGGGTCGTACGCGATGCCCGCCGCTAGGTTAAAGCTGGGCAGTAGGTTGAGTTGTAAGGCAAACTCGAAAAGGTGCGTATCGACCAGAGGGTCAATGCTGATTAATGGGTATAAGCAGCATAAAGCATGTGACGCTTGAGAATACACAATATCCAGTGTTTGATCCTCATTGCGGATCAGCTGAGAAAAACCTTGCTGGATTAAGGTTGCTATTTGCTCTTGCGTGCACGAAGTATTTGCCAGTGTACTGGTCAGTTCTTGAGTGAGAATGGACATTTTGCCTACCTTACTAAATGACTATTGAAAGGTAGGTGGTCGTTCTAGGGAATTAGTTGCATGCAAACACGATTTCAATTTCTCATCGGTCATTTAAATGTTAATTATTGAAATGTTGGTTGTTGACTGGCTACGAGCTGAAACAGACCTATAGACTGTTGGCGTTTAAGTGCTCTTTGGCTTAGCGAGCACTTAAACGCCATTTGAAAACGTTGATGTTTTTCGTCTTTAGGCTTATTCGGCAATCGAGATAGACACGCCAATGGCGAATTTTCCGCTATCGAACATCAAGGTTGTGCATACACTAATCGGCATGTTGGTAAGGGCTGCGTGATGTTGAGGCGGTTGAATTTTGGGCATGGTGTCGTTGCTAATTTTGATGTACGCGTGTCCTAAGAATGTATTCAAAAACTCGCAAACGGCGTCGATGCTCAGTTCATCCAGCTCGTCTATTGTTATGTCTAAAAAATTGGATGCAATTAAACAGGCATGCTCTTTATTTAAGCTTAACGTCAAATGATAGGTTTTATCCGATTGGATGGTTTGAGTCCAAAATAAATCACCTTGCTTATTCTCTGGTAATGTATTGAAGACATCGGTAATCGAGATACTTGTTTTCATCATACGTTGATAAAAACGCGAAAACAGCTCGCTGACCGCACGGGCTTTAGTGCCTAGCGCGGAATCTTCGAATGATGTATCAATGTGTGCCGCGAACTCATTGTTGTACTGGCGATGTTTGACTAATTGAGTGTCTAAATCGTCTCGACTTATGTACCCCAGTTCCGCCAAGATTTCCCCGAAATACTGGCGGCGGAACTTTTGTTCGCTTAGCAATACGCCGATTTGGCTGTCGTCCAATAATGCAAGACTAATGGCAATCTCTCCGAACCGTTTGTCTTGGCGGCGTTGTTCCGTATTGATACGTGCTGCCTGCTGTGCTGTGATCCATTCTTTTTCAATGGCGATATCGCCTAATAGCGGCGCTGATTTTCGCTGCGCGTCGAGCGCTTCCAAAAGCTGTTCTCTATTGATGATGCCTTTTTCAAGTAGGAACTGACCAAAAAACTTTGTATTCATTTTCAAATTTCTCCTGCTAGGGTTAGCTGGCGTTTGCTAATCGCACCACTCTTACTAGGTCTTCATGTTCGTACGGCTTCTGAACATAACTGGTTGCGCCTAACTTGAGGCATTCTTCTACGGAGTCTTCACCTCCTACTGAGCTTGCGATCACGACTTTGGCTTTGTGGCCGCGCTCCATGATTTTAGAGAGAGTTTCTTTACCATCCATAATGGGCATGACTAAGTCGAGTATGATGACATCGGGCTCTACGGTTTTGAGAAGTTCGAGTGCCTGAGCGCCATCGGCGGCTTCGCCAATAACGTTAAAATCGTCTTGCCCCGACAGAATTTTCTTCGAGATTGTTCGCAATGATATTGAATCATCTACAACTAAAATCTTTACTTTAGACACGTGTATTACTCCCAAAATTTTATGTGATTGACGCTGATTTTCGTTGCAGGAAGGAAGGGCCTTAAATCAAGAAAATAAGATAGCGCGTACTGAGTTAATCTTGATTAAGGTCTGATTTGAGATGAGAGTCAATGCAGCCTACAAATAGGCAGAAAAACTCAAACAGAGAAGAACACAAAGATACAAAAACTTAATAAATAGAAGGTGTTAGTAAGATCTCGTAAAGGAAAAACAGAGTGGCTTATTGATGTCTACCATTGCTGCTTATCCTGCCATGTTGTGTGTTTCTGGCAGGAGCTCGAAAAAAGATATCTAAAAAAATATATATTCAAAAAACTATATGACTTATATCGTGATAATTGATTTTCCTTATTTTAGTCACATAGATAACGTTTAACTCTTCAAACATAATCCAAAAAAAATAATAAAGTTGGAGCGTTATATGAAAAATGCAATGTCATTATCACGTCCTACGTGCCTGTCTGTTTCCCGATCGATTTCCAAAAAAATGAAACTTGCTCCCGTCATCGGCGCATTAGCGGTGTCTGGCGTGGCGCAAGCTGGCGAGCTGTATTCTGACGAAAACGGTAAGTTATCGTATTTTGGTTTGATTAATTTAGGGGTTCAATCACGAGCGTTAAGCAGTCAGGATAGTGAGCTTCAAGTGGACTCGAATATGATGACGACGTCTTACTTTGGCTTGAAAGGCGAGGCGAAAATCACCGACAGCCTGACGGCAAAAGCGGAAGTTGCGAGCTTTATTCAATTTGACAAAGGCGAGTCAACGAGGGGCATCAACAACGAAGGGTTGTACAGTCGGTTTGCTTGGGGTGGATTGGAAGGCGACTTTGGTACGGTTAAAGCGGGCCGAGTAACCTCGCTCAATTTCATTAACACTGTTGTGTTTAATCCATTTTTTAATTCAAGTGCTTATAGTCCGAGTTTTATGCACAGCTACGTGGGAAGCCCTGCGCAGCCGATGGCTACAGGGTCCGGTGCAACAGACAGTTCATGGAACAACGCCATAAATTACACGTTACCTAAATTAGGCAAAGTCAGTATCGGGGTTATGGCTGCGCCAGACGAAGGAGGCACAACGGGTGAACGTGTTGGAGCCAGTGTCTCTATGATGGGCTTCCCATTTGCGATTATGGCGACGGCTGAAAAAATCAGTGGTGCGACATTGACTTACCCACTAGGCTTTACCAGTATCGCTGGCTCTACGCCTCCTTTTACCGCGCAAGACTTTAGCGTTTATCAGCTAGGTAGTTGGTATGACTTCAAGTCGGTAAAACTCTACGGACAAGTGAGTAAAACAGAGGTGGAAGGAACGCGCTTAAGTACGGATCAGGATTACAGTTTAAACACTGTTCAACTTGGTGCTTCAGCGCCAGTTGGAAACGGCGCGTTTAAGGCGTCTTTTGCGAGCACCACCATGGAGCGCAGTTGGGCGAAAGATCTTGAACGTGAAACACTGACATTGGGCTACGACCATAACCTGTCGAAGCAGGCTGTGTGGTTTACGCGATTGATGCAAGATAAGGTGACGGATCAGAAAAGCGGCATCAGTTATGGCACGGGCGTGAGTTACAAGTTCTAAATACGTCCGCACAAACAGCGTTTTAGAGAGCGTTGTTTGTGCGGTGATCGTGTATCCAATTGGCTTTTTTAGGTCGTCAGTCGTACTTTTTAGGTCACAAGTCACAAGTCACAAGTTAAAAGAGTTACTGCATTGTCTTCAAGCAAACTTCTCTTAACCAGCGGTGCGCTGGATCATTATCCATCACTTTATTCCATTGAATGTGTTCTGTTAAAGCGGGAATGGATTCTGGCGTGTCGAGGATTTTGATGGGCAAAGTCGGTAAATAGAGGTGAGCAAGGCGTGACTGCATTACAGCAATACGATTTGTCCCTATTAGTAGGTGTGGCAGTGTATTGAAATTGCTCGTTGATACTTCTATATGCCGCTCTTTCCCGAATTTTTGAGCGAAGGACTCTTCAAAGCTCGGCGCTCTGTTTTCTCCAAGGTTAATGACGACATGTCCGAGTTCTAGATATTTTTCGATGCTGATTGAATTGCCAACCTTTGTATTATTTTCGCATACGACGCAGACGTATTGGTCGTCGAAAAGCAGTTCGTGCGGATGATGCTCATTCATATAGGCATTAGGTTGTATCAAAAAGTCGATTTCTCCGCGTGTTAGCGCTTCGTCGTAGTGATTGGTTGTCTGTAAAACATCGAAGGTCATATTCGGTGCGAGGCTGCTAAGCTTATGAAATACATCCGCCAAAAAAACAGTAGTCACATAATCAGACGCCATAAATCTGAAGTGGCGATTGGACTCTTCTGGGGAGAAACTCTTACCACTAACAATGTTGGTTTGGATGTCTAGCAGTACTCTTTTAACCGGCTCTTCAAGTGTTAACGCAAACGGCGTTGCCACCATCTGACGGCCTGACTGCAATAGTAAATCGTCGTCAAAAAACTCTCTGAGTCGAGCGAGTAAACCACTGGCCGCCGATTGGCTGATACAGAGCTTGTCCGCAGCACGGGTGACGTTTTTTTCCGTTAATATTGCATCCAGTGCAACCAGTAAATTAAGGTCTAAATGGTGAAATCTCATAAGGGTCCTAGATTTGTGTCTTATTTTTATTGGTATCAGAAAATCTAAATGCCTCGTATCGTGAAATACGATTTTTTTAATACATTCTAGTCACCTATTATCGAAATTGGATATCGATTTATAACAAAAATAAATAGGAAAAAGAGATATGCAATATTCTTTTCTAATGAAAATGCAGCTGGGTTCTCATGATCTAATAGAGATCAATAGTGCCTTGCACCCTGTTCGTCAACGTGTTGTTGGAGGTGCTGCATGAGTACTTCTGAATTTACACAAAATTGGCGTGTATTGCTTGCCTCGTTTATAGGCATTGCGGTTGGCGTTAGCTCAATATACTTCTATTCCATTGGCATCTTTATGAAGCCGCTTGCCGCTGAGTTCGGATGGACTCGTGCGGATTCCTCTCTCGGGGCGTTAATTGGCACTTTATGCGCCGCTGCAATGGTCATCCCGACAGGGTGGTTGGTGGATCGCTTTGGTAGCGTGAAGGTGTGCTTGGTGTCACTAGCGCTGTTGTCTGGGTCTTTCTTCGCGTTGGGTGCATTTACGCAAGACCTCAGTACGTACCTGATTCTGATTGGTTTAATGTCTATGATCACGGCGGGTTCGACGCCGCTGCCGTTTACTCGCTTGGTGGTTGTGGCATTTCGCGCAAACCGCGGTAAGGCACTCGGTATTATTCTGACGGGAACTGGCGTTGGCGCCATGTTACTTCCCGATCTATTAGCACCTTATATCGCGGAACACGGCTGGAGAGCGGGCTACTACGCTTTAGGTGTCGTGGTTGCTGTGTGTATTCCTGTCATTGGCGTACTTTTGATGGGCGCTAGAGACACCGAAGTCAACACAGATAAATCGGAACCGTCATCAACATCGAATTCAAGCCCTGTGGCATCGAGTTTCCTAAGTAATGGTCGTTTTTACCACCTTTGTGCCATCTTCCTTCTCACGGCTCTGGCTGTGTTGGGGACGGTGGCACACTTTTTCTCCATGCTTACTGACAGTGGCTTGACGCCACCACAAGCCGGAGCGGTGGCGTCCTTGATTGGTATCTCGGTTATTGTCGGCCGTTTGATTGTCGGTTTCCTGTTAGACCGCTTCTCAGCGGCGTATATCACAGCAGGTTTATTCCTAGTCGCCAGCGTTGGATTTTTGACGCTGGGCTTAGGTGGGCCGCAGTACGCGAAATTGGGTGCGGTCATTACCGGGCTTGCGATCGGTGCTGAGGTGGATTTGATTGCCTTCCTAATTGGTCGCCTATTTGCGCGTCAAATATACGGCATTGTCTATGGTGTGATCTATGCGGTGTTCTTAGTCGGCGGTGCCGTAGGACCGTATGTTGCTGGCCGTATGTTCGATGCATCTGGAAGCTATTCATCGTGGCTCATCGTGGCGTCTTGTTTACTGCTTGTATCAAGTGCCTTGTCATTGTTCCTTCCTGTTTCGAAGGCAACGGAAGAGCTGAATGCCTCGGTAAAAGAGGACAAGGTAACGGCCTAGTTTTGTAACCTAAGTACTCGTTTTTTATCTAAGTCTCTCTGAGTGAGCGGCTAAATTTTTTGCTAAACACTTCCTCTTTTCCTTAATTAAATTAGTTATAGGGGAAGTGAATGCTCACTTATGGATAAATCTAAAAATATTTTTTCAATCCAACATGAATTGAGGAGAGCGGACTCACTATGAAGTTTGCGACGTTAAAAAACGGACATCGTGATGGCTCGTTAGTACTAGTCTCACGGGATCTTAATAGTGCAGTGAGTCTTATTGATCACGTGCCCACCATGCAATGTTTAATGGAGACGTGGGCGCAATGGGAAGCACCACTGGAAGCCTTATATCAAGATTTAAACGACGGCAATTGCCAGCAAGCATTTGCGTTCGATTCTAGTCTTGTAATGGCTCCCTTACCTCGCTCTTATCAATGGTGCGATGCCTCTGCGTTTCTCAATCATGGTGAGTTATTGCAAAAGGCGTTTAATTTACCTCCTCAGGCGGAGATGGAAACGATACCGCTTATGTACCAAGGTGCAGCGGATGACTTCTTAGGCGCGCGTGACGATATTAGGCTGCCTACCGAAGATCATAATATCGATTTTGAAGGCGAGTTTGCTGTGATGGTAGATGATGTGCCAATGGGGTGTTCGTCAACGGACGCGGCTCAGCATATCAAGCTTATCTTGTTGCTAAATGATGTGAGTTTAAGAGGCTTTATTCAACGAGAAATCCAAGCTGGTTTTGGGTTTCTTCAGGCAAAACCGTCAACGAGCTTTGCGCCTGTTGCGGTGACCCCCGATGAACTTGTTGATGGCTGGAGGAACGAGCGTGTTTGTTTGCCTTTGAACATTGAGTGGAACGCTGAGTGGTTTGGGAGTGCAAATGGCGAAGAAATGAACTTCTCTTTTTCGGATTTAATTGCCCACGCCGCACTGACGCGCAAGCTCGGTGCTGGCACGATTGTCGGCTCGGGTACGGTTTCTAATCGTGATACGCGAAAAGGCTCATCTTGCATTGCTGAAAGGCGTGCATTGGACATGATTCAAGAAGGGAAACCAAAAACGCCGTTTATGTCTTTCGGTGATCGCATTCGAATGGAGGCTTGTTTACCAGATGGCGGGAGTGTTTTCGGTGCCATTGATCAATATATTGTTCAGGAGAATGTAAATGTTTGATGCATTAAAAAACGGCATATTGACGGGGCATAAAGTGATCGACCTTTCTGTCACTCTAAACAACAATCCACATACTGATCCGCCACCGTTGCGTCCAAAAATAAAGTATACGGATCATCAAGAAGGTCTTGGCAGTCTATTGTCTATGTTTCCAGGTTTAAAAGCGGAAGATTTACCTGATGCAGAAGGTTGGGCGGCTGAAGACCTTGAAATCACAACACACAGTGGAACACACATGGACGCACCATGGCATTACGCGTCGACAACCGATGGAGGCAAACCTGCGTGGGGGATCGATCAACTCCCGTTAGAGTGGTGTTTTCAGCGCGGTGTGAAGTTAGATTTCCGTCATTTGCCCGATGGTTATGTTGTTAGTGCAAAAGACATACAAGAGGAGCTAGCGCGGATTGGACATGAGCTTCAACCGTTGGACATTGTGTTGGTCAATACACGAGCGGGCGCGATTTACGGTGAGCCTGAATATCTCTCTGCGGGAGTTGGCATTGGGCGAGAAGGCACGCTTTTTTTACTTGATCAGGGCGTGCGCGTGGTTGGCACTGACGCGTGGAGTTGGGATGCGCCCTTTAGTTATACGGCTAAACGGTTTCAGGAAGAAAAAGACCCTTCTATTGTTTGGGAAGGTCATAAAGCTGGTAGGGACATCGGCTACGGGCAAATGGAAAAACTCGCTAATCTTGAGGCATTACCTGCCCATGGCTTTTTGGTGTCTTGTTTCCCCTACAAGATTGAAAAAGCGTCTGCAGGATTTGTAAGAGCAGTTGCAATAATGAATACGTGAGTGAGAAGAAGCCCGTAGAGGTAAGTGAAAAGAGCAGTCATCATGTCGATGACCGCTCTTTTTTCTATGCTTTCTTCTTTCTTTTTCTCTTTTGCTTACGTCGGAATATTAACGCGATACGAGTAACGAGACTCCCATACCACCGCCGACACACAAGGTAGCGAGACCTTTTTGAGCGTCTCTTTTACGCATTTCATGCAGCAATGAAACGAGAATTCGACAGCCAGACGCACCAATAGGATGGCCTAATGCAATGGCACCACCGTTTACGTTGACTTTGTCTTGATCCAACCCTAGCTCTTGGTTAACGCACATCGCTTGAACCGCAAATGCTTCGTTTGCTTCGATTAAGTCTAGATCATTGATGTTCCATTGGGCTTTTTGCAATGCTTTGTTGCTTGATGCAATGGGGCCAGTGCCCATAATTTCTGGCGCTACGCCCACGCTTGCAGAAGCTTCTATCGTTGCGAGTATAGGGAGCTCTAATCGTTGAGCTTCTTCGTCGGAAGTAACGACCACCATTGCGGCACCGTCATTTAGAGTGGAGGCGTTGCCTGCGGTCACGGTTCCGTCTTTTGAAAAGGCCGCACGCAGTTTTCCAAGAGACGCTTCATTGGAATCTGGACGAATTTGCTCGTCTTCCGTGATGTTTAGCGGCTCTCCTTTGCGTTGAGGAATCGAAATAGGAAGGATCTCATCAATAAAACGCCCTGCGGCTTGTGCGGCAGCGGCTTTTTGTTGAGACTTAGCGGCAAAGCGGTCTTGTTCCTCACGCGTAATGTTCCACTTCGATGCGATGTTTTCAGCGGTTTGTCCCATGTGATAATCGTTAAACGCATCCCACAGGCCGTCGGTGACCATGGAGTCTAATAGCGTCCAATCCCCCATCTTTTTACCATTGCGGCTTTTCGGTAGAACATGTGCCGCCTGACTCATGCTTTCTTGTCCTCCAGCGACCACCATTTTTGCGTCGCCGTTGAGTATTGACTGGGCGGCGAGCTGGACGGCTTTTAGGCCTGAGCCACAGACCTTATTGATGGTCATTGCGGAAACGGATTGAGCTAATCCTGCGTGTAACGCTGTTTGGCGAGCTGGGTTTTGTCCACAGCCAGCACTGAGCACTTGACCGAGAATCACCTCATCAATATGTGCTCTAAGGGCTGGAGTTTGGTTTAGTAGCCCCGACAGTACTTGTGTTCCAATCTCGACGGCGCTTAGGGTTGATAGCGCGCCGTTAAACGCGCCAATGGGGGAGCGTGCCGCAGCGACGATAACTGCTTTCATATGTGGCTTCCTTCATTATTGTTATAGTTAGAGAGCTTTGTTCGCGATGTCGTTTGTACAAAGGTCTCAGGTAGTGTGTGATTCATGTTAACAAGCTATTTTCTACTTTTATCATGTGTTAACCGACAAGCATTTCAGGGACTCGCTCTGGAATAATCAGTGTCCCTTCTGTTTTTTGTTGGATCTCCTCGATACTGACGCCCGGCGCGCGCTCTTTAAGAATAAAGGCACCATCGTGAATCTCAAGCCAAGCTAAGTCCGTCAATATTTTTTTGATACAGCCTTTTCCTGTTAAGGGCAAGCTACATTGGCTAAGGAGCTTGGATTCGCCGCTTTTGGATGCGTGGGTCATCGTAACAATGATGTTGTCTGCGCCAGCGACCAGATCCATAGCGCCGCCCATACCTTTCACCAGTTTATTGGGAATCATCCACGACGCGATGTTTCCGTTAACGTCGACTTCGAACGCGCCTAGTACGGTTAGATCTACATGACCGCCGCGAATCATGGCGAATGAATCCGCCGATGAGAAAATAGACGCGCCTTCGACAGCGGTGACGGTTTGTTTTCCGGCGTTGATCATGTCGGCATCAAGGGTTTCTTCTGAGGGAAACTCGCCCATGCCCAGTAAGCCATTTTCCGACTGCAACATCACTGCCATATCGTCTGGGATGTAGTTGGCAACAAGAGTTGGGATGCCGATACCGAGATTAACGTAATACCCATCTTGTAACTCTTGAGCGACTCGCTGCGCCATCTGTTCTCTAGAAAGTGCCATATTAGACCTCACTGCTTTTTATTGTTTTCTGTTCGATGCGCTTTTCAAACGTGCCTTGGATAACGCGGTCAACATAGATACCGGGGGTGTGTATTTGAGACGGCTCCAATTCACCGACTTCAACTAACTCTTCGACTTCGACGACGGTTACGACACCTGCGGTTGCCGCTAGCGGGTTAAAGTTTTGCGCGGTATGGCGATACATTACATTGCCATACTTGTCCGCTTTCCAGCCCTTAACAATAGCGAAATCGCCCTTAATGGCTGTTTCCATTAGGTACTCTTTGCCATTAAATACGCGAATTTCTTTGCCTTCGGCCACGGGAGTGCCAACGCCTGTGGCGGTGAAGAACGCCGGGATGCCAGCGCCGCCAGCGCGCATTTTTTCGGCAAGTGTGCCTTGAGGTGTGAGCTCTACTTCTAACTCACCAGATAAGAGTTGTTGTTCAAACAGCGCGTTTTCGCCGACGTAGGACGACACCATTTTCTTAATTTGCTTCTTTTCCAGTAGCAGGCCTAAGCCAAAGCCGTCTACACCACAATTGTTGGAAACCACGGTGAGCCCGCGCGTGCCTTTTCGTTGGATTTCTGCGATAAGGTTTTCAGGTATGCCGCACAACCCAAAACCGCCTGCTAGAACGGTCATGCCATCTTCTAGGCCTTTCAGAGCGTCTTCATAGGAGCGCACGACTTTATTAAAACCAGCCATAGTTACTGTCCTCAATGTTTTTATTCTTTGTGTTTATGGCTTTAGTTTGATCTAAGTAGATTGATAAGTTAATTTTGTAATATCTATTTATTAATAAGAAATTCAAAATAATGGTGCGGAGCTAGATCGCTTATGAACGTCAAACAAATGAAAGTGTTTCTAGCGGTTGCGGAGTCCATGAGTTTTGCCAGCGCGGCAAATCAGCTCAGCCTCTCTCAACCCGCGTTAAGCTTGTCGATAAAGAGCTTAGAAGAATCGCTCGGTGGAAAGTTGTTTGAGCGCACAACACGAACCATTGCCTTGACGCCAGAAGGTAACGCGCTCGTACCCATAGCCAAGCGTCTATTAAATGATTGGCAAAATTCAGAAGAAGAAATTCGTCAAAGGTTTGCTTTGCAAAAGGGGAAAATCAGCATCGCCGCGATGCCTTCTTTTGCAGCGTCTTTGTTGCCAAAGGCGATCAAAAACTACCACGACTCGTTTCCAAATATTCAAGTAGCGATCGACGATGTTCTGTCAGACACGGTGGTCGAAATGGTGAGCGCCAGTCAGGTTGAACTTGGTATCGCGTTTGAGCCTTATCAGACGAAAGGATTACACTTCTTCCCTTTATTCGAAGACAGGTTTATCGCGATTTTACCGAATAATCATGCGTTAAACGCGCATGCATCTTTAACTTGGGAAGCATTACTGAAATACGACTTTATTACTCTACAGCGCCCCTCTAGCGTGAGAGCAATGATCGAAAATGCGTTAAAAGAAGTGAATATCGATTTTACGGTTGCCTTTGATGCTCACCAGCTTGCCACCGTTGGACGAATGGTGAGCGAAGGGTTGGGCGTCGCCGTGGTGCCTGCATTGTGTCGACAACAAGCAGAGGAACAAGGTGTGGTTTGTAAGCAGATTTCTGGCCCTATTGTCAGTCGTCATGTTGGGGTGGTGTGTAAGTCTCGATCCAGCCTTTCTGTCGCGGCGACAGCTATGCTGGATGTGTTGAGGAAGACGTATCGATAAGGTGGCTATGTTTGAGGCCATTTCCCCTTTGTTAGAGTGTGGAAGCGATGCAATAATAAAAGGGGAAGATATTATGCACGGCTTCCTGAGGCTACCCGTTAAAACGCGTAATTAAAGCGTAGTCGGGTTGCGATTGTCTCGTCGTTTGTCGTAGCGGCAACTTTGTCTGCTTTAGAGTACGAAGCTGCTAACGTCATGGACGCCGCGTCGATATCTAGCAGCGGCATTGTATAAGCTGCGTATGTTGTAAGAACGCTCGGGTCATCACCAGTGGCATTGTCTTCATTAGAGGAAATGATGCCAACACCAAAATCTCCGCTTGTCATATTTGCAGCCCATGACATGACTTCTTGTTTGCTTTCGTCATCTTCCATTTTTGCAGCTGATAGGTTGATGTTTGCGCCACCCACATCGAAATTGGCTGTTATGGAAAAACCGGACTGGCTGACATCGTTAGTTGAGGATGTACCATCGTACTTTATTTGTTCGAAGCCGGCTGAAATAGACATGCCATCGGTTGCGTAAGTCACTGTCGGGCGGATACCTGAAAAGGCTGTGTTGTCGTCGCCGTTAGCGTCATCATCGCCATATATCGTAGCGAGTTGGAAAGACAGAGCGTCGCTAGATTTAATGTTTAGGGCAATCTGACCGCCATCGTCACCGGCACGACCTCTTACTTTGTTTCCTTGATAGACTGTAACGCCACCAGCATGTTCGACAATGGTATCTTTGCCGAGTGGGAATAGGTTGATGGCCTCGAATCGACCAAATTGAGCGTCAAAGGAGTCATTGCCTAATTGAATAAATGCATCGTCGATGCCTGTGGAGCCATCCGTAGAAACAAGCAAGGTTCCCTTAGACTTTATAAAATTATCACCGGATGTATGTTCTGAGGCTATGTTGAGCGCTACTCGACCGTTTTGATCGTATGTCGTGCCGTTAACGCTTGAATCATTGCTGCCACTTTGATTTTTAATGTCTGTGTTTATCTCGAAGTCTGCGTCAAATGATGGGCTAGCGTAGGCGCTATTCATAGCAATTAGTCCCGAGACAACGGCAACGTATAGGGAGGTTTTCTTCATTTTCTATTACCTTTTATATTTTATTTTTATTGTTCCTCGAAAGTATTTTCAGGAAATAATCTTTCGATTAGGTAACAATATTTCAATATAAGACATGAAGACAATGGTATTTCTTTCTTATTTTTTGCTTAATTTGGGCTGTTTTCTTATTAATCCCTTAACTTATTGTCTATTTTTTGGACTTTCTCCTCTTTCTATAGGAATAAGTAATATATAAGTTGGAGTAAAATTACTACATTTCGTGCATTTCCATTTTTTGTTCTTTTTTATTTTGCTGATTCTTGCTTGTTATCTTCTAATCTTCTTGCTCAAGGTTGAATAAAACGCTTTCTCTTTGTTCAAAAGATTAGAGTCGCGATACGCCTCCTATTGCTGTATTCTTCGCGTCTTCTTCAGTGTGGAATTGGCTTGTCGTAATACTCCTTTTCAGCTGAACCCGCTTTTATGCGTAATTGTTACTGAATCGAGACCAATTCATGTCATTTTCTTCTTTGGGGCTATCTGCTCCTATTCTGGATGCTATTAAGTCCCAAGGGTATTCCGAACCATCACCAATACAAGCCATGGCTATTCCCGCCGTTTTAGAAGGGAAAGACGTTATGGCGGCGGCGCAAACGGGTACGGGTAAAACCGCTGGGTTTACGTTGCCAATACTTGAGCTGCTATCTAAGGGCGAAAAGGCTCGTAGTAATAATGTTAGGGCTTTGGTATTAACACCGACTCGAGAACTTGCAGCACAGGTTCACGAAAATGCGGCAGCCTATTCTCAGAACTTGCCTCTTCGCGCTGAAGTCGTATTTGGTGGCGTTAAAATCAACCCACAAATGATGAAGTTAAGACGCGGCGTTGACGTTCTCGTTGCGACACCGGGTCGATTGCTGGATCTGTTCTCTCAAAATGCAATTTCATTTAAGCAGCTTGAAATTCTGGTATTGGATGAAGCAGACCGCATGTTGGACATGGGTTTTATTCACGATATTAAACGTATTCTGAAACTCTTACCTAAAGAACGTCAGACTTTGCTTTTCTCTGCGACGTTTTCTGATGATATTCGAGAATTGGCGCAAAATGTGGTTAAAGACGCTGTTGAGGTTTCTGTTACGCCACCTAATACCACGGTAGAGGTGATCAGGCAGAGCCTTATCCCAGTGGATAAGTCGAAGAAAAGTGCGGCGTTAAAGTTTTTGATACAGTCGCGCGACTTAAGCCAAGTGTTGGTTTTCTCTCGTACGAAGCACGGCGCTAACCGATTAGCGACCCTGTTCCAAAAAGCAGGCATTGAAGCGGCGGCGATTCATGGCAACAAAAGCCAAGGCGCCAGAACAAAGGCGTTAGCTGGCTTTAAGTCTGGCGAAATCAGAGTGCTGGTGGCCACAGACATTGCCGCTCGTGGTATCGATATTGACCAGCTTCCACATGTTGTTAATTTTGATTTACCCAATGTTCCAGCGGACTATGTGCATCGAATTGGCCGAACTGGCCGCGCGGGTGCAACGGGTGAAGCGATCTCTTTGGTGAGCGAGGATGAAGCGGATCAGTTATCTGATATTGAGAATTTGATTCGTAAACCGATTCCACGTGATTACTTGGAAGGATTTAAACCTGTCAACGAAGTTCGTGAGACGAGAATTTCGGATAAAGTAAAAAAACCGAAAAAACCAAAGAAGCCAAAAAGCCGAAGTACGTCTCGCCATAATAATGGCCAGCGTTCGGGAGAGCTGGCAAGAGGTCATAAGCCGACTGGTCAGCGTTAGTCGGTTATCAGGACTCTTTAATAGTCTTCGTTAAAGAGTCCTAAGTGTGACGAGTAGCGATTGTAAATGTAGTCGCTACGTTAAATAGGGCTGTTCTTTTAGCATTCTGCTCAGCTCTGTTCTATCAACCGCTTTACTGTAATACCAACCTTGTCCATTAGAGTTTAGAGAGCGGCTCAGAATGTACTCTAATTCCTTTTCTGTTTCGATTCCTTCGAATACTGCACACGTATCCAAAGCCTCTAAAAGCTGGAAGATCCCATCAAGCGTTATTTGATTAACCGTTTGGGTGCCGATTGCTTGGGTAAACATCATGTCGATTTTGACTTCATCTGGCTCCAAAGAGCTCAACCAAGACAGATTCGAAAAGCCGGTGCCAAAATCATCCAATGAAAGTTTGTAGCCATCGCGAGTGAGTCGTTTCGCAGAGTTAATGAGCACGTCATGATCCATGGCTGAGCGCTCGGTGACTTCAAAGACGATTTGATTGTTGTGGATGTTGTATAGACTCATTTCTCGGTAGATAAAGTCAAAGAAGTCGAGTTCGCCTAGATCGCTAGCAGCGACGTTGATATTGACTGACAGTGAGCGATCGGCTTCTAGGAATGTGTGTAAATCCTTTAGCGTTTTACGAACGATGACTTTCGTGAGCTTTAGTATGTCGCCATTTTGTTCTGCAAGGGAGATAAATGTATCCGGTGAAATAAAACCGTCTGTGTCATCGACCCAGCGAGCCAAGGCTTCCACCCCGATAATGCGTCCTGATTGCAAGTGTATTTTGGGTTGATACAGTGGAAAAACGAGTTCTCGCTTTATGGCAAAACGCAGCTTGCTGAGCAATGCCCTAGGCGCAAACTTCCTATATTGGATAACAAAAGATAGGACGATACCGACGATAATGCCCAGTACCACGAGCGAGGCGCTGTAGGTAAAGGGCTTTGCGTATAAGCCTAGTTTTCTATCGATAGCGACAGAGCAAAAATTTCTGGAGTGATCACAGCGCTTTTCAGTGATGATGGCATTTGGCAGAGGAAGCCAATCTTTAAATGACGCCTCATGATTAATGGCTTTGGCGACATAGTCGGATGGCATATCGTCTAAGGTAAAATACACAAAGCCAGTGTTGTCGTTGTACATCACTACTCCTGTTTTTGTGGACCGTCGGTTAATGTCTAAGTATGCGGCGGGCGATATCGCGACGATGACATTTTTTATTTTTAGCAGTGTCCGTTGCTCGAACTCTCCGGTGAGATAGTCCGCTGAGCGCCAGAAAGACAAGCCTTCTCCACTCGCGTCGTCTGAATCTGGTGCTGTTAGTTGAAATGGCGAGTCTAGTTTTCCCCAAACGGCACTACAGTGGATCGCGTTGTTTTGTGTATAGCTAACGTCTTCAATGTAGTGATAGCGTGCGCGAATGCGTCGTAGCTGATTTAAGTTATTATTATCGCAGGATTGGTCGGATAGTTCGGAGGCAAGTGCCAGTACTTTTTGTGCCTGAAAGCTAACTTGTTGGTTTCTTAGGGCTACATCATGAGCGTATTTGTTTAAAGAAATAAACTCATCGCCAATAGTACGAAAGTGCGCTGTGTTTAAAATAACAAAGATACAGATCAAACTTACCAGAGCCGTGGATGACCAAGAAGGCTTTGGTAAGTAGGATAAAAATATCCCAAATTTTACTAGCTGACTTTTAATGTAGCCCAAAAGTAACAACCCCAGAGTGTATTGTTGAATCTAAAGCTTATATGAGCTTAAGTCGTTTTCCAGTTTTTGAGAGGTACTTCCTAAACCTTGGACGAGGGTAGTCAGTTTCTCATTTTCTTCTGCCAAACTAATTAAGTCTTTTTCTAATTGCTCTATCATTTGAATTTTTGTTTTATGGTTGTTATCTAATGCGTCTTTGAACGCGTTAAACTCCTGGCAAACTTGCATTATGTTGGTCGACGATTTGTATGTTTGTGTGACTTTTTCAGTTAACGCTGAATCCAAAGCGAAGTTGAGGTATTCCTCGGCCGAAAGAAAGGCTCGCGAAAGTGAGTCCAGTTCGCTGAGCTCTTCATTAACAAGGTGTTCTAAGTGATGAATTAACCCTGCGTTTGCATTACTGCCTTCGTAAGACGTGTTTGATTCTCGTAATTGTGTAATCGTGTCGAGCAACTTACTGGATAGACGCTTTAGAAATTCAGACCGTTGTTTGTTTTCGTTGATTAACGCACGTAGATCCGACAACGCGATGTCACTGCGTTCAGAGTCAGTAAAGCATTGCTTAGCACTTTCATGTAGTTTGACCGTTACAGGAGCGAGTGTTGCGATAAGGTCCGTGTATTCATTTCCAGCGACACTGCATTTTTCTAAGTAGACACGAATCTCTTGTTGGTGACGTCTATTTTTATCAATACTCTGAGATAATTTTTCTAAGCTGGATTCACTTAATTTTACGTCATTGTTTAGATTGCTTGCTTTGTTGCGTAGGTCTAAAAAGGTTCCATTCAGGCTTTTATTTAACAGCGTTAAGGCGCTTAGAATGCTGTCTTTTGCAACACTGGAAAAAGCGTGGGTTAAATTGCCTCGCTCCATGCCTTCAATGTGTTGTTTTAATGTATAGGGTTCTGTTCCGATCGATTTTTGTATTCTACTTAATAAAACTCGAACGATAATGAGCATTAACATAAGGGTTAAGAAAGCGGCGATAAAATACGGTGTGGATAGCTCCCACGCTTGCACGTTTAGCTCATCCATATAAAGGCCATAACCTATCATCCAGTCCCACTTAGGAATAAGCGTCATAGTATTCAGCTTTAAGAACAACTCGTCAGAGGAGGGTTTACGGCTTTCACCTATGATAAAGTGAAATTCATTGTCTCTTAAAGCCGATATGTACTTCGCATAAGACGATTGAAATTTTCCGATGACATCGTCTTTTACATGTACCCTAGCAATGGCGTTATGATCGTTTGCCCAAATAAAGGAAGAGCCTTTTGAAAATTTGCTTAATAGGGTCGCTATTTCAAATTCCGCTTCTGGTTTTGATAGCTCACCTCGTTCGAATCGGTTTATTTCGTATTCGGCGAGTTGCTTCGCGAATCTGAGTAGTTCCGTTGCTTCATGCTTCCTTGCCTCGATTAGGTTGTTTTTTGACGCTTGGAACATCAAGGTGCAAAACACAACCATTCCAACCGCTATGATCACAGTGATTAAGTTAATCAGTCGAGAAAGTTTCATGTTCTATATTGCCTATTTTACGAAGTTCACTTCGGGTTAAATGTCGTGAATAGGTGTTTCTGAAGCACATATCCTACGAACTATATTTTTAGAACATACTATCAATTAATTCAAACATACTATGAATTTATTTTTTAGAATCGACGTGTTTATATCTGCTTGAATGGTTGGCTGTGTACGTGTGCTTATAATATCAAATTGACAATCGATATAATGTTTTTTAACGTTAAAACAATGTTTTAACAATGTTATTAAAGGTTGAGTAAGTTAGTTTTTATCGGTGGTATTTGACTGCATGTGCGTGGTCGAATATTTTTTACGATTTTATGTTAAGCCGACAGCAATTCGTTATCAGGTGTCGAGACCAAAAAGGGGCAGGCCTCAACGAGTGCAAGGGAGTAAAGGAGAAGAGAATGCGTATACAGGTCGATAATCTAGAAAGTAATGACATTACAGAGTTACTTACCTTCCATCACGAAAGTATGTTGTCTTTAAGTCCGCCTGAAAGTGCTCATGCTTTAGACCTTGAAGAGATGAAAGATCCCAGTATCACGCTGTGGTCCGTTTGGATCGATAATGAACTGGCTGGCTGTGGCGCCTTAAAGGAGTTGGATGCGCGTCATGCTGAAATTAAATCCATGCGGACTTCCCCAAAGTTTCTTCGACGTGGCGTCGCATCAAAGATGCTTGCGTTCATCATTGACGAAGCGAAGGCTCGAAATTACAACCTGCTGAGTTTAGAAACTGGCACGCCAGAGCCTTTTTTGCCAGCGCAAAAGCTCTACCTTTCTCAAGGTTTTGAGTATTGTCCGCCCTTTGCAAACTATGAAGAAGATCCGTACAGCGTTTATATGAATAAGGTACTTTAAGTAACACCTGAAAACTCCCCTTGTTCCGCTTTATTGCGACCAAATGTGGATGATGTTTTCGCTTTCTTTAGTTTTAGCGAGGTTTGTAAGCGTGCCTTTAGCTTGCTGACAGAAGGTTTGCTAACCCTTTACCTCGCCCCCGCATTCAGCATGAACTTGTCTTGCTAATCTACGAACAGGTTACCGAAAGAGTAATCATTCGTAAGTTTGCAGGAGAGAAAAAATGTCAAATGGAAAGGGTGTTTCAGGAAAAAGTCAGGCGCTAGATCTTAAGAATCTTTTGTTGGAGCGTCGTAAGTTCGTTAAAGCGTTAGGGTTAGTGCCGCTAGCCTCGGTTGTTTCGGGAATCAGTGGTTGTGACGGTTCTGGAATAGGGGACAGTAGCTCAACGTCAAGTGCCACATCTTCTACCTCGTCAACGACAGCCTCTTCAACGAGTACGTCTTCGACTTCCACATGGGCATCAGGCACCACCGACTTAATTACGGTCGATTACCCAGATGATAGCCTTTTTGAAAGCAGTTCCGCGTGTCAGGTGTCTTTGACGCAGTCAACGACCGAAGGCCCATGTTATTTTCAAGACTCTACCGGAGAGGACATTTCCCTTGGTTTATCAGGGTTGCCAATGCAACTTTGCTTACGTTTGATTGATAGCAATTGTGAGCCTTTGGAAAACTATACGATTGAAGCATGGCATTGTGACATCGATGGTATTTATTCGGGCGACACAAGTGACAGCGACGATGCTAGCAGTTTTAATACAGGGTTTTGTACCAATAATGAAGACGATGCATTAGCGAGTACTTGGTATCGTGGTCAACTCGTAACAGATGACAGTGGTCGAGTGAACTTTAAATCTTGCTTCCCTGGATGGTACCGAGGTCGAACAGTTCATATACATGTTCAAATCACGAGTGAAGATATGCAAAGTACACTGGTAACTCAGTTCTGCTTCACTGACGATCTAGTGACACAGATTTTCACATCACACGATCTGTATAGCAGCCGAGGAGATCAGGATACGCCTTTGTCAGGAGGAACCGATACGGTCTTTCCTGCAAGCGATTATGACGTCTTCTTGCTGACAACTGAGCAAAATTCAGACAATACGATGTTGGCCTACGGAACGATCCAGTTGACCTAAGAAGGCTTGCTTGTCGTTTTCATAGTAGTGCTCATAGTACCTCACAGAATATCTCCTAAAGTACCTTTCATCGTACTTGCCGAAACTTAATGCATTAGCATTAATTAAGAGAAGCCCGCTTAGTCGGGCTTCTCTTATATTGCGCATGGTTACATTGATTTACTTTAATTTCTCCGCGAAACGTTAATTTCGTCACACTTTCCACGTACACTGATTCATTCTTATTTCTTATCTATTGAGGGTATTGAGGAGCAGTATGGAGTTCGTCTGGGTCTTATTTGCGTTCGTGTGTGGGCTGGGTGCCAAATTAATTCATTTACCTCCTCTGATCGGTTTTCTCGTCGCTGGATTCGTTTTGAATTTTATGGGGATGAAACCCAGTGACTTCCTGACGGATTTGGCAGACCTTGGTATTACCCTAATGCTTTTCTGTATCGGGTTAAAACTTCACGTGGCTGATTTGTTAAAACGTGAAGTATGGGCCTCAACACTCAGTCATATGGGAATATGGACCATTCTTGTCGGCCTTTTCTCGCTGGGTATTGGTACTGCCGGACTTGGTTATTTTGATGTATTGGATATTCAATCAGCCGCATTGATTGGCTTTGCATTAAGCTTCTCCAGTACGGTCTGTATTGTGAAGTTGCTGGAAGAGTCTGGCGAGATGAAAACACGACATGGTCAGTTGTGTTTAGGCATATTGGTTATGCAAGACATCGTAGCGGTTGTGTTTTTAGTGTTAGCGACCGGTAAAATTCCATCCTTATGGGCTGTTTTTCTATTTGCCCTGATTCCGCTACGTCCCTTATTGCATAAATTGCTGGAAAAATCTGGTCATGGAGAAATGTTGCCTCTGACGGGGTTGTTTATGGCGTTGGGAGGGTACGAGCTTTTTTCTTACGTCGGAGTGAAAGGCGATTTGGGTGCATTGGTATTAGGAATATTGCTCGCGTCTCATTTTAAAGCGTCCGAGTTAAACAAGTCACTCATGAACTTTAAAGACCTGTTTTTAATTGGATTTTTCTTATCGATTGGATTCAGTGCTTTACCAAATTTGGAAATGCTCGGACTCAGTCTGATTATTTCAGTCGTTATTCTGTTTAAGTTTGCTCTATTTTTCGGTTTATTCGCCGCGCTGCGATTGAGAGGTCGGACGTCCTTCTTGGGAGCGCTCGCACTTTCAAATTACAGTGAATTTGGTTTGATCGTCGTCGCGCTGAGTGTTCAAAGTGGTTGGTTAGCGAAAGAGTGGTTGGTGATTCTCGCCCTTGCTGTGTCCTTTTCGTTTGTACTGACCAGTGTGCTGTATCGTCAGGCTCATGAAATCTATGGTCATTATAAAAAGCGTATTCGACGTTTCGAAAAGTCTCAGTGCTTACCTGCGGATACCTTTATTCAACCGACAGGAACCGAAATACTGGTTGTTGGTCTTGGACGAGTAGGGCGTGGAGCTTACGAGTCGCTGCGGGTTATGGAAGGGGCGTGTGTTGCCGGAATGGATGCAGATCAGTTTAGAATCGAGAAAATGCAGCAAGATGACCAAAATGTATTCTATGGCGACGGTGAAGACTTGGACTTATGGGAGCACTTAGATACAAAAGGCATCAAGCTGATATTGCTTGCGTTGCCGTTGGCAGAAGACAGCGCAAACATCACTAAGCAGCTTCGTAGTGCTGGGTATCATGGGCAAGTGGCGGCGATTGCGCGCTATCAAGATGAAAGAGATGCGTTGATAGATTCCGGTATCGATAACGTCTTTAACTTCTATACTGAAGCCGGTACAGGTTTTGCGGAAGAGAGTCTTGCGCTTATAAAACGTTAGAACCTATAAAAGCGGGTTATGGGAAGAGTGGTCAACGGGGAACAACACCCAGCTAAAAAGAGGATGACAAATAAAGAGGAAAAAAGAGTATAAATCACATAATTTTTATCTCTTTTATCTCTTTTATCTCTCATGTGCTCTCATGTAATAGAAAGCACGATATGATAGGCCGCTTTTTGAAACACATTGCACAGGTAATTAAATGAGTGATCCGAATGCGGCAGCGACACATAATCCGTTGAAGCGACTGTCCGAGAAAGAGTTTATCGCATTATTTGCGACTATTATTTCCTTAACTGCGTTGAGCGTGGACTCTGTTCTTCCTGCGTTTAGAGATATAGCAACCGATTTGCAGGTGGTCGACTACCAAAAAACACAATGGATTATCTCTGCACTTGTTCTTGGTATGGTGTTTGGTGAGCTTCTATTTGGCCCACTGTCGGATGCGATAGGTCGAAAAAAGAGCATCGTCATTGGCGTGGCCATTTATATCGTTGGGTGTGTCATGGCGACGTTTGCGCAAACCATGGAAATGTTGTTGTTGGGACGTGTTATTCAAGGATTTGGTGTCGCTGGCCCCAAAATAGCGTCTCGGGCACTGATTCGAGATCTCTATCGTGGACGGGAAATGGCGCGCATGATGTCGTTCATCATGATGGTCTTTATCTTGGTTCCGATGCTTGCACCGCTTTTTGGACAAATAATCATGACGCTTGGGTCATGGCGTTGGATTTTTGTCGCCGCTATTTTACAGGCCTTTATTGGTACAGTATGGCTGATTATACGACAGCGAGAAACGTTAACGCCTGAGACGCGTAAGCCGTTCCATCTTGCTCGTATTTTGAAAGACGCCAAGCACATTGTAAAACGTGGCGATGTGATGTCGTTCACTGTCTTAGCTGGGTTTCTATTCAGCGGCATGATGTTGTATCTCAGCATCTCTCAATCTATTTTTCAGGACATTTATGGCGTTGGCGATAAGTTTCCATTCTACTTTGCTATGATGGCGGTCGCGATGGGCGCCTCGTCTTTGTTAAATGGCCGAATTGTACGCAAATTTGGAACAAAACGATTAGCATCGACCGCCTTAAGCATTATGTTATCGGCCGCCATTGGCTTGTTGACCATATCGTTTTTTTTTGGCGGCAAACCGCCTTTTTGGCTCTTTATGTTCGGTGGGATGATTGTATTTTTCTGCCAAGGACTCATATTTGGTAATGTGAACGCGATGGCCATGGAGCCGCTGGGGAAAATGGCAGGCTTAGGGGCTTCTATTATTTCGTCTCTTTCTAGTGTGGTAGCGATAGCCGCTTCTGTGACGGTTGGTCAGTTCTATCATGGTAGCGTGACGCCATTAGCGTTTGGCTTCACTGCCTTTTCAAGTGCTGGACTGCTGATGCTGTATATCGGTGGTCGATATCGTCAAGCCTATCAAGCAACGGACGCCTAAACGTTTGTGATTAGGGTCACGCGCGCAGCACGCTAAAATAAGACAAAACAATTAATTTGGTACGCGACTAACTATGGCTTCACAACAATCGGAAGTGTCTCTCGGAAAACAGCTTTTTTCCATGACTTGGCCCATGCTGTTTGGCGTGCTATCTATCATGAGTTTTCAGTTGGTGGACAGTGCCTTTATTGGCCAGCTTGGTGTTTTACCGTTGGCCGCACAAGGCTTTACTATGCCTATTCAACTGGTGCTTATTGGCGTTCAAGTTGGATTGGGTATCGCGATGACATCGATGATCTCGAAGGCGCTTGGTGCCAAAAAGCAAGACTACGCGAGACAGTTGGCGGGACTGGTTTTATTGCTTGGGACCGCTTCGGTGGCCTTGTGTTGCGTGTTGATATGGTTACTGACAGCCCCTATTCTTGGCCTGCTTAGCGCACCAGATAACGTTTACGCTGTGGTAAATTCGTATTGGCCTTGGTGGTTGTTGAGTGCGCTATTCGGCGCATTTATCTATTTTTACTACAGTATTTGTCGTGCTAACGGGAATACTATGTTGCCCGGCGCCTTGATGGTTGTGACAAGCCTGCTGAACATTGTTCTTGATCCCATTTTCATCTTTACGTTTGGGTTTGGGTTAGAAGGCGCGGCAATGGCGACCATTGTTTCTTTCGCAATCGGCATTGTCGTGATTGTCCCTAAAGTGGTTGCTAATCATTGGTTGGCATTTAACTTTCGCGATTTGAATATCATAAAGACGTTGGCTGAAGTGGGTCATATTATGGGACCCGCGATGGTGAGCCAACTATTGCCTTCCGTGTCGTCTATGGCTGCAACTAAGCTAGTCGCCGGATTTGGTGCAACAGCAGTGGCAGCTTGGGCACTGGCTTCTCGTTTTGAGTTTTTCGTTATTGTGACTGCTTTAGCGCTTACTATGTCGATGCCTCCAATGGTTGGTCGTATGCTCGGTGCGAAAGCCTTTGATGATATTGAGCACGTGATTAAAATCGCGATACGTTTTCTATTGGTGTTCCAGTCTGCTGTTGCGCTGTTAACGTTTGCAATGTCGGGGTTGTTGTCTTCTGCAATGACCAGCGATACCGCCGTCGGTGACGTGCTTCATTGGCACTTGCTGATCGTGCCCATTAGCTTGGGGCCTCTGGGTGTTTGCATGATCATGGTCAGTATTTGTAATGCCTTAGGCAAACCGTATCGAGCACTTATCATATCCGCGTTGCGCTTGTTTGTTTTCTTTTTACCTTGCTTGTGGATCGGCTCTCAAATAGCCGAACTTAAAGGCATGTTTGTTGGTGTTCTTGTGGGTAATATTCTGGCTGGGATCTGTGCTCACCGCATCTACAAAACATCGATTAAGCAGCTGCGCATGCCGTAGGCTGGGCAAAGGACGGTATTGTTAATCAGTACCCTATTTCTTCGATAAGCCGTAGGTTATCCAAATAGTTCGGAGCCTGAGGGTGAACACAACTTACTAGTGACTAGTGTTCACGGCATACCTTCTTATTATGCTTCTAAATTTCTAATAAAATTAAAGCCTTTTGCGTTAGCTTTTAGTTTATAGCTAGTAGACGGGCGTCCTTTTCCTGAAGCTGGCCTTTGCCCAACTTCCTCAACTAAGTTCGCTTGCTCTATACGCCTTCTAAACGATTTTTTCTGGATGGGTTTATCAATCAGTACCTCTAAGCAGGCTTGTAGTTCGGGCAAAGTAAACTCTTCTGGCAGTGCATAGGCAGGTATCATCGAATATAAGGCTTTTTGCTTTAGCCTTTCTCTTGCAGCCTGCATTATTTCTCTATGGTCAAAGGCAACGTCCATACTTATCGCTTCGCTATACAAAATCCAAGACGCTTCAGAAATATTTTCTACATAGCTTTGACAATCTTGAAAGGCAACCAAGGCCGTATAAATTACAGTTACGGACCAGCCTCGAGTATCTCTTATATTGTTTCCTACAGTCTGAAGTTGTTCGACATACGGCGCTTCTATCCCTGTTTTCTCTTTTAGCTTTCTCTGCACTGTGTCTTCAATAGAGGTGTCTTTTGTTTCATCGACAAACCCACCTGGTAAAGCCCATTTATCTTTTTCTGGGTGTTCGCTTCGTTTTGTGAGTAGTACAAATAGCTCGCCATTATGAAAGGTAAAGATAGCTGCATCCACGGTTACTAAAGGGGATAAGTAATCTCTGCGATCATATATTTGTAAAAAGTCAGCTTCAGTTTCTTGCATGTTTCCTCACCATAAATGCGTATTATTTTTTGATTATATCAAATAGTGTCTTTAAGACATAAAATTTTGTTGACATATATAGTGTCCTTGGGACACTATATTGAAATACCAAGTAAGAGGAGGGTTCACAATGAGTTTTAAAGTAAAAACAAATCAGAATGAGATATTGGATGTTTCTTTTTTAACGTTTTCTGGTGGTGAGAGACACATTCAGTTGCCAACAGTTTTTTTGTCCCCTGTGAACCAGATTGACATTGAGGCTCGCATTCAAACGGCAACAGAGATCATCGATTTACTGCTGTTAGTAAATGCGCTTCGTCACCAATTTAGTAGGGAGCTTTTGATTAACCTTGTAATCCCATATTTACCTTATGCGCGCCAAGACAGGGTCTGTGCAGATGGGCAGGCATTTTCGTTAGAGGTTTTTTCAGGTCTATTACAATCCATGGACTTCAATAGCATTACGGTTTGGGATTGTCATAGTCAAAAAGGTATTGATTTAACGAAAGCAAATAATGTAATTCCTGCAAAAATTATTGCAGCGAGCGATTCTTTAGTCGCTCTGCTAAAGGCTGACAACAGCGTTTTGATATGTCCCGATGAAGGGGCCGTAACGCGTTGCCGGGAAATAAATGAGTATTTTGCTTTATCAGAGATGGTTCGGTGTTACAAAAAGCGCGACCCAAGTAGCGGAAGAATTACTCAGACGGAAGTTGAAGTTGAGTCGTTGGATGGCAAAGTGGCTGTAATCACGGACGATATCTGCGATGGAGGATTTACGTTCATCAAAATCGCGGAGCAATTAAAAGAGAAAGGAGCTGACAGAGTAGTTTTGTATGTGACTCACGGCATTTTTAGTAAAGGCTTAGAAGTTTTTGATGGTTTGATCGATGAAATATACACCAGTAGTAGTTTTGAGCGGGCGTTCAAAAGTTCAAAGCTTAGCATCATTAATTATTAATTGAGTAACAGAAAAAGGAGATTCTTATGAACCCATTAAGCGCAATCGATTTTTACAAAGCCGACCACAGACGCCAATATCCAGAAGGAACTGAGTATGTATATTCTAACTTCACACCTAGGTCATCTCGTTTAGCACCAGTATTAGATAGCTTTGACGATCGGGTTGTATTTGTTGGCCTGCAAGGTTATATCAAACGCTTCTTAATAGAGGCGTGGAATCAGAACTTTTTCAATCAGCCAAAAGAGAAAGTTGTCGCTAAATATAAGCGTAGGATGGACGGATCATTAGGAGAAGGTGCTATTCCGGTTGATCACATTGAAGCGTTGCATGATTTAGGGTATTTGCCCGTGGAAATCAAAGCGTTGGCAGAAGGAAGTCGGGTCAATATTAAAGTGCCTATGTTTACTATAGTTAATACTTTACCGGCGTTCTATTGGTTAACGAACTACTTAGAAACAAGTTTAAGCTCAGATGTTTGGAAAGTTTGCACTACGGCTACGATTGCCTATGAATACAAGTGTCTTTTAATGAATTTTGCTGAGAGAACTGGCGCTCCTGCGGACTTTGTTCCCTTGCAAGGTCACGACTTCAGTTCCAGGGGGATGAGTGGTATTGAAGATGCCGCTCAGTCTAGTTTAGGGCACTTAACGAGCTTTATTGGTACAGATTCTGTAGCATCTATCGATTATGCAGAAGACTACTACAACGCAGAAGGTGTTATTGGCGTATCGGTTCCCGCGACAGAACATAGTGTTATGTGTATGGGAACGCAAGGTGGAGAAGTTGATACTTTCCGTCGTTTAATTGCGGAATTATACCCTCGAGGTGTAGTCAGTATCGTTTCTGATACTTGGGATTTTTGGCAGGTAATAACGTCTTACGCGAGGGACTTGAAAGATACTATTCTTGCTCGCGAAGAAGATGCTCTTGGCTTAGCAAAGGTAGTATTTAGGCCTGATAGCGGTGATCCAGTAAAAATTATTTGTGGTGATCCTGACGCTGAACCAGGCTCTCCCGAGTATAAAGGGGCGGTTGAATGTTTGTGGGATATTTTCGGTGGAGATATTACTGATAAAGGCTATAAGACGTTAAATCCAAGAGTGGGCTTGATATATGGTGACTCTATTACACTTCAACGAGCACGAGCTATTCTTAATGGAATGGAAGCAAAGGGTTTTGCATCGAGCAATATTGTTCTAGGAATAGGAAGTTACACTTATCAATATTTAACTCGTGATAATTTTGGGTTTGCGATGAAAGCGACTTGGGGACAAGTGTATGGTGAAGGAAGAGAAATCTTTAAGGACCCTGTGACGGATAGTGGCACGAAAAAGTCTGCGAGGGGGTTGTTACGAGTCGAAAAGACGGGCGAGGGTTTTGAACTTTTTGACCAGCAATCGTTCGATCAAGAAAAACAAGGTGAGCTTAAAACTGTTTTTAAAGATGGAGCTTTAGTGCGAGAGCAATCTCTTACGGACATTAGAGAGCGGTTGGCAAGCTAACTCTTTCGATTGTTATGGTTAGTTCTTTAAAGTGAGTGCCTTTGTGAACTTTGTTTATAAAGGCACCTGGTTCTTGAGCGTAAATTGATACGAGATGGAGGCTCAGGGCATCACTTATAATCCTTTGCTTTCATCTGGAAAGATGGGCCAATCAGCTGCGTCGACAGAATCTAGTTGTGAGTCCTCACTATCGCCCTGCAATTTGTTAATGAAGGCTTTATCGGGATCATAGAGTTGAGTTTGTTTGTCCAAGTTAAAGTGGCGTCCTCCTCTTGGATCTGCTCCGACTCCCGCAATGTATTGCCAGTTTCCCCAGTTCGACGCGACATCAAAGTCAATCAGCTGCGATTCGAAGTAGGTGGCGCCGTACCGCCAGTCGATTTCTAAGTCATATATAAGGCTGCTCGCAGCTAACTGGCGGGCTCTGTTGCTAATGTAACCTGTCGTGTTCAATTGTTTCATCGCTGCGTTGACGATTGGAAATGGAGTACTGCCAGCGCACCACTTTCGAAATCGCTCAGCGTAAAAACTGCTGTTGAGAGTTTTATTATGAATGCCGCTTTTGCTGAATAGACGTGCGCCATACTTCATTGAATACCATTGGAAATACTCTCGCCAGAGTAACTCAAAATAGATCCAGTAAGTTGAATCGTTACTGCCCATGCGTGATTCATAAAAAGCCAGTGAGTTCATCACTTGTCGAGGGGAAATAGCGCCTTGAGCGAGCCAAGGTGAAAACTTGGTAGACGACATCCAATCATCCATTGTATTTCGAGTTTCTTTGTATGTGCTGGCTGCACCACTTGAAAAGTAGTCGGCGAGATGGGCGTGGGCATATGATTCCCCTCCAACAAAGGGTGAGCCATCCAAAGCGAATGACGTGTGAGGCAATGTTTTCACGTAAGGGCTGTTTATCGCAACGGGTGGCGGCAATCGATCGACGGCTTTGATGGTTTTTGGAACATCGATCGTTTCAACGAGTTTACGAAATTTTGTAAAGCTTTCTGGTAATTCATTCAGAGAAAAAGGCAAGGCATGACGACTAAACAGGGTTAGACCGTATTCTGTTATCCAGCGGATATCTGTGTAACGAGCTTGTAGTTTGGTGAGCGTCGTTGCTTCATTTATCCCAGCGTGATGATGGCGGTAAATATGAGTGATCGGATACTTTGATACTAAGAACTCAATCGTAGCGGAAGCGTTCTTTGAACTTACCCATAACTTATTATGCAAACGCCGTAGGCTATGGTCTAAATCTAACGCTCCCATATGACGAAATAGCGTCCGATGTTCCGATGGTTTGATGCTGGTATTATCGAATGTGCTCGGTGTATTCGATGACCGAATTGGATCTGAGTTATCGACGTTGTTATCGTCAGGGGAGGAGCAGTAAAGACAGATTAAACGGTCTACCTCTCGGGAGGCTTGATACAACAAACTGTTGTCATTAATACGAAGGTCGTCACCAAACCATATTATTCCCATCGACATTTTCCGACTCCACGTATTGTTATTATTGCTCGATGTGGGGAATACGGCTCAAAAGGGGAAAAAGTTCACTCTAATTGGCAAGCTTGCACAATGTTTATATTGAAAATAAATGTGAGAATCAATATCATTTGTGTAATATAAATACGAGCTTCCGGAGATCATCATGGAACCCACAGCACAGCAAAAAATCATCGACTTTCTGGTAGTAGGAGGTCCGGTTGTGTGGATTCTTCTTGGATTCTCTGTCGTCGCCCTGACGATTGTACTGGCGAAAGTGATTCAGTTTGCTGGCCTGAAGGCTGAAAGCACAAAAACGGCTGACAAAGCAATTGACGCGTGGCGTAAGGATAACCTTGATGGCGCTATCAAAAACTTGCGCCCACAACGTCCGATCGACGGTGTGGTGTCTTTTGCCATAAGAGCGTTGCAAAATGCATCTATGGACCTTGCGACAGTCAGAGAAGAAACCGAACGTCTCGCGTTGAAACAACTTCATACTTTACGATCTTTTTTACGTCCGCTTGAAATTATTGCATCCCTTAGCCCTTTACTGGGTTTGTTAGGTACCGTTTTAGGTATGATCGCAGCGTTTCAAAAAATGGAAGGTGCGGGGAGTCAGGTCGATCCATCTGTTTTGTCTGGTGGTATCTGGCAAGCACTTTTGACAACGGCGGTCGGTATTGCGGTTGCTGTGCCTGTGATGACGTTACACGCTTGGTTAGAGCGTAAGGTTGAGCGTGTTGCGCACAATATGAATGATGCCGTGACACGCGTGTTTACCTCTCGCGAATTAAATCGAGTTGCTTCTTTGCAGAAGAACGAAAAAGAGGTTAAGCATGCCGCTTAACCTAGAGCAGCCGAAAAGAAAAACAGGGATAAGTCTGACGCCATTGATTGATGTGGTGTTTATCTTACTTCTGTTTTTTATGCTGACATCTAGTTTTGTCCCGTGGCGGATCGTAGATACACCGCTTGCTGTGTCTTCAGCACCAAAGGCAGATGCAGAGCCAAAGGGAGTGGCCGTACTAACACTCGAATCAAACGACGGACGTGTCTTATTTAAAAATCAACTGTTTGTGATTGATAACGCTTCACAAATGTCTGATTTGGTTGAACAAAATCAAGATAAAACCATTGCGATTAAAGCGAAAGAGGGCGTGACATTGCAGTCCCTTATGTTGCTTGCTGACCAGCTCAAGCTATTGGGCGCAGAAAATATTTCCATCGCAAATGCATTTTCGTCTAAGGAGACGAAATGAACATAGGTAAAAAGTTCGTCGAACAACGAGATGCGGGTGGCGATGACAATATGATTCCTATGATCAATGTTGTGTTCCTAATGCTTGTATTCTTTATGGTTGCTGGTCAAATAAAGAAATCTGATCCAATTAAAGTCCAACCGCCAGTGTCGATTAACGAAGCGCGAGCTCAAACTGAGCCAAATGTCGTGATTGTCGTTGGGGAGGGGAAAGCCTACGTAAATGACACGCTGTTCGACGCCGGTCAACTGCAATCATATTTAGAAAGCGCGTTTGAAGAAAGTCCCGATCAGGAGGGCTTTTGGGTTCAAATTAAAGCAGACGGCGAGGTTTCTATCGAATCATTAAAGCCTATTTTCACCGAAATTCGACGATCTGGATTAACGAAAGTTAGCATTGCGACCCAATTGAACCGGAGTGCTCAATGATCAAAAAAGGTCACTGGGTGCTGGCAAGTACCGCTGCGCTATCACTTCATGCGGGTGCATTTTACCTTGCGTTCTACAACCCTCAGCAAGAAGGTAGCGTCGCACCGGGTACTCAAGGTATTGAGTTTGGTTTGGGCATGGTGGGGGACTTAGGTGACAGCGCCGAAACAACCGTTGCTAAAGAAAACATTAGCGAAGAACCTGTTGTAGAAGAAACAGACGTTGAAGAGGTTGAGCAACCTCCAGAGCCTCAGTTAGAACCAGAACCAGAACCAGAACCAGAACCAGAACCAGAACCAGAACCAGAACCAGAACCAGAACCAATTGTTGCGTCAATTGAGCCTGAAATAATTCCAGAAGAAGTAGTTGTTGCCAAGCAAGAAAGCGACATACTAATACCAGAGCCAGAGCCAGAGCCAGAGCCAGAGCCAGAGCCAGAGCCAGAGCCAGAGCCAGAGCCAGAGCCAGAGCCAGAGCCAGAGCCAGAGCCAGAGCCAGAGCCAGAGCCAGAGCCAGAGCCAGAGCCAGAGCCAGAGCCAGAGCCAGAGCCAGAGCCAGAGCCAGAGCCAGAGCCAGAGCCAGAGCCAGAGCCAGAGCCAGAGCCAGAGCCAGAGCCAGAGCCAGAGCCAGAGCCAGAGCCAATACAAAAACCGGTTGTTGAGGCGGTCATTACAAGTAATGAACCTGTGGACGTTCCAGCCACTCCCGTACCTGCGACTTCAGCGCCTAGTACGGAAGGGTCGTCTTCTGTTGCGACGAACAGCAACAGTGAGTCACTAAAAGCGTCTTCAGGATCAGGGGTGTCCAGTCGTTCTGGAGGCAGTCCCGGTGCCATTGCAACGTATAAAAGTACGTTGATGGCTATTTTAGCGAAAAACAAAAAGTATCCTAGAGCATCACAACGTCGTGGTGAAACAGGAGTCGTGAAAGTGGCCTTTTCGCTTGATGCAAATGGCGAGTTGGTAAGCGCTTCAGTTCGAGAGTCATCGGGTTATCGCCGGCTTGATAAAGCGGCGTTGAAAGCGGTAAAGCGCTCTAGATTTCCCGCTCCCCCGAGTGATCTCTCAAAGAATGAATTGTCGTTTACGATCCCTATTTTATTTGAGCAGAAATAACGTTTTTCTATTAAGACGCCCTAATTTTATTAGGGCGTTTTGCTGTGACTTTCATGCAATTCTTTTATCATCGCGGTGGCTGCGCCATCGCCTAACCAATCTGCCGCATCACTCGTCCCAGAGTACGCTTCAGGGCGTGGGTTTTGCCCTGAGTACTTTAATGCGCTTTCCGCTACTTCAACCGAACTGTGAAATCCTGTCGCGACCAAATACCCGGTCGCCCAAGCTGCTCTTGCGCTTTTAACGTCGGCTTCATCTTGGCTGTGAAAGGCCTGCTTTTGAACATATGAAGGGTTTTCAGCCGCTTCAGAACGTGTCTGTGTATGAGCTTTCACATAGGGCTTTTCATTCTGATTACCGAGCAAGGCATCAAAGGTTGCCAACGCTTCAGCGGGGGAGCCTGACATGTGTCCAGACAATGGTTCTGCTGTGCTGGCAACCTTATTCTTGTCTATGGTAGCCAGTTGCCAACTCACAGAACCAAGAGCGTTTTTTGGTGAGACGCCTAGATTCTTGTCTGCTTGAGCACCTAAATCATGCATGCCGAATCTCGGCACTGCGTCTGGACTCGGGCGCTTTCTTTGTTGACTTTTTAGAGGGCCAGTGACTTTAGAGTCGCCTAGCTCTTTCATTTCTGTAATGTTGCTGTCGGACAGAAGTGGGATGTGGTCTGCCAAGAAGTCTCGCAGTTTTTCCGACTGGCTTTGTGATCGAGATTGCATGCCCGTCGTCGCCCCTGTATCTGCGAACAGGGCGCCAATTCCTCCCATTAACTCAACGGTCGCGCCGCGATCATTTGCACTCGCCTCAGCGCCTTGAGTGACTCGACTGAGCGCAGAGCGAACGTCTTGAATTGATTGTCCTTTCATTAAACCTTCGTTGCCAATTAACCGAGCACTGATCGCACCACGCATCTCGTCATTTGGCATCATGTCCATTAACTCACCAAGCTCATTTGCCGCCATCCCAAGTTGCTGCTCGGCAATGGGGCCAGGGTTATAGAACAGGTTTCTCGCCGCTTGAGTTTGCTCTAACGCAAGCGCTTGCGTTTTTGAATCGGCACGAGATCGAGTCGCAGGGTCGATGTGAGAGGTGACACTTTCTCCAACCCCTCCGTATTTATCGGCTTTCGAGACGGTGCTGTCGTGATTGGTCGCGATGCTTGGTTGGCTCGTTGCTGTTGCGTTGCTTAACGGACTGTTAGGCTGCTCAGTGGGTGCTGACGGTTGCGCTGCGCTCTGCGTAGTGACTGAAAGTTGCGTATTAATCATGAATTCGATCCTTGATGTTCCGATAGTTAAGGTTCAGATGTTGTGACGGTGTGGTTCGGGTGTTGGTGCGTTCTGCTCTCTTTAATTGTTCTATGATGTGATTTTTAGTGGTGAGATTTTCATCTAAAAGAGCATCAAGTTTCTCAATGGAGAGGTCTGGAATGTACTCTGACTGAGATAAATAGATATTGGCCTTTTGCTCGTCTAGCAATAGCTTAGAAGAGGAGGGGGTGTTATTTAGGGTTAGCAGAGTCTCAAAAAGGAGTGCGTTTTCTATGTTGAAGTCGTCGCACTTGCCGATTTTTATAAAGGTTCTGAGGATGTTTTTTTGACTGTCACATTCGAATTGAATATGTGTTCCATCCGTGAGTTTAAGCCCTGCACAGCCTACGTTATCCAGTGCAAGGTTGGTTATTCTATATTGGGAGGAAAGAGCCTTTAAAAGGCGTTCGGCATGCCATGTTCCGTTCATTTTTGAGTTTAAGCCTCCATATGCTTCTCATATTGATCGCATATAAGTGGAGGCCACGGAGCAAAGGTTCCATATTGACTGAATAAGTTTGTTTATCTTGGCAGCAACAACCAGACTCTGCCAAAGTGCTTTAATTGGCCTGCGTGGAAGTGCGCCTCTTCGCCAATTCCTTGGTACCAGTCGATGTGTCCAGGCCCTTTGATTGCTCCGCCTTTATCTTGCGCAAGCAAAAGCCTGAATTCATGTCGAACGAGTTGCCCTGTCTCATCTAGTATGGGGACTTCGCCCAATAGGACTGAGCCAAGCGGGATGACGTTGGGATCGACTGCGACAGAGTAAAGCGGCGTAAGAGGAACATTGGCCGCGCCGACTGGGCGGGTATTGCCTTCTGAAAAGAAGAGGTAGCTTGGGTTAGTGGAAAGGAGTTCGCGCAGTCTATCAGGGTGGTCGGCGAGCCACTGTCGAATGCTTTGAGCGGAAATATGCTCGCGATCGATTTCACCTCGTTCTATCAATTCTTTACCTAAACTTCGATACGCGTGGCCATTGACGCCGCCCCAAGAAAGCAACGCTTGTGTACCGTCTTCGTATTCGATGACGCCTGACCCTTGAACATGCAAAAAGAAGTTATCCACTAGGCTTGCTGTGTAGGCGATTTCTAAGCCCTTACCGTCCAATGCTCCCTCAAAGTCGATTTCTTCTCGTGTTGGGAAGCTGCCGTCAGGGTTTGGCTGGGGTTTGCGGTAAAGAGGGTATTGGTAAGTGTCTGTTTTAACATGGCTCACTTGCATTACGGGTACGTAATAGCCTGTAATTTGAACATTGCCCCGTTGGTCTTGCCCTTTGATTTGATGCGCGGATAGGTTAGGCAGATAGCTAGAATCCTCTAGCCAACGCTGGAGCTCTTCGGTCGTTTTTAGTAAGTCAGATTTTGTGAAGCTTAGGTTTTCAAATTGATAATCGGGCGTTTTGATTTTATTCAAATAGCGAACTTGCGACGTAAGGCCATCGCGAAATGAATTGTCTGGTTGTGGAATGCCCGGAATAAGCCGTTCTTCAAGATAGAGGACTTCTCTTTTCTGTGCGGAAATGTCTCTACCATTGTTTGGAAAGTCATTAGATGGATCTATTTCAAGAGTGCTACAAGCGGTTAGAACTGAGCCAACGACAACGGCTGCTAGAACGCGATTTAAAAGTGTATGCATATCGTTTCAGCTTTTTAGTGTTGAAGTAAAATCTTTAATACGGATTAAACTGTAAAGCATTTCAATGCATTAGGCACTCATAAGCTTGTCTTAGTGAAATAAAGGTTTCGGTATCGCCCCCTCTGTCAGGGTGTGCTTGGTGCGCCAACTTGCGGTATTGGCGTTTAATGATGTCTTTTGTCGGTGTTGGCTCGTCAATGCACAGGGTGCTCAGTGCTGCTTCTCGTTCATCTTCATTGACTAAGCCATTGTAGAAACTGTCGAGCAAGCGTTGGACCTCTTCTTTGTCCGTATTCTCATATTCCGACCAATCGAGATAGTAGGTTGCAAGCTTTGCATCCACACTGTCGTTTACTTCCGCAGAGCCAGTGCTTTGGTTGAGCTGTACCTTATGTAACCTAATCACAGTTGGGTTGATATCCAACTGAAGTTGCTCTTCTGACCACAAGGATGTTTGCAACTGATACAAAGCATTCATGATTAAAAAGTGTTGGCGGAAGAGTTGTAAGTTAGGGTCTTCGGCGAGATCGTTGAGCTCTGGGAGAGAAGCTTTCAAGCTTTTTAGAAGCTCAAACTCAGAAATGCCATCAGGATGGTCCCTGAGTTGAGAGAGTATCGGTCGGATCAGAGGGTTTCTCATGTACTTTTTCTCGTGTCAGTCAACGATGTGTGATGTACCCGCATCCTGCGTCGTTTAGTGTAGGTGAAAATGCTCCTGTCCGCGAACTTTCCCCCTGTCATCGTCCTGACATTTTCGTTAATTAAAGTAATTGACCATATGGTTAACATAATGGTTAACTGATTTCTTTCAGTTTCTCAGTGGACATGTTTACTCACCGATAAGAGTGAGAACATAAAATATGGCAAGGTATAGGAGCAAAAGAGCAATGAAGCAAAGTGTTAAACGAGCGGGTTTAGGTCTTGTGTTAGGTTCCGTTTTAGGCAGCGTTAGCATAGCGAATGCGGCTACGATAGATTTGCGTCTCATGGAGACGACCGATATACACATGCATCTGATGGATTATGATTATTACTCGGATAAACAAAGTGATGCAGTGGGTCTTTCACGCGTAGCGACCTTGATTAAACAAGCGCGTTCGGAGGCAGCCAACTCGGTGTTGGTCGACAACGGTGACTTACTGCAAGGCACACCGCTAGGTGATTACGTCGCGAAGGGACGTGTCCTGAGGTTTGGTGAAATTCACCCAGCTTACAAAGCAATGAATCTTTTAAACTATGAAGTCGGAAACGTAGGGAATCACGAGTTTAATTACGGCCTAGATTTCCTGATGAAGAGTTTAGCAGGAGCGAACTTCCCATACGTTAGTGCAAACGTTTACGCAGACGACGGCGACAATAATCCAGAGAACGATCAACCGTACTTTCAGCCTTACCTTATTAAAGATAAAGTCGTCACAGACACTCAAGGTAAAAAGCACACTTTGAAAATCGGCTACATTGGGTTTGTCCCTCCCCAAATCATGACGTGGGATAAAGACAACCTGACAGGCAAAGTGATTGCGAAAGACATTCTTGAGACTGCACATAAGTACATTCCTGAAATGAAAAGCAAAGGCGCGGATATCATCGTAGCGATTCCTCATAGCGGGATGTACAACAATCACTACGAGAAAGGTGAAGAGAACGCCACGTATCATTTGGCGAAAGTGGATGGTATTGATGCCATTATGTTTGGACACTCTCATCGCGTCTTTCCAGGAGACAAAGCGCTAGATTCGTTTGAAGGGGTTAACTCCGAAAAAGGCACCGTTTTTGGTGTTCCTGCTACTATGCCAGGCTTTTGGGGTTCTCATTTAGGGATCATTGACCTAAAAGTCGAATCAACCGACGAAGGTGGTTGGCAAGTGGTGGACGGAACCGGTGCCGTTCGCGCCATCGCTCGACGTGAGGGCCGTCAAACCGTCGCCTTGGTTCAGGCTGATAAAAAAATCAATGATGCCGTTCAAGCGGAGCATCAGGGAACGCTGTCTTACATGCGACGCAAAGTGGGTGAGTCGACCGCTGATATTAATAGCTTTTTTGCACTTGTGCAGGACGACCCTTCCATTCAGATCGTTAATAATGCGCAAATTTGGTATACCCAAAATATTGTGCGTGGGACCTCATATGAGAGTTTACCGATTCTTTCCGCAGCGGCACCTTTTAAAGCAGGTGGTCGAGGTGGTCCAGAATATTTCACCGATGTGCCGAAAGGTGACATCGCATTAAAGAATGTGAGTGATTTATACATTTATCCGAATGACTTGAAAGTAGTTAAACTGAGCGGTGCTCAAGTTGTTGAGTGGTTAGAGCGGGCGGCGGGACAGTTTAATCAAATTGACCCTTCCGTTAATGTGACACAAGCCTTGGTTAATAATGCATTCCCGACGTATAACTTTGATGTTATCGATGGCATTGATTATAAAATCGATGTGGCTCAACCTGCGCGTTATGACTCAGAAGGCGTTATTGTAAATCCAGATGCCCATCGAATAACCGATGTACGATTTGATGGGTATAAGCTTGATCCAAACCAGATATTCCTTGTTGCAACGAATAACTACCGTGCTTCTGGAGGTGGTAAATTCCCAGCGTTAGATGGTTCTACCACCGTCATTGATGCTCCGGATAAAAACCGCGATGTGATTGCGAATTACCTGTTAACGCAAAAAACCATTAACCCTGCCGCTGATCAAAACTGGCGATTTGCCGACTTTGGCAATGCAAAAGTGTCCTTCACAACCTCGCCTAAGGCAAAAGATTTGGCCGCGGATAACATGATATACGTGGGTGAAGACAGTAATGGTTTTGCCGTGTTTGAATTGAAGTAGCGACTTTACAGTAACTGAATTAAAGCTGTTCACCGATACGCCGCTTAAGACGTTTTTTTGATGTTTTAAGCGGCTTTTTTGTCGCCATTTTTGACCAAATGCCGTTGCTCATTTGTTGCTGTGTTATTACTAATATTTATTTTTTATATTATGAATATTTGGGGACGTTATTTAAAAGTGTGGAGTTGCTGTCTGTAAATCACTTGGTAGAAGATACCTTACCTAAGTTAGACAAGGCTTATCGTGATTTAAATATATCGCCTTCTTCTGAGCAGAGAGAAAGCTTGTTGAACTTCTATAAAACGGAGTTTGGCAGTCGCTTAATGCCCGAAGATCAAGCGCGTTTTTCTGCGAGTTCAATGGTGTCAGAACTTTCTCCTGCGGCCATTCAGCTTCAGTCCGCTTATATTTCGAAAAATGGCCATGCCGTTGGGGAAAAAGATCGTTTATTGGATGCCAATGCTTACCCTGAATACGATCTTATACATAAGCAAGTTCACCCTTATTTAAGTCGTGTTCAAAAAGAGTTTGGCTTTTACGATGTGTTCTTAATTTCAACAACAGGCGATGTTGTTTACAGTGTTTTTAAAGAAATTGATTTTGGAACCTCTTTGGAATCGGGGCCGTTCCGTCAGTCGGGTTTAGCGGATGCCTATCGACAAGCGCTTACATCGAAGGACGTAACATTCAACGACTTCTCTTTGTACTTGCCATCGTATCAAGCGCCAGCAGGCTTTTTATCAACCCCTGTTCACCATAATGCTCAAACCATAGGGGTAGTGGTAGTTCAGTTCCCGATTGATGATTTGAACACCATTAACAGAGATAGCACGACAGCTTGCTTCGATTTCTGATAATGCGAATCAGAATATCCAAATTCAACATGCCAGTACGGAACCGATTAGTGCGTCGATTCAAGCGATGGCGAGGGCCGTAACCGATGATGCTTCTCACATGAGGAATGCAGCGGAAGCGGCTGATGAAACCAAAGAAAGGGTATCTAGTAGCTCATTAGCGTTGATTGAAACAACCAAACAAATGGAGCAGGTGTCGGCTCAAGTGCAAAATGCTCGAGAAGTTGTAGATCGATTGAATGACCGTACTGAAGCTATTTCTGACGTGATAAATACCATTCAAGGCATCTCTGACCAAACCAATCTACTTGCGCTTAATGCCGTAATCGAAGCCGCTCGTGCAGGTGAAACGGGTCGAGGCTTTGCGGTCGTGGCAGACGAGGTCAGAGGTCTTGCTCAAAATACTCAGAATGAAACGCAACAAATTGCGAATATCATACGTGGTTTGCAGGAAGAGGCTGTTGCAGCCAAAAATACACTGAATCAAAGTGCTGCTAACGTGAAGGTCTTGGCGGAAAGCGCTACCGCAATGAGCTCTTCTTTGCACCAATCTATGAATCAGGTCGAAGAAGTCAGTCGTCTGACGCTGGATGCGGCTGCGTCGTCAGAAACGCAGAGTCACGTTGCAAAGGAAATTAGCACAAGCCTAGATAGAGTGACAGAAGGATCATCAAGCAACGAAAGGCTGATGTCGGAAATACGAGTTTCCAGCGTGAAAATGGCGGACTTGGCGGTCACATTGGAAGAGAGTGTTAGTCAGTTCACGTTAAAAAGAAGTTAGGAAAGGTGTGAACAAGTCCACTGGCTAAAAATGTAGTGGTCAACTAATTTCGGACAGTAAATTAGGTTGACCCTTTGCTTTTGCAGGTGGCATCTCGTTGTTATATTGATGCGGCCTACGCCAGTAATAGTAATCCATCAAATAAAAACTTATGTCTCGTTTTGCTTCTCTTTGTGTCATGTATCCAGTTGTTGGTATCCATTCGACTGTGGCTCACTATCTTCATAGACTGTCATGAGTGAAATTGTTGAGTAACTCCCAACAAAAATATTGAGCGTTACAGCCGAACGGCAAGATATGGATGGGTTAGCAAATACCTCTTTGAAAACTCAAAGAAGTACAACACAATGGTTTTAAAATCATGAAAGACCATATACAGTCAATGGAGGCAAGCTACCTTTAACCTCTGCTTTTGAACGCAGCTAAAAAAGAAAGGATTACCAGTCTGTATCGTATTAGTATAAAGCTCTAATAAGCTAAGGAGTAAGCATGTGACTATAGGTGCTTTCGATTGAGTTTTTGATAAATGGAAGGCTCTTCTTAACTATTTTGTGTAGGGGATTAGTTAGGTCTAAGTTATCTGGATTAATGTTGCCAAAGTAGCGAGGTATTTCTTGTTTATCACCATCTATGGTCACTTCGGCTGTTTCTTTGGCTAATTCGTCAATATTTTTACCTGATAGATGAGGCTGTCGAATAAAATATGCTCTACTACTTACTGGTAGAGATAGGTAGGGGTAGTGACCTAATATAAGTGAGCGTAGGTTTAGTTGGTCGCCTCCGTGTGGGTGAGCTAGGATAATTTCAGGGTAATAGTTATATTTATCCTTTTCTTTTTCTTTTTCAGTTAGGTTGTGATTAATATCATACATGTGTAGGTGACTATAGTTGATCGACCCTAGAAATAGGATTTGACCTTGATAGTCGAAGAGAAAACCGCTGGATCTCCTTTCTCTTACTAGTCCTTTGTCTGATCCACTTTGCATTTGGGTATAGCTGTTGATCGTTCGATATCGTAAAACATCAATATCGTTGTAGATTTCCACAAGTGAAGTGGCAACGTGTCCAGGGAAGCTACTGTTAAAGCTTAATCTGACCAACTGGTAAAAGCCTTCCAAATTCAAACTTGTCAAATTCGGTGGCTTAGAATTAAATATTTCAGATACTATTACTTCGTAAAGAGCCTTTTCAGAGTGAATGTCGGGCGCTTCGTAATAACCTAAGTTTTGGAGGCTGCATATAATCAGGCGACCTTTCAGGGTGCTCGTGATATTGCGCGAATTTAATAAGTATTGAGCCGGTTGTCTTTCAGTAAATAAAGAGCGTAAGTCTTCGTCATTGAACTTAAATATCTGAACCACTTGAGTTTCAGTTTTATCGATAAGTCTTTCTTTTACATGCATATTCTTTCTAAAAATGGGTAAAAACTCATCTTTTAAGGCGTCAACAGCTCTTACAATAGGTTCAAGGTCTGTTTTTTTGTACTTGTAGTTTGCGCCCTGAATCTTCTCTGAGTATTGCCTAAATGCTTTTACTAAGGCTATTTGTTCTTGCGTAGTGATTTTTCTCAATGTGGACATGTGGTTACTCCCTTTGGAAAATAAAAAGGCAGGCTCGTCCTGAAACGAGCCTTAACTAGTACGTATTAGTCTAAAAAATAAATAGGTAGCAGGTAGCAGGTAGCACAAGCAGGAATAGGGTTATAATGAATGTGATAGTGACAAACCTTCCGCGGGGCAAATGTATCCAGTCTCGCGCAAGGTCGGTTAAGTTACTAACTGTTGACCACACAGTGTGCTCTTTGGGCTCTTTTGGGGCATTCGGTTGGCTATTGTGGCTTGAGTCCACATGTAAATTTACGTTAATTGAGTCTTTCGTATCAGTTTCGAACTTTTTGTTTAGGGTTTCCATAACAGCTCCTACGGAAGTTGTTGTTTGTTTTAAAGCCACATGTGACTAAACCTAAGTCCAGTGTTTGAACACTGATTTAAGATCCTTCTTAAGAAAGCTCGACTAGCGAAAATAGAGGTGTCAATTCGTGTCAGAAACAGGATATGGATACATATTTCGTTCCTTGTAGTCGGCTGATAGATGCACGGCATTCCTCCTTTGTCATTTTTTGAAATGTGAATTGAATCGCATGAATTCAGTTTAGTGTAAAAAAAAACTGAAATACAATCTAACTTTTGGCTATTTATGACAGCTTCTATTGATTATTGGTGGATAAGTCAGAACCATGAGAAAAAATGTAAAATAAACTCAATAGCAATATGATATTTTGTGAAAAATAAGCTTCAAGAGAAGTGAGGATGTTACAGGTTTGATGAATTTTGCATGAAAAATGGGGAAAACGAGAATATATTAAAAATATTTTGTATATCGAAAATAGGGGAGACAGTACAAAATAGAGGAGCCATATGTTAGCGATAATGCATTGTTTTTCCAATATATATTACAAAATTAAACATATTAACTGTATGTAACACATAAATATGTGAACACACGATTTAAACTCTGTTTTGGTCGTCACTTCAGAGGTTAGGTGTGACTGGCTTTGGAATTGGATGTTATTTTTTGACGATAAACGAAGGTGACCTCATCCATTTACTTGTATTTCAGAGTCTTATGTTCCTAAAAGGAGTATCTAAAGGATTCTAATTTTATATAGATCTTCTTGATTAAAGTGGGTTGTTCCTTAAGCGCTGCTTAAAACATTGCCAAAGAGCATATTATTGATGATAACGTTCAAGGAAAAGGTCAAGATGCGCTTGAAGGGAAATCAATGCACTTCGCTCCCTAAGGTTCCTTAGATAGCAGGACGTCATTCAATACCCATGTTCTTATATACTCTTCAGCAATGGGTTGTAGCGCAAAATATTTACCTCAGAACACTATTCATTTTTGCTACAAATGATTTTGCCCTAATAATGCCGAATCGATCTAGATCTATTACAATATTTTGATGTTATTATAGTAGACGGTGGGGTTAAACCTTTAGTACATACCGTCAAATTTACATTGATCATACTCAGCACTGCTACCTACTTTGAACTAAGGAACCTCTGTTCTGATTAAACACAGCTCCCTTGTGCATAACTTATTGCTCATTTTGCCCTAAGAAAGTTCATTTCTCGGATAAATCGTCACATTTCCGTTGTGTTTGTTGCTCTTGACCTATGTGTAAGAGTACTGCAAACACATCACAACGCCTTACGCGCATGATATAAATTCGCTAAGGCAATCAGCATGTTTAGTTGACGCCATTTTTATGCAATCCCTTATAGCGTGTTTTGGTGTAGCCAAATTGACGTTTGATAATACGAAAGGGGTGCTCTACTTTGGCTCGGATACTCGACAAGCGTTTGGAACTCGTTCGTCTGGTCTCTTTTTCCTTATCGCTTAGCTTATTGGGTGGATAGCTGCTTGGCGGTGCAATAAGTGTTCTGTCGCCACAATATCATGAACATTGGCAGTGGTGATATGGACGCTATGAACCAAACCATTACAGGCATCGACTCCGATATGTGCTTTCATACTAAAAGACCATTGGTTACCTTTTTTTGTTTGGTGCATTTCAGAATTCCTCGCCTTTTGCTTGTTGTTAGTCGAAGGGGGAGCGTTAATAATCGTGGCATCCACGATGCTACCTGTACGTAGTATCAAACCCCTTTCATTTAGATACTCGGCAACATCGGCTAAAATTACCTGCGTCAGTTGATGTTTTCAAGCAAATGACGAAAATGAAGAATCGTGGTTTCGTCTGGAATAGTTCCTCTACTAAAGGGCAGTTTGGCAAACTGACGCATCGAGTGAATCTCGTAAAGTAATGCTTCCATCCTTGGGTCACTTAAGTTGTATCATTGCTGCAAACAGTAGATTCTCTGCATAGTGCCAAACTCACAGGGTTTGCGTCCTTTGCCCTTACAGTTTGGGTAATAAGGCGAGATCAACTCTTCTAAGCGTTTTCAAGGAATCACACGATCCATTTCTAAAAGAAAGCGCTCGCGTTTTGTTTGTTTACGCTTGCTATTATATTCGGCATCGGAAAAACTGAGCGGATTCATGATTTTGTTCCTAGTCGAAAGGAATAAAGAGCATCATGCCATAAGTTCGTCTTTTTTCAGAGGTTCCCTAATTGCAGCAACCACTGAGATTTCGACTAACAGCTCAGGAGATGCCATTTGAGCTTGCACACAAGCGCGAGCAGGCGCGAAACCTTCTGGCACCCAGTTATCCCAAACCGCATTCATTTCTGCGAACAGACTCATGTCTTTCAAGTAGATAGTGGCAGAGAGTAAGTGCTGTCGATCACTTCCTACTGATTCTAACAATGCATCAACTTTTGCTAACATTGTTTGAGTTTGATGAGTGATGTCCGCATTGCGGTCTTCTGCAACTTGTCCGCAAAAGTAAGCCGTTCCATTGTGGACAACGGCGCGACTCATACGTGCTTTGGTTTCATAGCGTTCAATCGACATAAAATACCTATAGTGTTAAATGGATGTTAGATGTTCAATAAATGTTAGATGCCCAATAAATCTCAGATTATAAAGGCATACGAAGGCCAAACTTTCTTTGTTATTGGTAACGGTTTAATGACAGCTCTGTGGTTTCGATGTCCGTCGCTGTTCCATTCATTAGATCCGCAATAACTCGACCTGAACCACACGCCATTGTCCAACCCAAGGTGCCATGCCCAGTATTTAAGTAAAGACCTGGTATGTGAGTTGCGCCTATAATCGGTGTGCCATCGTGTGTCATTGGCCTTAACCCAGTCCAATATTCCGCTTCGCTAAGGTCACAGCTTCGACCAAATAAATCCCCAACAACATGTCGAATGGTATCGGTACGCGATTTCGGCAGATCCATATTGAAATCGTCAATTTCAGCCGTTCCTGCCGCACGGATACGGCCACCTAAACGAGTAACGGCGACCTTGTACGTTTCGTCCATAACGGTAGAGACTGGCGCGAACGCTTCGTCCTGAATAGGAACCGTTAATGAGTAGCCCTTAACAGGGTAAACTGGAATCTTAATATCGAGGTCAGCCATCATTTTAGTCGAATAGCTGCCAAGACAGACCAACACTTTATCAAACTTAAGTGTTTCTTTGTCTGTTGTTATGCTTTTGAAACGACCTCGTTCTGTATTTAAGGATTGCACGCTTTCTTCAAAGCGGAACGTCACACCTAATGCGTCACATTCTGCTTTTAGTTTTTGACAGAACTGATAGCAATCTCCTGTTTCGTCGCCTGGTAGTCGTAAGCCGCCTGCCAGTTTTTCGACTACAGGATGCAATCCGGTTTCAATGTCGGTACATTCTTTAGCGGTTAATAAGGCGTGTTTGACCCCTAATGAGGTTAATACCTTGATGTCTTTTTGCGCTGCATCGACTTGTTGTTGGGTTCTAAACAACTGGAGTGTGCCGAGTTGTCTGTCGTCATATTGAATTCCAATGCTTTTGCGAAGCTCGATGAACTGATCACGACTGTATTCTGCTAGTGTCATCATCCGAGACTTGTTTACGTTGTAGGCCTTTTCTGTACATTGGCCTAGCATATTTGCTATCCATTTGTACTTTTCGGCAGACGGCGCAAAATTGACGCGTAATGGCGTGTGCTTCTGTAAAAGCCATTTTGCAGCTTTCAGCGGGATGCCAGGAGCGGCCCAAGGTGCGGAGTACCCCGGTGAAATTTGCCCTGCATTGGCGAAGCTGGTTTCGAGTGCAGGTCCTTCTTGACGGTCTACTACCGTCACTTGAATCCCTTTTTTGGCTAAATAGTAAGCGGAAGTCAATCCCACTACGCCAGAACCAAGAACACAAACATTCATAATAAAATTCCAATATAAACAGAATATATGGGAATTATATTGGCTAATTTGAAGTGTTTGTAACTTATATTTTACTCTGTTGTGGTTTTATATTTCTAATTTTTTGTTATTTATGGTGTTATATACTTTTCATTTTATATCTCTTAGTAGAGTCCACTTCCTAAGGGAAGGTGTGAATAAGTCTAGTGGCTTCAGCGTGTGGATAACGCTTCTTTATTTGAGGCGAGTGTTTCGAGGCAAATGTCGCTGTCCAATATTGAACATATTGGCAAGCAAGTTAACAAAGAAGAAAAAAGAGAGTGCGGGTTTGAGTATGAATACAATAAAAAAGCCAGCTAGATTGCTCTAACTGGCTCTGATGTCTCGACTTTTTATGTATCTATGGTCTGAGATACTAACGTTGTTTAGATTCGTATTCTGGGTGAATCCAAACAGGAGCGCCAGCAGCAGGCAATAGGTTTTTACCTAAGATGATGTCTGCGGCACGTTCTGCGACCATGATAGTAGGGGCGTTCAGGTTACCATTAGTAATGGTCGGGAAGATTGACGAATCGACGACTCGCAAGTTCTGAAGACCACGTACGGCTAGGTTTTCATCCAGTACGGCCATTGGGTCGTTATCTGATCCCATCTTGCATGTACACGAAGGATGATAAGCACTCTCTACGTTGTCTTTTACCCAACGATCGATTTCTTCATCGCTTTGCACGTCCATACCTGGCTGGATTTCGTCCTCTCGGAACTTATCTAGTGCAGGTTGTTGAAGAATCTCACGTGACAGTCGAATGGTGTCGCGCCAGTCCTGTTTGTCCTGCTCAGTACTAATGTAGTTGAACTTAATACGTGGATTCGCGGCTGGGTCGCTTGATTCAATCCAGAGCTTGCCTCGACTTTCAGGCTTATTAGGACCGACGTGGACTTGGAAGCCATGACCATCAAACGCGGCTTGTCCATCGTAACGCATCGCCGCAGGTAAGAAATGATACTGTATATTCGGCCATTTCAAGCCAGCACGAGATCGAATGAAACCACAGGATTCAAAGTGGTTAGTCGCACCGAGCCCGTCTTTAAAGAGAATCCAACGTGTACCGATTAACCCTTTGCTGATGAGATCAAGCTTACCGTTTAGCGTGACTGGCTCATTACAACGATATTGGAAGTAGACTTCTAGGTGGTCTTGCAGGTTTTCACCTACGCCCGGTAGGTCCTGTACTAAGGGGACATTAGCCTTGTCTAGTACGGCTTTTGGCCCGACTCCTGACAATTGCAATAATTGCGGAGAACCAACCGAGCCTGCCGACAAGATGACTTCTTTAGAGGCCGAAGCACTTGTCACTTTGCCGTTTATATCGTATTCGATGCCGACCGCTTTTTTACCATTGAAGATCACCTTACGACTTAAAACACCAGTTTTAAGCGTTAGGTTTGGGCGTTTCATAGCACGACGCAAGTAGGCATTTGAGGTCGAAGCACGAACGCCGTCTTTGACCGTCATGTGCATTGGACCAAAGCCTTCTTGACGGTAACCATTGTAGTCTTCCGTTTCGCCGTACCCTGCGTCTTTACCTGCATCAATAAAGGCTTTATAAAGTGGGTTTAGCGTCATGTCGTTACCGTTATTGGTGCTAAGTGGCCCATCACCACCACGGTATTCGTCTGCGCCGCCAGTCCAGCTCTCAGCTTTTTTAAAGTAAGGCAGAACGTTTTGGTAATTCCAGCCTTTGGCACCGTGTTCTTCCCATTCGTCAAAGTCACACGCGTGACCGCGAACGTAGACCATACCGTTAATGGACGAAGAACCGCCCAGTACTTTTCCTCGTGGGCAGTGCATTTCGCGGCCATCTAGGCCTTCTTCTTTATCCGTATGGAACTGCCATGCGTACTTTTCAGTATTCATCGGGTATGACAGCGCCGTCGGCATCTGAATGAAAATGCTTTTGTCTGACCCGCCGCGTTCGAGCAAGAGTACTTTGTTTTCACCGCTTTCAGTCAGTCGGTCTGCCAGTACACAGCCCGCAGACCCCGCCCCAACGATGATGTAGTCAAATGTTTCGTTCATCATTACGACCTCTGTTCTAGTAAGGGTTCGGTACGTCGTTTAGATCAACGTAGACACTCTTAGTTTGAGTGTAGTGGTACAGTGTATCGATGCCATTTTCGCGGCCAATTCCAGACTCTTTGTATCCACCTACTGGCATTTCAGCTGGTGATGCACCCCATGTATTGATCCAGCAAATACCGGCTTGTAGTTGATTTATCACACGGTGAGCACGCGAGATGTCTTTGGTAAAGATGCCTGCTGCCAAGCCAAATTTCGTATCGTTAGCTCGGCGAACCACTTCTTCTTCGTCTTTAAATGTCAGAACAGACATAACAGGACCAAAGATTTCTTCGCGTACTTGTGGCATGTCGTCAGTACAATCAACGAAGACAGTCGGTGCGACAAATGCGCCTTTGTCTAAACCGTTTTCAGTGACTTGGTAACCGCCACATAAAAGCGTCGCGCCAGCTTCTTTTGCTGCATCAACATAGCCAAGTACTTTCTTCATGTGATCTTTTGAAATCAGTGCACCTACTTGCGTATTTTCGTCAGTAGGATCGCCGATAATCATCGCTTCTGTACGAGTTTTTAGTTCCGCTTTGAACGCTTCGATCATGTCTTCGTGAACAAATACGCGTGTACCATGAGTACATACTTCGCCTTGTGTGTAGAAGTTAGCCACCATAGCACCCGAAACAGCTTGATCAACAGGCATATCTGGGAAGACGATCATTGGGGATTTGCCACCCAATTCCATGGTTACGTCTTTTAAAGAAGACGCAGACGCGGCCATCACTTTTTTACCTGTTCCGACTTCACCCGTAAAAGACACTTTGTCTATTTCAGGGTGTCCGGTGATCATTTGACCAACACGTGCATCACCTTGTACAACGTTGAATACGCCATCAGGTAACCCAGCTTCTGTGTATATTTCTGCTAATTTTAGGGCAGTAAGAGGGGTTTCTTCAGACGGTTTGAAAATCATTGCGTTGCCCGCAGCCAGTGCTGGGCCAGATTTCCACATTGCAATTTGAATAGGGTAGTTCCATGCGCCAATACCGGCACAGATACCAAGCGGTTCGCGGCGAGTATAATAGAAGTTACCTGCGCCGAGATCTTGATAGTCGCCTTGAACTTTGTCGGTTAGGCCTGCGTAATATTCGATTACGTCAGCACCTGTTTCAATATCAACGATGCTGGCTTCTTGAATTGGTTTACCTGTGTCTAATACTTCAAGAAGTGCAAGTTCGTCATTTTTCTCGCGAAGTAAGTCGGCAGCACGTTTAAGAATACGGCCACGTTCTACGCCTGTCATGGCTGCCCAAACTTTTTGACCTTCTTTTGCAGAGTCAATTGCAGCCTGAAGCTCTTTTTCGCCTGCTTGTTCTACGGTGGCGATGACGTCACCCGTTGCGGGGTTAATCGTTTCGAAATGCTCGCCAGTGCTCGACTCAACGTAGCGTCCGTGAATGTATTGCTGCTTATGTGTCATGACTTACCTCGATTTCTTGAATTGCGTGATTTTTATTAAATGACCGTTTAATAAAAAAGAATTGTACCTAAATTCGGTTACATTTTCAGCTTTTCTTCGAACTTAATGTCTTATTATGGCGTTTTTAGGCAGGTTTTAGGGGAGATTCTAATGTGATACAGAGTGTCAAATGCTTAAACGATATAACAGGAGTGTTATGTAACCTACGTCAAGTATTCTTGAGTTGATTGTAAATTGAACAGATATATTGAATGTCTGAGTCTAAACTAAAAGAGTCTCAATAAGCGTATAAGATGGAGGCTAGTATGGACTTAAGAGTCGCAATTTTACTTATATTAGGCTTAATGCTAATTGCAAAGCTCATTTATCTGTCACGAGTGAAAGCCCGTAAAAAGAATGCGCTAAGCAAAGCGTCGCAAACTTGCGAAAAGCAAGAAGGCGAGAAAAAGCACGGCCATCATGCGAACTAAATAACACAATAGAAAGGTACTCTGAGAGCGAGAAATCGCTCTCAGAGTACAGAATGCGTATTATTAAGTTGTCTTATATAGCGGGTATTAAACCGAGATCACGCAGTTAGCATCATGACTAACAGGGCTTTGAGCGTAACCGTCTGCAGATTCATCGTTCATCCAAATCTCACCATCGACTAGATAACGAAATTGGTAGTCGGCATCCACATCTAGATTTAGTGTAGAGGCAAAGACACCTGTTTTTTGCTTACGCATTGGTGTTGCCTTGTCATCCCAGCCGTTAAAATCACCCACGAGAGCGACCTTTTTGGCACCATTCAGTTTTTCAGCAGGAAGCGCAAATTTCACTTTGCACTGAGGTTTGGTTTTAAGATAGGTTTTCTCAATCATTTCCAACTCCATTTTCAACTAATGAGATGAACAGCACATCTAGATAGGCCATGAATACCCTGTCTAGTTATGTCACATTGCCATTACTGCCATCGATCTATAATTCATGTAGCAAGTCTCACGCCAATAAACTGACGCTTTGAGTGTAGACCATATTCGGCTTTTACGATCACGAATCGCTGAATTTTACAAAACATAATGGTTCAACTGATTGCTTTTTGTGCAAATTACTCTGTTTCAGCACAAGGAAGGTGCGAGAACCTTCCTTGTCATGTTACTCGCCTAGATAGCGTTTTCTTTTGGCTTCTTTCACTTTTTTTAGATCTACCAGTACTAACCCGTCCACGCAATAACCAAAATCGGCGTCGACACCAAAGTCTAAGAAGCGCACGCCGCCAGGCTCACACAGTTCGCTGTATTGTTTAAACAAAGTAGGGACGCTGGCTCCCAAATGGCCTAATTGCTCTTTCAGGGTTCTAAAGTCTTCATCGTAGTCTTCACCTGAGAAGATATTATCCAACAGCGGTCTGTGTTCCGCCGTAATTCTATATGGTGTAAACGACGCGGCTAAGAACTCTTTGTCGGCGTAGTACTTTTGATAAAAGTGAACAAGCATGTCCTTCGCCATTTGTGGGTAGCTGTTGCTTAGGCTCACTGGGCCGAACATGTATTGAATGTCTGGGTGGCGATTCAAATAAGCGCCAATACCATACCAAAGATAATCTAGGCTGCGTTTTCCCCAATATTTCGGTTGTACGAAGCTTCGTCCAAGCTCAATACCTTTCGCAAAGTAAGGTTCCATGTCGCAGCTATAGCGGAATAACTCAGAGCTGTAGATACCTTGGTCGGCCCCTTCTTGAAGGTACTTGGATACCTCCCCAATACGGTAAGCGCCAACGATTTCCAGTTCTTCTTCATCCCATAAAACGAGATGACGATAGTAATGATCGTACTTATCGAGGTCTTTGTGTTCCCCCGTTCCTTCGCCGACCTTACGAAAAGCGATTTCTCTCAGACGACCTATTTCCTGCATAACAACGGAGTTTTGTTCGAAGTCGACGAGGTATATTTGTTTATTGTCCTTTGTCGCTCCCAAATGTTCTGCGTTTTTTAGCTCATTTTTTAGGTGTTGACGATTTTGTGGGTGAGAAACCGTTTTTTCAGTTTTAAGAAGCGGTTTTTTCCCTTTTGCGATGCGGTAAAGGTGACGTTTAACGAGCTTGTTTTTCTCTTTGTCGCTCAACGGCAGTTGCGCCAATTCTTGAATCGGTATGGTTTGCCCAACTTGCATTGGAATACGGCGATTGCGCTGGCGAAACATCTCATTTGCAAGCTGAAGTGTTGACAGAGGACGATATAGAATTGAGCTGGTGTAAAACATCATCGAATTACGTCCACCGATGTGAACGGGCAATAACGGGCTATTTGTTTTTTGAGCGATCTTTAGGTAACTACTGCTCCAACCTTTGTCTTTTACGCCGCTGGGAGACAGTCTAGAAACCTCCCCAGCTGGGAAAATAATCACGGCTTCTTCGTTGTGCAAACAGTTCATAATGGCTTTAACTTGCTTGCGTCCTGTTTTACCACCGATGTTATCGACGGGTAAAACTAACCCTTTGAGGGCGTCGAATCCCATCAATAAATCGTTTGCTACGATCTTTACGTCTTGGCGTATTTCACCAATGAGTCGTAGCAAAGCCAAGCCATCGAGTGCGCCAAGAGGGTGGTTTGCAACAATAACGGTACGTCCAACAGCGGGAATATTACGGCGGTCGACCTGTGACACCTGATAGCCAAAGTTGAAATGGTCAAGTACGCGATCAATAAACTCGAATCCAACAGAGTTTTCATTTTCTTCTAGAAACGCGTTTACCTCATCTTCATGGAATAATTTTCTTAATACACTGATGGTCGGACGAGTAATAAGATGACTTCTTTCTAGAAATTGAGGTGACTTATTGGCAATAAGTTGTTCAACCTGAATCACGGCTGGCTCCAAACGTAATCTTGTTCATATTCCAACCAGATTAAGAATTAGCCGTGACAGGATTAAGACGAACGGGTGACAACTGGATGACACTAAGATGTCAAAAATAAGACAGTGTTATAGAGTGGCTATGTTTGAAGATTGCAGGTGAGGTGTGTCGGAAGGGCTTGGAGCACCACTGTCATACAATAAAAAAACTCCCTTGTGTTCGTTCTTAGACAGACACAAGGGAGAGCTGATTTACAGGCGCATAGATTCAGTACAGATGACTGACTCAGTGCCGTGGTTAGGACGCGCTTGGGTGATACTTGCGCACAAGAGGATTCAACAGTCGTGTTATCCAACCTGTGAATTCAATCGGCGCTTCGGTAATCGTTAAACAAATGCATTCCGCATCTTTCGTTACGACCGGCTTGTGTTTGTGGCGCGCGTCGCGAGATATGAAATCCCCTTTCTTGTAGACGCCTGATTCATCAGAAAACGCGCCTTCAAGCACCAAGGTGTATTCGTCGCCTGTGTGGGTATGCGATGGAATAAACGCACCTGCTTTTATGCGCGTCAGAGCGACCTGAGTGCCGTCTTTTTCATTGCTTAACGTGGCAATTTGCACCGCTGGCGAAAGCTTCATCCATTTTAGGCGATCGTACGCGGTTGGAACCAGCTGACGAAGGCTTTTCGGTACCTTGTATTGTTCTTTTAAGCTTGGGTGCTCTTTGGCGCTTAAGTGGCGCTTTTCTATGGCCGTACTTTTAGAGGCCGAGTTCACTTGTACATTATTAGGCTGCTTATCGATCGCTATTTTTGATAACAGATTTGCTTTCAGTTGGTCCAATTGATTGACGCCAGAAGGAACAGACGGAGTTGAAAACAGCTCAGCCCCAACTTGCTCCAATTTACGAACTTGATCGCGACAATGTTTGCAGTGCTCAAGATGCGTTGAAACAGCTAACGCTTTCGAAAGCGTAACCGAGCCTGATGCATATTCAGTCAGTAGATCCAAACTTGGGTGGTAGTGAATCATAATAACTACCTCCTAACGATAACGGTCAGTTTGTTGAGAGCAAGTCTGACTCTCGACTTAATAGTGCCAAGAGGAATGTTTAATTCTTCTGACGCTTCTTTGTGGGTTTTGCCTTCCAGATACACTTTTGCTAATACCTGTCTTTGATCGGATGGAAGTTGCTTTAAACTGCTATTAATATTTTCCTGATCGCGTTTCTGCTGCGCTTCGCGAAACGGGTCTGAACTTTCATCTTCGATGTCATCCCATAAAAATTCAGGGTCAATTCCCGTTTGATAGCGTCCATTTTTTCGCAGATAGTCAATACGAGCGTTCCGAGCAATCGTGAACACCCATGTATTTAAAGACGCCGATTCTGGGTTGTAGGTATGTGCTTTGTTCCAGATGCGTATTAAGACCTCTTGAGCGATGTCGTCCGCCATTAAGTTCGCCCCCGGTTGAGCCGTTAAACAAAAAGCTCTAATACGAGGTACGAAGTGATCAAATAGGCGAGTTAACGCTGCTTGATCGCGATTATTAGCGACCGAGAACATGTCGTCCAATAACGTAATATTACGCTCGTTATTGTTTGTCTGTTCCATTGCATACTCCATCGAAAAGTTCGAGCAAACTGGGGATACAGTTTACTGTTTAACCTCTATACGTCTGTTAGTTTAGCTTGGATCAGTAACTTTTACTTTTAAGATGGATTTGATCCAGAGCTTACTGGAACGCGTATTGATTGTTGAGATCTTTGTTTGACCGCTGAGCTCTTCAATGAGTTATCCAATTCCTTCAATTTACTGAACTAATATTTATGAAACAAATGCCATGATAGAAGCACCTGAGTTAAAAAGTGAACAAGATATTATGCTGGTCGAAAGGTTTAAAGCCTTTTATGAGGATGTTCAGCGTCCACAGCTTGAAAAGATTAGTGATATTTACACTTCTTCTGTGCGTTTCAAAGACCCAGTGCATGAGTTGCAAGGAATTGAGTTCGTTCACGCTTACCTGACTGAAATGAGTGCAAACGTTGAATATGGTCGTTTCGAATATTTAGACCAACTTGTGAGTGAAGATAAGGCTTACATAAAATGGAATATGTACTTTCGTCACCCTAAATTGGGCAGTGATATACATGTCGTTCGTGGCATGACTCAAATCCAGTATACCGATCGAATTTACTTCCATGAAGATGTATATGACATGGGGCAAATGATTTATGAGCATATTCCTGTGATGGGAACATTTGTAAAAATGCTCAAACAACGCTTGGCAAATGTGAAATAAACCGTTTGGCAGGAAGTGAAAACCGTGAATTACGTCGAAGTTAACCGAGAGCCTACTCTATGACGACCCAATACAAAGGCACCGTTTGGATAACGGGAGCGAGCTCAGGTTTGGGCTTTTCTCTGGTTGAAAAGTACCTGATCAAAGGCTGGAAAGTGATTGCTTCCTCACGATCAAAAGGGGCGCTAGAGCCTTTGTTGAATTCAGACGATGGGCTTCATAGTGAGCAAGGTGCGCTGTCGTTTGTTGCATTTGATATCGCTAATGAACAAAGCGTTGATGCCGTCCGAAACGCGCTACAACAAGAGAGCGCCACACTCGATATTGCGATCTTGAATGCGGGTACGTGTGAATACCTTGATATTGACGAACCGGATTGGACGATGATGTCGAAAATGAACCACATCAACTATATCGGCTTGGTGAATAGCGTGGAAGTGTGCCTTCCTATGTTGAAAAAAGCGGATAACCCTTTATTGGTGGGAGTGAGTTCCCAAGCCGTCAACGCGGCTTTTCCTAAAGCCGAAGCCTATGGGGCGAGTAAGGCCGCCATTCGTTACTTTTTATCGTCTTTAAGAATGGATCTGAAGCAATTTAATATTGATGTTTCCTGCATTTTACCGGGTTTTGTCGATACACCTTTAACGAAAAAGAATGACTTTTCTATGCCCTTTTTAATGTCTTCTGAGGTCGCAGCCAATCGAATTTTAGGCGCGCTTGAACGTCGCCCGTTTGAGTATGCGTTCCCAAAAAGATTAAGTGTTATGTTGTGGTTGGCCAGAGCTTTTCCTAAAACTTGGCTAAGATTAAATGCAACGAAACCAAACCCTACATAAAACATTAAATGGCTTTTAATTATTTGATCTAGGAGCAGTATTTTTGAAAATTGCAGTCATCGGCAGTGGTATATCGGGACTTACCACGGCGTATTTAACGAATCGCGAACACGATGTTCATGTGTTTGAAAACGACAGCCGAATTGGTGGTCATACCGCGACTAAAGACGTCACCGTAAATGGAAAAACGCAGTCAATTGATACCGGCTTTATCGTGTTTAACGACTGGACTTACCCAAACTTCATTCGACTGATGACAGAGCTAGGTGTGCAATCAAAGCCGACGGAAATGAGCTTTAGTGTGAGTTGTGAACAAACAGGGCTTGAGTACGGGGGCAGTAATCTCGGCACTCTGTTTGCGCAAAAGCGTAATCTATTTAATCTTCCCTACCTTAAAATGCTGAAGGACATTGTTGCGTTTAATAAAGACGCGATTAGCGATTTAGAAGCGGGGGCATTAAAAGAAGGCATTACATTAGGTGAGTATCTAAAAGAAAAAGGCTACGGTAAAAAGTTTGCGAGTCATTACCTGATTCCTATGGGGGCGGCAATTTGGTCGTCTACCTTAGAAGAAATGATGTCTTTTCCTCTCGTATTTTTTGTACGATTTTTCAAAAACCACGGTTTACTGAGCATTAAAGATCGCCCTCAGTGGCGTGTCATTGAAGGTGGTTCCGCTGCTTATTTGGCGCCACTAACGGCCAGTTTTAAAGATAAAATTCGCACTCAAACGGTAATAAACCGAGTTCAACGTGATGATGCGGGAGCCACGCTGTTTTTTGAAAAAGGGGGGGAGGAACATTTCGATCAAGTTGTCTTCGCCTGCCACAGTGACCAAGCGTTAACCTTGTTAGGGGAAGACGCAAGCCAACAAGAAAAAGACATTCTCAGTGCGATTCCCTATCGAGAAAATGAAGTGGTATTGCACACCGATGTGGGTTTGTTACCTAAGCGGAAAAAGGCTTGGTCGAGCTGGAATTATCTTCTTGGAAGTGATTCTAAGAGGCCTCCAACACTAAGCTACGACATGAATATACTGCAACATTTAGACGAGCCGGATACGACGTTTGTCGTGACCTTGAATCGTGGTGATCTCATCGACCCAAGCAAGATACTAGGTCGTTATTGTTACGCGCACCCCGTTTTTTCATTGGCGGGCATCGATGCACAAGCACGTTGGCATGACATAAATGGTGTGAACAATACTTGGTTTTGCGGTGCCTACTGGCGCAATGGTTTCCATGAAGATGGCTGTTGGAGCGGTGTTCGGGTTGCAGAAGGTCTGGGTGTCAAATGGTAGTTGCGTCAGAGCCGCACGTAGAAACCACTCATCTAAGCAGTGGCATTTATGTCGGGCATGTTCGACATCGTCGGTATACCCCAAAATACCACGGTTTTTGTTATCAAGTTTTTATGATGTTGCTTGATCTAGATGAAATCGATTCGGTGTTTAGCAAAAGTCGGTGGTGGTCGACGTCAAAGCGTGCCGTGGCGCAGTTTAAGCGTGATGATTATTTTGGTGACACCAGTATTCCGTTAAAGCAGGCAGTATTAAGCAAGGTCAAAGAGGAAACGGGACTAACGTTGTCGAAAGTGAAGTTGTTAACAAACTGTCGATATTTTGGTTATTTGATAAACCCTATTTCTATTTACTATTGTTACGACCAACAAGATGAACTTCAAGCTATGTTGCTTGAGGTGACCAATACGCCTTGGGAAGAACGCGTCGCTTATGTGCTGAATTGTGAGCCAGCAAAACGGACACAACGTATAACCTTTCAAAAAGAGATGCATGTGTCTCCTTTTCACCCGATGAACCATTTTTACGACTGGCGGAGTACGTCACCACAAAGCAAAGTCGCCGTGCATATGCAAAATCGCATTGAAGGTACTGAACAGTGTGTATTCGATGCAACCTTATCGCTGAAGCGCGAAGAAATTTCAGCGCAGAGCTTAAGGAGCATACTTTGGCGTTTCCCGTGGATGACCGCTAAAGTGGGGTTTGGTATTTATTGGCAAGCGTTAAAACTGTTTATCAAGAGAGTGCCTGTTCAGCCGCATCCAAGGCAACCAGAGGCTCGAGATCAAGAATCAAACAGCGCCCGATTTAAATAAGAGGTAGTTTATGAACACGGTTGGAACAACAAATACCATTAAAACGAAAAACACTTGGTTAGATACGCTTGCACAGCGTGGGGTTAAAGCCTTGTTAAGTCGGTTGACTGTTGGGCATTTGGTTGTCGATAATCATGGCGATATCAAAGAATATGGGCAAAAAGCAGCCGACACCGAATACCACGCTCATATTGAGGTTAAGGACTCACGAGCGTACCGAGAAGTGTTTTTTAATGCGAGCCTTGGCGGCGCTGAAGGCTACATGAAAGGTTATTGGACAACCCCCGATCTGTTGGCAGTGATTCGTTTTATGGTGGCCAACCTGTCGACGCTTAATAAACTCGATAGTGAACGGCCTTTTTGGTCGCGTCTTGCCGCGAAGCTCGCGCACAAGCTTAATGCCAATACCAAGGAGGGCTCCAAAAAGAACATCTCAGCGCATTACGACTTGGGGAACGACTTCTTCTCTCAATTTTTAGACCCAACCATGATGTACTCTGCGGCGATTTTCCCCGATAAAAATGCAGACCTGCATGACGCATCTGTCCATAAGTTGGATCGCATTTGTCAAAAGCTGGAACTCAAACCTGATGACCATTTACTTGAGATTGGCACCGGTTGGGGGGGGATGGCGATCCATGCAGCACAGCATTACGGTTGTAAGGTCACGACAACCACCATCTCGAAAGAGCAATATGACTATGCCCGAGAAAAAGTCGAAGCGCTTGGGTTATGTGACCGAGTCACGTTGTTGCTAGAAGACTATCGTGACTTAACGGGTACGTATGACAAGCTCGTTTCTATCGAGATGATCGAAGCGGTTGGTCATGAATATTACGACAGCTATTTTGAAAAATGCAGCAGCCTAATTAAAGATGCGGGCCTTATGGTTATTCAGGCCATTACCATTGCCGACCAACGTTATGATTTTGCTCGAAATTCAGTGGATTTTATTCAGCGCTATATTTTTCCGGGAGGGTGCCTGCCCTCCAATAAGGTGATTGCTGATAAGGTTGCCCAGAAAACCAACATGCAAATTGTCGCGATCGAAGACATCACTGAGCATTACGCCAATACGCTGGCGAAGTGGCGGGAAGCTTTTCATGCGAAGCGAAATCAGATTGTCCAAATGGGCTTTGATGATGTGTTTATTCGCATGTGGGATTATTACCTTGTGTATTGCGAAGGCGGCTTTAGAGAGCGTTCGATCAGTACTGGGCAGTTTGTATTTGCCAAACCTAAATACCGATTTGCTCAGTAACGGTGGCTTCATCTAACACCCTTTCATTGGATTGTGTGGAAGGTGCTGTGAGGGGCGAGTGGCGAGGTTTACATGAAAAATGTCGCGAATGCAGGCGGTTTTCAATTGCTGTGGTTTGTGTGTGTGTTGCTAGGGAGTTGGGTGGCTTTTTTCAGTACCCTCGTTTACTTAACCTTTCATGCTCGGTATCTGCAAACCAAGCACAAAGAATTCGTTCTTATGTTTGCTTTTTTGGTGATTGGCTGTGTATGGGATGGCTTGCTGATTCACTTCGGCGTTCTGATATTTCCAAGTGAGTCGCTGTTATTGGGTACGTTGCCGCCTGTTTGGTTGCTGTGCTTGTGGGTAAGTGTTGCGACTATGCTAGCGCATTGTTTACGTTTCTTAGTTGGCCGGCACTTACTTGCTGTGTGTTTGGGGTTTATTAGCCCTGTATTAAGTTACATAGGTGGAGCGAAGTTGTCTGACGCCGAGATTGGCGCTCCGTACTTCGGATCAGTTTTCATTATTGCAGTAGGTTGGGCCGTTATTCTGCCCCTTGGCTTTATTCTCTGTCAAAAACTACAGTTAGATCATGAATAGGAGGCAAAATAATGAAACGAACGCTTTTTTTATTCTGGGCTCTGCTACCTCACTCACGTAATTCTGTGATGAGCGATCGTGCTGTAATCGTGATATTTGCATCGTTAATAGTGATGAGCTTTTTATCGAATCGTGCTTTTGCGTTGGAAGCGGAAGGGCGTGCTCTCGATCCCAAAACGAAGGTCTTGTTGTATACAGAGAGGCATTTTTTTCCAGCGCCTCAGGTGCATGAAGTTCGCTATTTTGAAGCTGACGGGCGTTTGTTCGCGACGAAAAAGTTGGATTACGCCCAATCTTCGAACGCGCCAAGTTTTGAGCAGCTTAATGAGCGACAAGGCGAAGTAATAAGCGTAAAGCATACGGATAAAATTGAGCTTCAGTATCGAGCGAGTAGCGATGCGGCGACCAAAAGTGCGACCTTTAATGTCTCTAATAAACTGGTTATTGACGCTGGATTTGACCGATATGTGCGTGAGCATTGGTCTGAGCTTGTTAATAGAAAGACACATTCTGTCGATTACCTAGTCCCCAGCCGACAAACAACGGTGGAATTTAAGATCAAACGACGGACCTGCCTCGACGAGCAAATCTCTGAATCTGTGTGTTTCGAAGTTAAACCAAGCGCTTGGTGGTTGTCTTTACTGATAAATCCACTGTATCTAGCGTACGATGAAACGACTAAACGATTAGTTCGATTTATTGGACGGGGAAACATAGCGGATAAAAACGGAAAGTATCAAACGGTCGATATTTATTACCAATACATTGAATGACGTTAAGAGCCCCTATATGAAAGCCATATTAATCACTTTGTTCGCGCTGGTTTTGTCGGCTTGTAGCTCGCCAAACATCGAACTGTACAAAAGTAACAAACCTGAGTTTATTCTTAGTGAATTCTTTAATGGAGAGCTGAGCGCTCATGGCGTATTAAAAAACCGCAGTGGCGAAGTTATACGGTACTTTAATGCTCGTTTAAAAGGGTCTTGGGTAGAAGGCAAAGGAACGCTGGAAGAGTGGTTCGTGTTTGACGACGGAGAAGAGCATCAGCGTGTGTGGAAGCTCGTTCCCAATGACCGTGGTTCTTATGATGCAACCGCGAATGACGTTAACGGGACGGCTGAGGCGAAGTTTGCTGGGAACGCTTTATTCATGAAATATGAACTACAGGTTCCGTATGATGGCGATATCATTTCGGTTATGGTCGATGACAGAATGTACTTAGTGGATAAAAACGTGGTGATCAACGAATCAGTCATGTCTAAGTTTGGCGTTGATGTCGGATACATTACGCTTACTATTGTCAAAAAGTCACAGGATTGATCATCTTTTCGACTTTTTACGCCTTGCGGGCGTTGGAAAAAGTGTAGATCATATGCGCTTTAATTTTCTTCGATGGATCGTAATCAATGGGCTCAGTGACAGGGAATTCCGCAATACCTACCCGCGTTAAACGCGTCTTGCTCGTTAGCTTTTTATTCTTCATTGTTATTATTTATCCGTCATACGTTTATTACGAGTTGCAAAGCAGCTTGCAAAGTAAGGGGGTTGAAGTAAAGCAATTGCTTCAGTCCAAGATAAATCACATGTTTGACGAAATGGGGCTCGTGCTGACCCTTCCCGAGCTTGAGTGTGACAAGCACACTGTACAAGCTTTACGTCGAGCGTCTTTTTATTCTCCCTACTTAACGGAACTTGGGTTATTTAACTCGGAATACCGTGTTTATTGTACTGACTATGGTAAAAGTGACTTTCCTATTTTTCGATCTATTCGCAGTCGGATCGAAGCGGCGGACGATCATCGGTCGATGTCTATTGCGCTGTCTAAGTCGATCAAAGAAAGGGCGTTATTTGCCTTTCTCTATGATGAAAAGCGGCAAATAGGCATCAACGGACTTGCTCCTCCACATGTATTAGAAAACGGTATCGACGGTCTGTTGGGGGATGAATTTGGTTACCGTATCGCGGTGGGCTTAGAGGTGTTAGGGCAGCACGACCTTCTAAAAGGAAGTACGTTGATTCGCCCTTACGAATCGTATATTCGATCTCCAGATATTTTTATATCCGTCGTTGTTAAAGATCGTCATATTGTCACGACCTTGCTCTATCGGTTGCCCATCGCCTTATTGGTTGCGATCTTGCTTTATTGGTCTATCTGTACTGGGTTTAAAGTGAGAGTGGCGAAGCAAGCTTCTTTTGATAATCGAGTTCGCAAGGCGATAACGAACAGAGATATCGACGTTTATTTCCAGCCGATCATTGATATAAAAACAAGCCAAGTGAGTTCGGCAGAGGCCTTAATAAGATGGCAGTCTGAGCGTTTTGGGAATGTAGAACCGACTCGGATTGTTTCTGTCGCAGCGAAATACGACTTAATGAATGACCTAACAACGATGATTATTCGCAGTGTTGGGGCCGCTTATCGAAACCACAAAGGCGTGCTAGATAATATTTCGATCTTTGTAAATGTTGACCTTGCAACGCTATGCAATGACGCTTTTATTGATGACTTGCGAGATCTTTTCTCTCTCTATCCAGAGTTAGAAGGGCGGCTTGGGCTTGAAACCCATGGTTTGTATTTGTTGTCGGAACTGGAATATCAAACGACTGTCCAGTTAATCAATACAATACGTCAATTTGGCATTGCTATTTCGTTGGATGATTTTGGCTTAGGTTATGCCGATACCTCGGTGCTCAAGTCTACTTCCATTGATGTGCTAAAACTAGACCGCCGATTCGTTTCACATTTTAATCGGTATGATGTTGCGAATGGCGATATTGTTAAGCAGGCGCTCGTGTTAGCGAATGAGAAAGGGATTGAGTTGGTCGCTGAAGGGGTCGAAACGTCCAATCAAATGGAGAGACTAACGTCATTGGGGATTCGTTACATTCAAGGTTATCACTACAATCGCGCCTTGCCTGAGAGAGAATTTGTAAAAGTGGCGTTTAAAAATACGAAAGAGGCTAATAGTTCAAATACACCGAATGCTGATACAGAATAAAGAATTGAATTGTCGTTAAGACTTACCTATCCTCTCGTTCTGTATTTAATAAGAGTGTCTAAAAATGGCTAAGTTGGTGTTTCGTCTAAAAAATGTGCCTGATGACGAGGTAAATGAAATTCGTCAGTTGCTAGACGAGCGCGATATTCCATTTTATGAAACCAGCGCGGGGCGCTGGCAAATTTCCCTTGCTGGAATATGGGTTAAAGACAATCAGCTAGCGATAAAAGCAAGGCAGTTGATTGTGGAAGATCAGAATATGAGAGCCCTTGCTGCCGTGCCAATCAGTAAAAAAGACTGGATTGTCGGTGTTCTTCAACACGCACGGCACAATCCAGTAGAGATGATTTTTACTATTGCCGCTATTGCGATGGTTCTGGGTTTATCACTCTTTCCTTTTTTCTTGGCGACCTAATGCCTTTAGATCGCCTTTCTTTCGTATAACCTCTCAGCCTGTTGTGCCTGTCCTAGACAGGCACTGCTAATTCCAAGTCTTCCAAAAGTGCTTGGGTAACATGGCGGCGAGTGATAATACCAATAATTTCTTCGCCTTCGACGACAGGATAAACCTTTGGTTTTGGCTCTGACATCATCTTTGCGATTTCCATAATGTGATCATTGGGTTTGACACTCAATGGGTTCGTTTTCATTACCGTTTCTACTTTACGCGGCTCCTCGCTGTAATAAGCGCTTTGCATCAAAGCGGGCAAAATATCCTGCTCCGATACAAAGCCAATTAAATGGCCGTTGGCGTCGGCAACTGGCGCGCCCGGTAATTTTCGCTGCGCTAGTCCTTTTACGCAATCCGCGATGCTGGTCTCTGGATGAACAAAGAAAGTATCACGGGACATTACATCGCGTACTAACAATGATCCTGTTTTCATGACTCACCCTCCATTACAGTCTCTATTCGTTAGTGTAGGGTGAGAAATGAAGATTTGCCTTATCTTGTCAGTATTTTTTCGGAAAAACGTTATGAGGTCGACAGTTCCGTTTTATTTAATGCGTTTTTCTTAGAGGCTTTATTAGCAAGGTTGGCCGTAATGAATTGCACCGAAATAGCAGAAAATACCACCACACCAATACCGAACAAACTGAATAGATCGGCGTTAGCTGAGTAAATCAAATCGCTCCAAAGTCCAATAGAGACGCACACTTCTGTCAGAATAAACGCGGTAATTGGCGTCAGGGCGATTGCCGCGCTGACTTGTACTGTTTGCCAGTAACGCATGGCTTGTGAGAAAGCACCGTAGGCAATTAAGGTGTTTACACAACAAAATATCACCACCAGTGCGTCAGTCCCTGAAAGTGTCAATAGCTTGCTGGGAGTCGAAAATGGCAACATCACGATGCTTGCATAGACATAGATGGCCAACAAGATATTGGAGGACGACAGCTTGCTAAAGAGTGACTTCTGAAGCAATGCATACGAGGCCCAAGCCATAGAAGACACTTGAACGATAAGAAAGCCGATACCCATCGAGCCAAAGTCGACACTGTTTGCGCCGAAACTTTGTTCTAAGATGGGGTGAAAGAAGATCGCCATGCCGATGAAAATTACGGCAAAGCAGCCCCACTGCTGCCAGTGTATTTTTTCTTTCAGTAAGAAAAAGCCACCTAAAGCTAAAAATAGGGGCGCGAGCTGAAAGCTCAGTTGAGCAGCCCCAGGGTGCATATAGTCTAAGCTCACCACGAAGGTGGTATAGTTAGTAATGAGCAGCGTACCTGCCGCTATCAAACGTAGCCAGTCAGAGCGCGTTAGTTGTTTGAATTCGTGAAGTTTCTTAAACTTCCACTGAAACATAAAGACGACAATAGCGGCGAATAAAAAGCGAGTCCAAGTTAGTGTCACTGCATCAGAGAAACCGGTTGTCAGCTTCAGAGCAATGGGTAGCATTCCCCAAAATAGAACAGTGACTGAACTAAAAGTCAGGCCTAACAAAAATAGCCTTTTCGCGTTTTGCATGTCCTTAATCTCTCATTTATGTGGGTTGGAAAACCTCTAAAAATCAATCATGCAGGGAGTAGCGAATTTTATCCAATGCATAATGGTTCTTACCACTATGCATAAAGTGAATTTAAGTGAGAATCAATCATCAAAAAGGACAGAAGTGAACACCGTATTCGCAGGCACTTAAAGCTGTTGTATACTGTACGCTCCAATCATGGGTATTCAGGACAAACATTGAAACAAAAGCACAGCTCAAAGCGAACTCGCGAATCGAACACATTGGGGCTTCATCCAAGGAACCCTCATCGATCTCGATATGATTTTGCTTTGTTAGTGGATTCTTTTCCTGAGCTCGCCCAGTATGTGTTTAAGAACCAATACGGCTCTGAAACCATTCACTTCTCAGATCCTGACGCCGTTCGAGCGCTTAACAGCGCACTATTGAACCATTTTTATGGCATTAGTTTTTGGGATATTCCTAAAGGCTTTTTGTGCCCACCGATACCAGGTCGAGCGGATTATATTCATCACTTGGCGGATTTACTGGCGCAGAGCAACAATGGCACCATCCCACGAGGAAAACGGGTGAAAGCCTTAGATGTGGGCGTGGGAGCGAATTGTGTCTATCCGATTGTCGGTTATAAAGAATATGGCTGGCAATTTGTGGGTGTCGATGCGAATAGTGTCGCTGTTATGGCTGCGAGTGAAATTGTTAAAGCCAACGGTTCATTGAAAAAAGCCATTAAAATTCGTCAACAGCCAGATAATATGCATGTTTTTCAAAATGTCTGGGCAGAAGGCGAGCGTTTTGACGTCACCCTATGCAATCCACCTTTCCATACCAGTGAAGCCAGTATGGAAAAAGAAAATACACGTAAACGAAATGGCTTAAAAGCGCGAAAAAGTGGTCAAATGGACAACCAGCGAGAGCATGCCGATACGCAAGCACCGTTGAACTTTGGTGGGCAATCCGCTGAACTGTGGTGCGATGGCGGCGAAGCTGGGTTTATTTCCAGAATGATTCAAGAAAGTGTCGCAGTGAAAGATCAGTGCTTTTGGTTCACGTCGTTAGTATCTAGACAGGCCAACTTACCAGCCTTGAGAGCACTGCTTAAAAAAGTGAACGTGCAGCAGATAAAAGAAGTCGAAATGGCACAGGGTCAGAAAGTCAGCCGATTTATTGCTTGGAGTTTCTTGGAGAGCGATCAAATCGATTATTGGCAAGCCAATTACTGGAACAGCTAGTGCCTAAAAGACTAAACAGTCTAAAAACTGAAAAGTGCCTAAAGCGCCATAAACCAAGAATAAGTCAACACTTATGGGTCTACGGCGCTTTATTTGCCTAAAAAAACCGCTTATTTGCTGAGTTCAATGGCAATATTCGCGGCTAAGCGGGCATTATTGAAAACCAGTTGAATGTTGCTTGCTAGACTGTTCCCTCCCGTTAGCTCTGCAACGCGCGCCAGTAAGAATGGCGTCGACTCCTTGCCACCGATACCTTGCTCTTCTAACTCATTTAGCGCTTGCTCAATCGCCTTGTCGATGGTTTCTTTATGCATCGCAAACTCTTCTGGAATGGGGTTGGCAATTACCGCTCCGCCTTTCAAGTTCATTGCCCACTTAGCACTTAAGAAGTCTGCAATCTGTTTTGCTGATGTAAGGTTGTAATCAACGGTTTGGTCACTTTCACGTGTATAGAAGGCTGGCAGAGCGTCCGTGTTATAGCCTAAAACAGGCACGCCCTGTGTTTCCAAATATTCACGGGTTAGTGCTAAATCTAAGATGGATTTTGCACCAGCACAGACCACGGCAACGTCGGTTTGAGCAAGCTCTTGTAAATCGGCTGAAATGTCGAAGGTTTTATGCGCTCCACGGTGCACACCGCCGATGCCGCCTGTCGCAAACACTTTGATGCCCGCCATCGCGGCAACAATCATCGTTGCGGCAACCGTCGTCGCACCATGCTGCTTTTGTGCAACAACAAAGGGTAAATCTCGACGAGAGCATTTTGTGACCGAAAGCCCTGCTTTTGCCAAGGTTTCAATTTCTGAGTTGCTAAGACCCGCTTTTAAGCGTCCATCAATAATGGCAATTGTGGCGGGAACTGCGCCGTTATCGCGGATCACTTGTTCGACTTTTTTAGCGGTTTCTGCGTTTTCTGGCCAAGGCATTCCGTGAGAAATAATTGTGCTTTCAAGCGCGACCACAGGTTTGCCTTTGGCGACGGCGTCGGCAACGTCAGGGTGAATATCTAAGTACTGATTCATAATGATTCTATCCCGTGATTAACATGTTCGTTTGTTAGGTTCGGATGGTTTGCATCCGCTGATTCTAATGTGAGCGCAGCGCAAGCCGCGGCAAAGTGAAGGCTCTTTTCAATTGAATGGTCTTGCTGTCGCGCGTGTAAAAAGCCCGCGATGAGCGCATCGCCCGCGCCGCTGTCGCTCACTGGGCTTGAAGGAAGACATGTTTGGCTAAAGCAAGTGTGTTCAGAAGCATAGAGCACGCCTTGATTTCCTAGGCTCAACAGCACTTGCTGTACGCCTTGTTCTAAGAGCAGCTTAGCAAGCTTTGTTTGATCCTGCTCGTCTGAGTCTAGAATGGCTCTTGCTTCGTCTTGATTCACTTTTAACACAGAGAGCTTTGATAAGATGGGTCGTAGTCTAATGGCTTTAGTGGCAGACACCGCATCGGCACACCAAGTCGTCTTTAGCGTCAGTGTGGCAAGCCATCTAATAGTATCTTCGCTTAGGTTTGCGTCTAAAATGATGTGCCCTGCTGATTGCAGTAGCGGCATTTTTGTTTGTAAGCGTTCTGGGGAAAGCTGGTCTACTATGCGCATGTCGGCAATGGCTGCATTCAGCTCTCCGACTTCATTATTAATTGCAAGATAGGTGCTGGTGGGTAATTGCTCGTGGCGGATTAGGTCTTGAGTATTGACGCCAGCGTCACGTGTCCGCTCGTTAATCCACTCGCCATTTTGATCTTCACCAATTAAAGCAACGAGGTGAACATTTTCCCCGAGTCTTGCAAGGTTCTCAGCTATGTTTCTTCCGACACCGCCCGGACTTTGGCTAACGAAGCCGGGATTAGAATCTGACATCTTTAATGCATTCGACGAACGTCCGTTGATATCAATATTTGCGCCGCCTATGACAACAAACGGATTTTCACTGGCAAGCATGTACCCTTTACCAAGAATGTATCCTTGCCGAGTTAGCCGCATGATATGGCCCGCCAAAGATTCACGACTCATGCCAATTCGATTTGCTAGTGTTTGTTGTGACGCTAGAGGGTCTTGTCTGATCGCCTCTAAAACCGTTGATTCCTGATCTGTCATCGTAGCCTGCGCTGTATCCATGAACGATATCTAGAAAATAACAAATGTTAATAATTATAACAAATGTTTTAATTCGATGTGTTTGTGAATTTTTAGGAAGAAGTCTGGTCATATTTAATGAACTGAGTATCAAGATAAAACCGTGTTTTTTTGTATAGAATGGTATTTAATTAGGTTATCAAATTTGGTCTGCTGCATTTAGTAAAGGGAGCCTTTGTGTTTAAGAGTTTTCGCGCTCGACTCGTATTGTTCATCGTCGGTCTTCTTGCTGTAGTGCAAGTGGGCACCGCGATCGCTGTCCTTAACTCTCTTAAGGCGGATAATTACCGTCAAGGCGTCCATGCTATTGATGTTGCAGTCAATGTCTTAAAGCTTCAGCTAGGGGATAGAGCCAAGCAATTAACCACAGGCGTTGGCATACTGGCGTCCGATTTCGGCTTTAAACGCGCTGTGGCTACTCAGGATATTGGCACCATTAAATCGGTGCTTGAAAATCACGGAGCGCGAATCTCATCCGACAGTGCCATGCTGTTTTCTCCCAATGGCAAACTCATTGCTTCTACTCAGGAAGTGCAAGACATAAGCTTTGTGACTCAACGAATTTTAGAGGCCAGACGACAGGGACTAAAGTCAATTAATAACTTAGTTGGCGTTGATGGCTATGTGTCACAGCTGGTGTTGGTGCCTGTGCGTGCGCCAAATCTAATTGCTTGGGTCGGGATGTCGTTTGAGCTGGATGAAGTCTTTGCGCAGCATATTGCCAGTATTACACAGTTAGACGTCAGCTTCGTGAGTGAGCAATCCGCCGAGATTAAACACATTGTTTCGAGCCTGCCAAAAGACGACCTTAATTGGGTGGTGACGCCATCTAAACTGAAAGACTATATTGAAACGCCCATGTTTACGGACAATGAAGCGTATCTTTCGTCGGCGGTTAAGTTAGACGAAAAGGGCGGCGAATGGGGGATTGTCCATTTACCGTATGCTCCTTGGTTAAAAGGCTATGAAGAAGCGCGAAATAACCTCATGTTAATTTTCGCGTTTACCTTGCTATTAGCTGCGTTAGTTGCGCTGGTAATGGCACGTTCACTATCGAGACCGATACAGAAGCTCGTTGGCTATGCGCAAGCAATTGGGCTAGGGAAAACAGAGCACGCCCCGAAAGTGGCAGGTGAGTTTGGTGTGTTGGCGAACACCATGAACACGATGGAAAAGGCCATCCTCAATCGTGAAGAAGAGATTATTTTCAGAAGTTCTCATGACTTTTTAACGGGGCTTTATAACCGTTCGGCGTTAGAGCGAGAACTAACGAGTCAATTGCCAAGAAGCTGTGGTGCTTTAGTCCGTATCAATATACGGCGCTTTAAAGACATCAATAGCATGATGGGTTTTGACGCTGGTGATGAAGTCTTAAAGCAAACTGGGACGATCTTGTCTGACATTAGCCCTGATGTTGAATACGTCGCTCGCACCGGTGGAGATGAATTCACCGTGATTCTATCCAAACATCATCGCGAAGAAGATTGTTTGAAACTCCAAGAAATCATTCAACATGAAATCGAAAAGGGCATTAATCAGCGTATTCGATTAAAAGTGTCGATTGGTGTGTTGCCCTTGTCTGCGGACATTACCACGGCAAATGACGCCATGCGTCGTATCGATATTACCAGTGGTCGTGCGAAAGAGCGTGAACTGGGCATTGCCTTCTATCAGGACGGGTTGGACGAGATCAATCAAAGAAACCTCACTATCATTAATGACATCGACAATGCGCTCCTTAACAATCAGTTGTTTATGGTCTATCAGCCAAAAATTGCGGTACGAGAGGGATGTTGTTATGAGGCTGAAGCGCTGGTTCGCTGGGTTCACCCAGAACTTGGCTTCGTGCCTCCCGATGAATTTATTGGCCTGTTGGAGCAAACGGGTAACGTTCAGCAACTTACATTTTGGGTACTAGAGCAGGTTATTGATCAGGTCTCAACATGGTGGGCTGGTGGCGATAAAGTGACGGTTGCGGTGAATTTATCCGCACTGGATTTGGTTAATGAATCACTACCCGATTGGCTTACAAATAAGCTGAATGAAAAAGGCTTACCTGTCTCTGCTATATCACTTGAGGTGACCGAAAGCGCGGTTATGTCTGACGCCGATAAGGTTGTGTCGGTATTGGAAAGGCTGCAAGAAAAGCAGTTCCATTTGGCCATCGATGACTTTGGTACAGGGCAATCAGCGTTGTCTTATCTGCGTGACTTACCCGTTAATGAAGTGAAGGTTGATCGTGCATTTGTTCAATATCTGGATACCAATGACAACGATAAGTACATCGTTCGCGCGACCATCGAGTTATCTCATAGCTTGGGCTTTAAAGTGACTGCCGAAGGCGCTGAAAATAAGGAAGGTGTTGAGATCCTTAAGACTTTGGGTTGCGATAAGATACAGGGCTATTATTTTTCAAAACCACTTGCACCAGATGACTATATGGTTTGGTGCCATGATTTTAATGACCAGAAAGAAAACGCCTAATGTTAGCGGTTGTACGCCTTAGTGTCCTCGTTATTCTTATTGTTCTTGTAACATTGGCTGGACTGGTGATGTGTGCATTTCTTGCCTTGTCTTCGCGCCGAGCAAAGGACCGTGTGTATTACTTAGGGAAAATCCTCGCATCGGCGGCCAGGTTATTCGGTTTACGTGTTAAGACGGATGTGCACCCTAAAGCAACGACGGTGCAGCAAGCGGTCTATGTGGCCAACCATCAAAATAACTTTGATCTATTTACGTTAGCGCATGTGGTGCCGCATGGCGTGGTAACGGTGGGGAAGTCGTCCTTAAAGTGGATTCCCTTTTTCGGAACACTGTATTGGGCCAGCGGTAATTTTTTGATTAAACGGCATGATAGGGACAAAGCGATCGCCCGCATCACAGATATCGTGACGCAGATGAAGCAAACAGGGCTTTCGATTTGGATGTTTCCAGAGGGAACACGAAGCCGAGGTCGAGGTTGGTTACCGTTTAAACGAGGTGCTTTCCATGCGGCTATTCAAGCGGGTGTGCCGATTGTTCCGGTTGTATGCAGTGATACTCATGGGCAAGTCAAACTCAATCGTTTGAGCAACGGTTCTGTTACTGTAAAAGTACTTGAACCTATTAGTACAGAGGGTCTTACCGATGAGGATGTGGCAGACCTAGTGGCTAGATGTGAACAGCTAATGCATGAAGCAAAAGAAGCGCGATAGTTGCAGTTGCTTTCTCTCTTCCTCTCTTCTTTCCTTTCCTTTCGCTAGTCTAGGGTCACGTAAACCTTCAGTTCAGACTTTAATTCGGCAATGAGTTTTTGGTTTTTGCTGGATTGAATAACATTTTGTTCAGATCGTTGGCGAATCGCTTTCCAAAGCGTCGGCAATTCTGAAGTGAGTGACTTAAGTTCATCATCGACATCCATCCCAAGTTTATACGCTTCAATGCTAGCGTGGCCTCGCTGATGTAAGTGTCTTATCAAGGTAATTGCTCTGAATGTAAGCAAGGTCAATGTGGCGTCTTGAAGGCAAAGTAAGTGCTTTTTCGTTATTTTGCTCTTTATTGTTTCTTTATAATGTTTACCTGTTTCCCACGTTGCGCCAAGCAATGCGCCAATGGTTGTTGCCGTCCCTAACGACAACCCGGCACTGAGTATATCGATACTAACGCCAATCGCTGCGCCTGTAGCCGCACTGGTTCCGGCTTGAAGCCCCCATTCGGTTAAACTTTCAGGAGAAAATAGATCCTGAGTCCAGCGGTTGTTCGCAATGGGGAGTGTATTGACCAGAGTGTCTTCTTTTTGGAAATCGTATAAAGAAAGCAAGCGCAAAATAGCACTTTGTTCGATCGATCGAACCGCGTTTTCAAAGGCTTCCTGAACGTTTTTCTCCGGCGGGTATAACGCGCTTTCTATGCGTTTAGATGCACAGGCGAATAACATTTCAGCTACGTACTTCGTTGCTTCGTCTAGACGCTGTTTTGCTGCTTCGTATCGTGTGTCGAGCAGTGTTTGCAGTGCATCATACTGACTAGGAGCAAGGCTTTGCAGTGTTTGATACAAACGTTTTTCGTCTTCGAAAAAGAAAGCGACGGTATCGTATTTTACGAACGCATGATGGTGGCGCTCAGCGAGAACCGATTTCCATTTATCCTGCTGCTCAGTCGCAGGGTGACTGAAGTTCAAGATAGGAATGATGGGTTTGTTAGCGCAGGCTAATACGTTCAGCTCATCGAGATATTTGCCAAGAGGTGCTTGTCGAGAGTCGATCACATAGAGAATGATATCTGCGTTGATTAATTGCTTAATGATTTTACTTTCTTGCTCAAACTCCTGTTGTCCTAACGCCGTATCAGGGAAAGTTTCGAGCCATTGATAGTTCGTGACCCCGCTGTATTCGGGTTGCTGTCGTGCATCCCAAAGTCCAATCGAATCCTCGAATCCGGGGGTATCAATTAAACGCAGGACTGAGCGGCGCTCTACTTTAATATCAACTGCTTCAACGTGTCTGGTTGTGCCTGCAATATTGCCGACTTGCCCAAATCCTTTGTCGCGTATTAGTGTGCGTATTAGCGAGGTTTTCCCAGTATTAGCATGACCTACGATAAGTAGATTAATCGGCATGATGATGCGCCTCATTTGCAGACCAATAGCGTAAGCGATTGGTTTCGATATTGGCATTTAGGGCATGTTGTACCCATTGTTGTTCGTAAGTGTTACCAACAATGATGAGCGTAAAGTGTGTGCTCGCCTGCGCCATTTGTTTTAAAAATCTTAGAGAGCCACGATCAGGGCAATTACCTCCATTCACGACGAGGCTGAATGCAGAGAGTGGTACGTTATGCTCTAAAAGTTCTTTTTGATCTTGTCGATTGTTGATCGTCTTTAGCGAGTGTCCATTGACCTTGTCACCGTCCCATTCAAAGCCAAATAAAGGTGCGTTGAAATCCGATGCTGTGGCTGACTTTATCTTGGTGGCGGTAGAGGTTGTTATATCAGCGCCCTTTGAGTCTTCATCAATAATGATGGTTTGATGTTGTTCCTTTTGAGAGGCTTTGGCATGCGCTAGGATGGCTTTTATCGCTTGTGAAAGCGTGAATTTATAGCGTGAATATGAAAACGTGATGAGCAGAAATCGCGGAACGATACCGTATAGAATGATACTAAAAAGTACAAGGTACGCCCACTTTTGCTGAAGGGCGGGTAACCTTTCCGTATTAGACAATTCAGCGTTCGACCATCCAGCGTTCGACCATTCAGTGTTAGACAAGGCGCTCAGCTGTACTTCGAGGTTACTTGGGACAGAAACACCTAATAGGTTAGGAAACGCTCCTAAAAGACGAGTGAAATTCTGAAAGTCTGATGAACTTAACAATGTCGTTTCCCAGACGAAATGTACTTCATGGGTCATTAAGTAAACGCCGGTACTTAAAAGCCCGCCCATTAAATAACAGGCCCAGGTGGTGTGCATTAAGCTACCAATAAGCCACTTTCCGCGTTGATTTGCTAGATATAGTTCTTGGTAGGCTTTGACATAACGAGGCTCAGACTTAGCGAGTTTTGCACCGAATCGAATTAAAAGCTGAACGATGTGCTGCCAGTTACGACTTCCCGAAGGTCGAATAAAACAGGAAAGCAGCCAGAGCAATAAGCTTAAGGTGTTTGCTCCAAGTAATAGGAGCAACAGCCAGAATACATTAATATGGTTACCATCGGATTGCCCAAATGTACTCGGTGCAATAGAGGCTCCGAGTAGAACGGCGATGCTTAGTAGCGCAACAATGACCGTTTTCTTTATCGACACCAGTTTGTCGAACGCCAATTTGTAATGAGAGTTGAAGCGTGAAATCGAATCTTCGGTTTGGCCTAACGTGTGCGCTTCGTTTAGATTTCTAAGCAACGCAAGCTTTTCATTGTCTTTCATAAATACTGCTTAATATAGATGTATTTAAATCAGCGGCTTGCATCAAGGCTTTTGAAACGTCGCTCTAAGATCTCGTTAGAAGACGGAACTAAATCGGTAATGACACTTTGCTCAAAAGCTTGGCCGGCTGCTTTTCCATAATAATGTTACCTTTCCTTATGTTTAAAAGCACATCCCCTTGGTTTCTTAATACACTGTAGTCGTCAAAACCGCTTAGTAGAATCGCGTTTGCTGGGTTGCCTACTTTAATACCATAGTTCTGGAGCTTTAGGGTTTTCGCGCTGTTGTCGGAGATAAAGTCTAATGCGCTGATAAAGTCATCATAGCCCATCATCTGGCAGATATGCAGACCAGAATCTAACGTACGTAATAGTTTACCATTACCGAGCGAGTACCATGGATCGAAGATAGAATCTTGAGCAAAGCTGACGTTTAACCCCGCCTCGTTGAGCTCTTTAACGCGTGTCACGCCACGGCGTTTTGGGTAAGTGTCAAAGCGTCCTTGAAGGTGAATACTCTCAGTAGGGCAGGAGATAAAGTTTATGCCCGAATGTTTGAGTAATCTGAATAGTTTCGAGCAATAGGCATTGTCGTAGGAATGCATCGCTGTGGTATGACTGGCCGTCACTCTATTACCAATATTGTGCTTTAGCGCTTCATAAGCAAGAAACTCAAGAAAGCGTGAGTTTGGGTCATCAATTTCATCACAATGAACATCAATCAGACGGTCGTACTTAAGCGCCAACTTGACTAGAAACTTAACCGATTGTTCGCCAAGCTCTCGGGTGTACTCAAAATGAGGGATGCCACCAACAACATCGGCTCCTATTTCCATCGCTTCTTCCATTAGCTTTTCGCCATTTGGAAAGGACGGAATGCCTTCTTGAGGAAAAGCTACTACTTGGATATCGAGCGTGTCTTTGAGTTCATCACGCATAGCGCATAAGGTCTTGAGCGCCACAAGTGATGGATCCGTTGTATCAACATGGGTTCTTATATGTTGCACGCCTTGTTCTATCAGAAGTTCAAGTGTTTTTGTTACGCGTGCTCGTATATCTGCTTCATTTAGCATGGGTTTGCGTTGAGACCAACGCTCAATGCCCTCAAATAAGGTGCCGCTGCGGTTCCATTCCGGCTCTCCTGCTGTGAGCGCGGCGTCTAGATGAATATGGGGTTCAACAAAGGGGGCGCATAATAGATTGCCGTTAGCATTCATGTCCGTTGGCAGAGCAGAGATCGAATCAGCTTGCTTTTTAATGCTGTTAAACACGCCCTCTTTGATCTCAACGGTGAATAAGTCGCTTTGCTTTCTTAAACGAGCGTTAACAATCTTCATATGCTCTCCAGTGTTTCCTAATGTTTTGGGCTGTCGCCTAGTTACAGTAAATCACATGACGGCATATGGGTGAATATTTGTAATCGATAATTTTGCCAATCGTATGCGGCCTTGGGAGTTTTTTTTAGGATTTTAGATTCTTTTAATTCAAATTTCGACGAAATACTAGACATTTTTGTAGGCTTTGGCTTACGCGGATGTAGGAAAGTGGAAGGAAGTTATGTAATTCTTCGTAAGGTGTTCTGTAGGAAAATGTTGTTGGCTGTTGTTTGCTATTTTTTGCTTAACTAGACTGCAAGCGTATTTAACAACTTATGAAGGTAATTGCTATGCGCTTACAGTCGATAAGAGCCAAGATAACTGCACCGCTTTTGTTGCTTGCCGTTATTATGGTTGGAACGTTTGCTGTTATGACTTCCTTAATCGAGACACAAAAATCAGCGATGAGCCGCCAGGCGGAGAATTACTTCGGAGCTGTTTCTGTCGTCTTAAATGCAGACCGCGACTTTTATCAAGCACGCTTGGCGATGGAACAAATTGTTGCTAAGCAAGGAAACTTTGATGAACTGTATGCGGAATTTGATGAAAATGCTCAACAAGTAATCGATCGATTCAATTTATACCGTGACCATGTTGGCGATTTCCCAGAGCTTTATCAAGATTTCCAAAACTTTGATTCGTTGTTTTCTGAATGGCGATCACAAAGTGCTGCGCTTTTGAAAAGCAGTCAATCAGGTATAGACGTTACAGATGAGCTTGCATCATCTGACAAAAAATTCTCAGATCTCAGAGGAATTTTAGACAAAGCGGGTGAAGTCGTTGGTCTTCATGCTAAGCAAGACGGTAAGGAAATACAGGATCTTGTGAACTCAAGAGAAATGCTCAGTATTGTCGCGATTGCTATTACGTTGGTGATTGTATTCCTGTTTGGCCTGATTGTACCAAAACAAATTGCGGGTCGAGCGAACGGTCTTGCGGTGCGAATTCGTGAAATTGCAGAAGGTGATGGTGATCTGACTCAGCGTATTAATTCATCGGCGAAAGATGAATTAGGCGACTTAGCAAACGAGTTCGACAACTTTGTTGAACGTTTGCGAGGCATTATTACAACGATCCAAACTCAAGCTCATTCGTTGGGTGGTATGACGGGAGAGCTTAACAGCGCCTCAAGCCGTACAGCAGGTGTGACAGAAGCCTTGGTTAATGCTTCTAACTCTATTGTGAGTGCCGGACACGAAATGAGTATGGCCAACCAACAAATGTCGGATGTTGCTAGTGAGACAGCAAGTGAGTCGCAAAATTCTAATCAGCTAGCGGAGCAAGGTATCACCGCCGTCAATGGTTCTAACAGTGCAATTAGAAGGTTAGTGCTCGACATTGATGATGCCTTAACAAGATCCGATGAACTGCAAAAAAGCTCTGAAGCCATTGCCTCGGTTCTTGAGGTGATTCGAAATATTGCAGAGCAGACGAATTTATTGGCGCTAAACGCGGCAATAGAAGCGGCTCGTGCCGGTGAACAAGGTCGTGGTTTTGCTGTTGTTGCGGATGAGGTTCGAACGCTTGCTACTCGAACTCAAGACAGTACCAATGAGATCGAATCGATGATTGAGCAGTTAAAAGTTAACGTATCAGAATCGTCTAAAGCGATACAAAACAGTCGTTCCAATGCAGACAAAACCGTATCGAATTTTGATGAAGTAATACGTATATTTGGTTCGTTGCAAGAGTCATTTGGTAAGGTTCAAGAGATGGCTGCGCAAACCGCACAAGCGACACAAGAGCAGGCGATTGTGTCAAATGATATCAATGAGAATTTAAACTCATTGAAAGGGCAGTCTGATGAAGTTCAATCCGTCGCTGACGTGATCCAAACACAATCGACTCAGATCTCAGACCTTTACCAAGCACTGAATGTGCAAGTCGGTAGCTTTAAAGTCTAAGAGCTAAAGTGATGTAAGAACTGGCGAGATTAAAAAAGCGCTTCGGGTGTAAAACCAGAAGCGCTTTTTTATTGCTGAGTTTTAAATACTAAAATTGTATTAAGCGTCAATCTTCTTGTATTTAATACGAGTAGGTGTTGCGTCATTACCGGTACGATTCTTGTAGTCGGCCTCGTATTCCTGATAGTTTCCTTCAAAGAAAACCGCTTTAGAATCACCTTCGTAGGCTAGAATATGAGTCGCGATACGGTCTAGGAACCAACGGTCATGGGAAATCACAATGGCAGCGCCCGGGAAGGCCAATAACGCATCTTCCAATGAACGTAAGGTTTCGACGTCTAGGTCGTTGGTCGGCTCATCCAGTAGCAAGACGTTGCCACCTTCTTTAAGTAACTTAGCCAAGTGCAAGCGGTTACGCTCACCACCAGACAAGTGCTTAACGAATTTCTGTTGATCGGAGCCTTTAAAATTAAAGCGACCAATGTAAGCACGAGCCGGTACTTTGTAGTTGTGAACCGTGATCATGTCTTGACCATCCGAAATTTCTTCGAAGACGGTTTTATCGCCATCTAATTCACGCATTTGGTCAACGTAAGCCAGTTGAACTGTGTCGCCTAAAGTCACGGTTCCAGTATCGGGTTTTTCGGTGCCAGCGATCATTTTAAACAGCGTTGATTTACCGGCTCCGTTACCACCAACGACTCCAACAATCGCGCCTTGTGGTACGACCATGTTGAAGTCTTCTAGTAGCATCTTATGTTCGAAGCTCTTGCTCACGCCTTCGATTTCGATGACTTTAGAACCAAGGCGAGGGCCAGGTGGAATATACAATTCGTTGGTTTCGTTACGATCTTGGAACTCTTGAGAGTTCATTTCTTCGAAACGTGCTAAACGCGCTTTGGACTTAGACTGACGACCTTTGGCGTTTTGACGAACCCATTCAAGCTCAGATTTTATGGCTTTTTGATGGGAGGCTTGTTGTTTGGCTTCTTGTTCCAAACGGGCATCTTTTTGTTCCAACCAAGAAGAGTAGTTACCTTCGTATGGAATACCATGACCACGGTCCAGTTCCAAAATCCAACCCGCCGCATTGTCTAAGAAGTAACGGTCGTGGGTAATGGCGACCACGGTACCAGGGTAATCTTTCAAGAAGCGCTCTAACCAAGCAACGGATTCAGCATCCAAGTGGTTAGTTGGCTCGTCCAGAAGGATCATGTCTGGTTTGTCCAGCAATAGACGACACAGAGCCACACGACGACGTTCACCACCTGAAAGGTGCTCAACATTCGCTTCCCAAGGTGGTAAGCGAAGTGCTTCAGCAGCAACTTCCAAGGCACGTTCTAAATTGTGGCCTTCTTTTGCTTCGATCAAGGCTTCCAATTGACCTTGCTCTTTTGCCAAGGCATCGAAGTCGGCATCGGGTTCTGCGTATTCAGCGTAAACCGCATCTAGGCGTGCCATGGCCTCGATCACATCGGTGAAGGCTTCTTCAACGATACCGCGAACGTTTTTAGTTGGATCAAGGTGAGGTTCTTGTTCCAAGTAGCCGATTTTAATGCCCGGCATCGGACGTGCTTCACCATTATGTTCGGTATCAACGCCTGCCATGATGCGTAGCAGTGTCGATTTACCCGATCCATTTAGACCCAGTACACCGATTTTTGCACCCGGAAAAAAAGAAAGGGAAATGTCTTTGAGGATTTCGCGCTTTGGGGGAACGACTTTCCCAACGCGATTCATGCTGTATACAAACTGAGCCATAAGCGTATGTATGATCCTATAGAATTGAATTGAGTGATTAAGGATTAACTGTATAGGAGAAGAATAGCATAGGCGGCTAGGTACGTGACAGTGTCCGAGGTTCTAATGAATTAGAACCAGATTATCAAAGCCGCGCCTATTACGACGAATATTGCGCCAACCCACGCACCGAGTGCTGGGCGTATTTTGGTTGTTAACCAAAGGCCGGGTAAGACCAAGACGGGGACGGTCGCCGATAGCGTCATCACGATACCAACATTGGCATTGCCTATTCCCCATACCAAAATGCTCATTCCTGTCACCATGCCAAGCGTTGCCATACCCGCTAGTTTAAAAAAGTGCGACACGGGAATGTCACGAAGGGGGCGCAATTCTGGTGAGAGCCTAGGGCGGTTATAAACAAAAAATACCAGTAGTAGGGCAAGCGCACCAACGGTGACACGAAAGGCAGAAACGGCAAACGGGTCGACACCGGCGAGTAAGGCAGGTTTCGCCAGCAGTGCCCCGCTGGCTTGTCCAACGGCACCACCAAAGGCGAGAAGAATACCGACCCAAAGACGACCTTTGGTTTGTTCCCATTCATGAGACGCGCCGCGTTTGCCAAAGAGGATGGCGATGATGACGCCTAATAACACGATGGCGCAGGCTAAAAGCTCCAAGAGCGACAGTGTTTCAGACAAGAACAGCCAACTAAGTAGAATCGACACAGGGGCATTGGTTGCGAAAAGCACACCTGCTCGGCGTGGTCCTAAGCGATGAACCGCATTAAAGAGCATTGTGTCGCCTAGAAAGATGCCGACAAACCCAGATAAAGCCAGCGGCAGCGCATAGTCCCACAGGGTGCTAGAGAAGCGTTGTTGAATGACACAAAGGAAGATCAATATAACACTTGCGATAAAAATGCGCCCGGCATTAAAGCGTGACGTACCAAACTGCTTAATTAAACTGGGTGCCATGAGGCTTGTGACGGTCCAGCATAGCGCGGCAATTAAGCCAGACAATTCGGCCAGTATCATCCGTTTCTATTCCTTAATGTTCACTTTCTATCATAGGGTAGGGTTGATATCATTTGTTTTACAGAAAGGCTCTATTTAAGAAGCCGATATTCGTATCAATTAAATGATGGATAAATCATGCGTTGCCCATTTTGTGGAGCTCAAGATACCAAAGTTCTTGATTCGCGTCTTGTTTCAGAAGGCGCACAGGTTCGGCGACGTCGTACTTGCAACGAGTGCCAAGAGCGTTTTACAACGTTCGAAGTTGCTGAGTTACAGATGCCAAAGTTGATCAAAAGCGATGGTAGCAGAGTCCCTTTTGACGATGAAAAGCTGCGTCAGGGGATTCTTAAATCGATTGAAAAAAGACCCGTTAGTATCGAAGACGTAGAAACGGCAATCGCTCGAATTAAAGAAAAGATGCAAGCTACAGGTGAGCGAGAGATTGCTTCTCGATGGTTAGGAGAAGCGGTAATGGATCAATTAAAGCGACTTGATCAAGTCGCGTATGTGCGTTTTGCTTCTGTATATCGCAGTTTTAAAGACATTAGTGAATTCCGTGAAGAGATCGAGCGTCTTGAAAGTGGTAATCCTAAAAAAGAAGCCTAATTGGCGAGCTTAAAATAATGAGTGATGAAATGCAGAAACACACTGAATATATGAGTCAAGCAGTCCAGTTGGCTAAAAAAGGGTTATACACCACTCATCCGAATCCTAGAGTGGGATGTGTCATTGTAAAAGATGATCGAATTATCGGAGAAGGCTTCCATGCGCGCGCGGGTGAAGGGCATGCTGAAGTGAATGCGCTTGCTAGCGCCATGGAAAGTGTGGAAGGCGCGACCGCGTATGTAACCTTGGAGCCTTGTAGCCATCAGGGAAAAACGCCACCGTGTGCCGATGCGCTGATAAAAGCTGGCATCGCCGTCGTTGTTTACGGTATGCAAGATCCGAATCCACAAGTAGCAGGCCGTGGTTTGGCGAAACTGGAAAAAGCGGGTGTGCAGGTAATTGGACCAGTATTAGAAAACGAATGTGAGCGCCTAAACCTTGGCTTCAATAAACGTATGCGCGAAGGCTTGCCCTATATTCGACTAAAAATGGCGATGAGTTTAGACGGTCGAACGGCCATGGAATCCGGCGAAAGCCAGTGGATTACAGGATCTGCCGCACGTCTTGATGTTCAGCGACTTCGAGCTCAAAGTGATGCGATAGTGACCGGAATTGGTTCGGTTATTCTCGATAATCCAAGTATGACGGTTCGAATTGATTCTGATGATCAAGAGGTCGATTCGAAATCAGTGCGTCAACCTTTGCGTGTGATCATGGATACTGCGCTGTCGATTCCTCCCGAAGCGAAGATTCTAAAACCAGGCAAAGAAGCGCTGATGTTTTGTGTCGAAGAAGACATTGAGCAAGAACACTTTGATGCACTGAAGAAAACGGGGGTGAATATTGAATTCGCGCCGGTTGGTGAAGATGGTCGAATGGATTTGATCGAATGCATGGGGTTGCTTGCTGATCAGGGCATTAACGAAGTGCTGGTGGAGACAGGAGCGGAATTGGCTGGCGCGTTTTTACGAGAAGGTTTAGTTGATGAACTTGTTGTGTACGTCGCGCCAAAGTTGTTGGGGTCAGACGCGAGACCGTTAATGCGCCTACCGATTGACGTGATGAAGGATGCGGTTGAACTAGAATTGGAGTCAGTTCGCTCCGTGGGGAATGACCTTAAGATGGTGTATTTTCCAAAGTACCTTGAAGAGGATGCTTTAGAGGAATAATCGTTATCCTCGTTCAGATCAAGGTCTGCGCTCAATAATTGAACTATAGTGCTATTAACGAGTGTACAAAGAAGACGTGAAAATGGCTCTGAATTTAATCGATGAAATTTTAGCGGATCTACGTCAGGGTAAGATGGTTATTCTGATGGATGATGAGGACCGCGAAAACGAGGGTGATATTATCGTTCCGGCGGAGTGCGTAACGCCAGACATTATTAATTTTATGGCGGTGCACGCGCGTGGACTGATTTGTTTGACGCTGACACCTGAGCGCTGTCAGCAATTAAACTTGCCTCTCATGGTTAATCAAAACGGCACGGTTTACAGTACAAACTTCACGCTGTCCATTGAGGCGGCAGAAGGGGTGACGACCGGCATTTCTGCTGCAGACCGAGCATTAACCGTAAAACGTGCGGTAATGGCAAATGCATTGCCAGAAGACATTGTTCAGCCTGGGCATGTTTTTCCTTTAATGGCGAAACCTGGTGGGGTATTGAGTCGAGCAGGTCATACCGAAGCTGGGTGCGATTTAGCGCGAATGGCGGGCTATGAAGCGGCTTCTGTCATCGTTGAGGTCATTAATGATGATGGAACAATGGCAAGAAGGTCAGATTTAGAAAAGTTTGCCGAGAAACATGGAATAAAAATTGGTACAATCGCCGACCTGATACACTATCGCACGCTAAATGAAACAACCGTAGTTCGAGAGTCCGAACAAGTGGTAAGTACAGAGGCGGGCGATTTTAATCTGATCACCTACCGAGACACCGTACAAAACCTGTCCCATTTGGCTTTTGTCAAAGGAGAACCCAGTGATGCTGAGCCGACCTTGGTTCGAGTACACGTGGCAGATCCTGCACGGGATTTTGCAAATATAGTGCGAGAAGGATGTCCTCCTAGTTGGACGATGTCAAGCGCACTGCAGTACATTGCAAAACAAGGTGAAGGGGTTGTTGTACTGGTTGATGTGTCGGAGAAGCAGACGGATTTGGCGATGAATTTTACATCAGCATTAACGCCTCAAACGGTTAAAAGTGCTGATAAAAGTGGGTCAGGAACCTACTTAACCGTAGGAACAGGTTCACAAATATTGCGTGATCTGGGTATTCGTAAAATGCGGCTGCTTAGTTCGCCTAAAAAGTTCTCTCTCACGGGCTTTGATTTAGAAGCCGTGGAGTTTATTCCGTACTCATCCTATATAGGTTCTGACGGTCTATCTGATAGCAATGAAACGTAATTGAGAGTGAGGCAGATATGAGCGATATTAAAACTTATGAAGGCCATTTCTCTGCACCAGGCGCGAAGTTTGCGTTGGTCGTAGGGCGCTTTAACAGCTATGTTGTAGAAAGCTTAAAAGACGGGGCCATTGATACCTTAGTTCGTCACGGGATAAACAAAGAAGACATAACAGTAGTTTATGCGCCAGGTGCTTTTGAAATCCCAATAGTGATTAAAAAAGTTGCCGAGAAGAAACAATTCGATGCCATTATTGCACTGGGGGCCGTCATACGCGGCGGGACACCTCACTTTGAATACGTTGCTGGTGAATGTGTTAAAGGGTTAGGGCAGTTGGCATTAGAGTTTGATATTCCGGTATCGTTTGGCGTATTGACAGTAGACACGATTGAGCAGGCAATAGAACGAGCAGGAACAAAAGCAGGAAATAAAGGCAGCGAAGCTGCTTTGTCTGCTCTTGAAACTGTGGCGGTTTTGCGCAGCTTAGAAGACTGAGGCATAGAATGAGCGATTTGGATAAGTCCAATACACAACCGAAAAAAGCAAAGAAACCATCGCGTTCGCAATTGCGCAGCGCGTCACGTGGATTAGCTTTGCAAGCCATTTACCAATGGCAAATGAATCATTCCGCAGTGAATGAAATTGAGACGCAATTTACGCTTGAGCAAGACATGAGCGCGTGCGATAAAGTGTACTTCCGCGATTTGTTGCAAGGCGTTACTGCAAAAGCAAAAGAGTTGGATTCTCTTTTCGAAGAGTTACTAGACCGTGCTTTATCGGAACTAGACGCAATTGAACTTGCCGTGTTGCGTATAGGTTCATACGAATTAGCGCACCGTCTTGACGTTCCATATCGCGTTGCAATTAACGAAAGTGTTGAATTGGCGAAGTCATTTGGTGCCAGTGAAAGTCACAAATACGTGAACGGTATTTTGGACAAACTTGCACAACGTGTTCGTCGTGAAGAGATTGCTGCACGACGTAATGGATAACGTCTCTAAAGAATGATTTAGAAGAGCGGTGCAAGTCAGACAGCTAAAAACAAAGCCATCGGTGAACTAAGATTACCGATGGCTTTGTTTTATGTCGGGATAAAAGCCAGTGAGGCGTACAAACAGGTAGGATGTAAAAACGGATGATGGCGGGCATTAAACGGTGAAAGAGTTTGAGTTAATTCAGTCCATTTTTCAGGCGTCGAGAATGGCCGATGTGCGTGGTCGTGACGATATACTCTGTGGGATTGGTGATGACTGTGCGCAGGTCAAGGTGCCAGCGAATCAAACCTTGGTCTTTTCGATGGATACCTTGGTTGAGGGGCGTCACTTTCCTTTTGATGCAGACCCGCGAGATATCGGCTATCGAGCGGTGGCATCCTGTGTGAGCGATCTGGCTGCGATGGGAGCAAAACCTGCGTTTTTTACGCTTGGTTTAACGCTACCGGACTCAGACCCTCAATGGCTGGCGGAACTTGCCGCAGGTATGGCCGAGTTAGCGGATCAAATCGGTTTGCTGTTGGTTGGCGGGGATACCACAAAAGGCCCTTTAACCATCACACTTCAGGTGCATGGCTACGTCGAACAAGATAAAACGCCTAGGCGAAGTGGCGCTCTAGTGGGTGACGATATCTATGTGACAGGCATGTTAGGAGACGCATCGGCCGCGGTGCCGATTGTTACTGGTGAGCTGCAAGTGTCTCCTGAACGGTTTGACTACTTCTACGAGGCGTATTGGCGGCCAATGCCACGTTTGATTGCTGGTATGGCGTTAAAAAACATCGTCAACAGCATGCTCGATATATCAGACGGATTGGCGCAAGATTTGAAACACATTACGAAAGCGTCTGATGTTGGTGCGCGTATCGAGCCAAGCAAATTGCCTTTATCTGACGCCTTGCTAGATTGGCGGCCTGAAGAGGCGCTTCGACTGGCGCTGACGGGTGGCGATGATTATGAACTGTGTTTTACGGCGCCTAAGTCTGCACGGGACGAAGTTAATATCATCATGCAAACGTTACATTTACCCTGTAGTCTTATTGGCGAAATTACCGATTCGGGCTTTGCTGTTGAAGGCTATGAAGGCGAGCTCGATGGCTGGCAGCACTTTTAAGATTATGTTGTCTAGCCTGACGTTACAATTAAAAAGTTTCTAAGTAGAGTGGATTATGTCTAACAAAATACCTTCGTCTATTTGGCGAAACCCGATTCATTTTCTGGCGTTCGGTCTAGGCTCCGGTGCTGCACCGAAAGCACCAGGCACCTTTGGCACCTTAGCGGCGATTCCTCTTTATCTCTTGATGCAGGATTTAAGCAACACGGTGTATTTTGCCGTATTAGTGATAACATCGATTGTTGGGATTTATCTGTGTGGGAAAACCTCAAAAGATCTCGGTGTTCACGATCATTCAGGGATTGTTTGGGATGAGTTTGTTGGCTACTGGATTACCATGTGGATGGCACCAACAGGGTGGGAATACATTATTGTTGGCTTCGTTTTATTCCGATTTTTTGATGTGCTGAAGCCTTGGCCAATCTCATTTATAGACAAGCGCGTGCATGGCGGCTTTGGCATTATGCTCGATGATATCATCGCGGGTATCTTTGCATTCGCGCTATTACAGCTCTATGTGGTTCTAGCCTAGAAGCATTTTCCACACGCCCAAGCTAACGAGCTTCTTCGGCTAAAAAAGGCGTATTATGCTATCGCTAATACGCCTTATGAGTTTTTCAGACTTATTCGGTCTTAATCGATATCATATTCCATTATCAAAGGAGCGTGATCAGAGAAACGCTGTCCTTTATACACGCCACCACCTTGAATCTGATTTTTGATACCAGGTGTGGTGATTTGATAGTCTAAGCGACCACCTTCATTTAATTTCCACGCACGTTCGTAATCCGGCCACCAAGTGTATTGCTTGTCTTGTTTGTTCACTTGACGATAAGCATCAATGTATTCGTGCTCGTTGAAAATCTCATTGATCCATTTTCGTTCGTCAGGCAAAAAGCCAGAATTGCGTTGATTGACAAACCAACTACTCACATCAATCGGAGAGCGAGCGACATTTGCAGTGCCACAGAAAATAAATTCGCGACGTTTACGACGAGTTTTAATTAAATGATTTTTAAATCCTTCCATAAACGCATACTTGTGCGCTTGAAGAGGTTCTTCGTTATTCGAGCCGTGTGGCGCTAAGAATGAGGCGACACTTACGTTATCAAAGTCAGCTTGAATAAAGCGACCTTCGAAATCGCATTCAGGGAAGCCCATACCCGTCATAATGGCTTTAGGCATGGCCTTACAATAGATTGCAACGCCTGCTTGTTCAGGGTCTTCCATCGAATCGAAAAAATACGTGTTGTATTCTGGAGGAAAAAAAACGCTGTCATTCAAACTGCGCTCATCAACTTGTAAGTCCTGTAAACATACAACATCTGGGTTCTGACGAACCATCCAATCGAAAAAGCCGCGTTCGGCTGCTTGTCTTATACCATTTACATTAAGGCTAATGACCTTCATTTCTGGTCCCTACAATTACTGAGCATGTGTTATATTAGCGCCAATTTACTGTAAGAGAGCATTAGAATGTGATTTTTGTCACAATTTTAAACTACGTTCTCTTTTATGCAGGCGCTCAATTTTTTATTTAGTACCTTTTCGGAGTTGGAATGAAACCTTACCAAAAAGAATTTATCGAATTCGCAATTCAGCAAAACGTATTACGTTTCGGCGAATTTACATTGAAGTCAGGACGCGTAAGTCCTTACTTCTTTAACGCTGGCCTATTCAATAGTGGGCAGGCGTTAGCAAAACTTGGCCGTTTCTACGCATCGGCGCTTATGGAAGCAGGCGTCTCTTTTGACGTTTTATTTGGCCCTGCTTACAAAGGTATTCCTTTGGCAACAACCACAGCCGTTGCATTGTATGACCATCATAATGTAGACACTCCGTACGTTTTCAACCGTAAAGAAGCGAAAGATCACGGTGAAGGCGGTACACTTGTTGGTGCACCACTAGCCGGTAATGTCATGATCATTGACGATGTCATTACAGCAGGTACGGCCATTCGCGAAGTGATGACGATCATCAAAGAAGCGAATGCAAACCCCGCTGGTGTTCTTATCGCACTAGACCGCCAAGAGCGCGGAAAAGGCGAATTGTCGGCTATTCAGGAAGTCGAAAGAGATTTTAATATGCCTGTTATTAGCATCGTTTCTCTTACTGACATCATGACGTATCTCGAAGAGCTGTCATCGCCTGAATTTGCGAAACACTTGGAAGCCATTAAAGCTTACCGAAGTGACTATGGTATTTAATGCACGTTACAATATGTCTAGCATGCAACGATAAATACTGCTCTAATAAGTCGTTTTCTTTTTACAGTTAACGACTTACCATCAAGTTCTGTGCCAAAACGTTCCACTGATCTTTCCACATACTAAGTGGTTTACTCTTGAACTCGCTGCGAACGTATTGGCGAATTTTTCCTTCTAAAAGCGATACTAAGAAGTTAGCACAAGGTGCGACTCCCATCGTCGGACGTAAACCTTGTTTTAAATCTGCTTCACGAATAATCTGCTTCAATTGCGTTTCAATTCGATCGAACAACTGAGCAATACGAACTCTTAGCCTTTCTGTTTCGCCCGCAAGCGCATCTCCAGTCAGAAGACGACACATACCAGGGTTGTGATCTGAAAACCCTAATACCAAGGTTAGAATCATTTCTGTCCGTTTTACCACGTCACTTTCTTCCTGAATGATGCGGGTAATGCGGCTGAATAAAGACTCTTCAATAAACTCGATCAAACCCTCAAACATCTTTGCTTTGCTAGGAAAGTGACGATAAAGCGCGGCTTCTGACACTCCAACTTGCTTTGCTAACGCAGCGGTCGTAATTCTCGCACCGGGACTGCTTTCGAGCATCGCTGCAAGCGCTTGAAGAATTTGGGTTCGGCGATCTGGTTTCTTGTTTGTCATGTTCGGCACCCGTCGTAAATTGACTGTCCTATAATAAGTCGTGGTAACAATAAGTCATGGCTAATAGTCGCGGTCATTAAGTCATTTCTCTCAACTTGCAAAAAGTGTGCGCTACAAGCCGTGCTTTCTCTACGCTTGTGTGGTTTTATTTTGATTCGTGATCAACGTGCCCACGCCTTCGTCTGTGAATATTTCAAGTAAGGTGGCGTGCGGTACTCGACCATCGATAATATGAGCGCTTGTTACACCAGCATTAACCGCCGACAGGGCACAACTAATTTTAGGAAGCATGCCACCGTAGATCGTGCCGTCTGCAATCAATGCATCAACTTGAGCCGTACTTAAGCCCGTTAATACTTGTCCTGATTTGTCTTGCACACCTGAGATGTTCGTAAGCAGCATCAATTTTTCTGCGTTCACGGCTTCCGCTACTTTTCCAGCGACTAGGTCAGCGTTAATGTTGTAGGCATTGCCGTCAGAATCAACGCCAATTGGTGCAATAACTGGGATTAAGTCACTGTTTTCTAAAACCTTTAAAACACTGGTGTCAATTGAGGCAACTTCGCCAACGTGACCAATGTCGACCTGTTCTGGTGCGCTCATTTCTTCCGCTTGGTGTTTAACGAACAATTTTCGTGCTTTGATAAAACCACTGTCTTTGCCAGTAATACCGATGGCTTTACCGCCTGCTTTGGAAATAAGGTTAACAATTTCTTTGTTAACCTGGCCGCCAAGCACCATTTCAACGACATCCATCGTAGCGGTATCGGTGACACGCATACCGTTAATGAATTTCGATTCTATGCTCAGTTTCTCAAGCATGTCGCCAATTTGTGGGCCGCCACCATGCACGACAATAGGATTGATGCCAATGGCTTTCATTAATACGATGTCGCGAGCGAATCCGGCTTGCAACGCTTCATCAGTCATCGCGTTGCCGCCGTATTTGATGACTAAGGTTTTGCCTGCAAAACGTTGAATGTAGGGTAGTGACTCACTCAGAACTTGAGCCACGTCTAAAGCAGATTCACGCGTGAATGCCATTGAAAAAACACTCCTATTATTGTTTGAAGTTGTTGTTTATATTCCACAATTGCCGGGAAATTATGTTAACCGATTCGAGGGTGGATACATCGAATTCCGACTTGGGTTGCTGTCGAAAATATATTTGCTGTTAGGACAAAGAGTATTGCAGAGTCTTTTGAACAAAGCTGTATGAAGTATGTAAGCAACCACTTAGGGAAGAAATAATAGCCTGATATGAATGATTAAACTATATCCAACAAGCGAAAAAATGCGGTTTTGAAGCCTTCATAATGATTATTTTATTGTCAGTGGTGCTATGGGTGAAAAAAAGAAACGCAAACACAAAAAAAGGTGAGAAATACTCACCTTTTTTGCTTGAGCTATCGTCTATGCGACGCGGGTGCCGCATATTGATTATCTCTTTTGAATAAGGCTTATTTAGTGCCCGTGTGACCAAATCCACCTTCACCGCGCTCAGAGCTTTCGAATTCGGTAACGATATCAAAGTCCGCTTGTACAACTGGCAATAAAACCAATTGTGCGACGCGCTCGCCCGGTTCGATCGTAAATTCAGTTTGTCCACGGTTCCAGCAGGAAACCATCAGCTCCCCTTGGTAGTCGGAATCGATAAGCCCCACGAGATTACCAAGCACGATGCCATGCTTATGCCCTAAACCAGAGCGCGGGAGAATGGTTGCAGCTAGGTTTGGATCTTGAATATAGATGGCAAGCCCCGTTGGTAGCAATGTCGTTTGGCCTGGTGAAAGTGTGATGGCTTCATCTAAGCAGGCGCGTAAATCCAACCCAGCAGACCCTTCCGTCGCATAAGTAGGTAGAGGGATCTCTGTGCCGATTTTATCGTTCAATACTTTAAGTTGGATGGCTTGTTTCATCTTAATTGCTCTTAGGTTCTAATGCCTTTATTTAGGCTGTTCGGTTTGAAATGTTTGAATAATGTTTACTAGATGTTTTGCAAGCTCGGTTTTACTTGCTTTCTCAGGTGTCCACTGAGCGTCTTTCGATAGGACGACGACCTGATTTTGGTCGTTGTTGAAGCCGATGTCACTGCGAGAAACATCGTTAGCAATGATCAGGTCCAGACCTTTTTTCTCAAGTTTGTCTTTGGCGTAAGTGACGACATTCTGAGTTTCCGCCGCAAACCCGATAAAATACTTAGCGGCATCTTCAGAAGAAAGGGTCGCAATAATATCTGGATTCTTGATTAAGGTGAGTTGCATCTCGTTTTCGTTTGATTGCTTTTTCATCTTCTGAGTAGCGACATCTTTAACTCGGAAGTCTGCAATGGCCGCAGCACCTATAAAAACATCTGCTTGATCTGCTGCCGCGACTCGACAAGCATAAAGCATTTCCTGAGCGCTTTTAACGTCTACTCGTTTCACACCTGATGGCATTGCTAGGTTAGTGGGGCCGCTAATCAGCGTTACCTCTGCGCCTAGATCTGCCGCCGCTTTTGCTAATGCATAGCCCATTTTTCCAGAACTGTGGTTACTGATGAATCGAACTGGGTCAATGGCTTCCATTGTCGGTCCCGCAGTAATGATCCAATGCTGACCTTTTAACTCCGCTGATTTGGGTGAAAAGTGGGCGCGAACGGCTTCAAAGATTATTTCAGGTTCTTCCATTCTGCCAAACCCGACGTCACCGCAAGCTTGCTCGCCCGCCGCTGGACCGATCATAGTGACGCCTCTTGATAAGAGGGTTTCTTTGTTTGCCTGTGTTGCGGGGTGTGCCCACATGGCTTGATTCATCGCGGGGGCGATCATGATGGGGGATTCAGTCGCAATGCACAAGGTGCTCAGTAAGTCATTGGCCATACCTTGCGCCTGACGTGCCATAAAATCAGCCGATGCGGGCGCAATCAGAATAAGATCTGCCCATTTCGCCAGTTCAATGTGCCCCATTCCAAGTTCCGCTTGAGGATCGAGCAATGTGCTACGAACAGGGTTACCAGAGATGGCTTGAAGCGTCATTTCCGTCACGAATGCTTTTGCGCCATCCGTTAAAACGACTTGTACTTCTGCCGCTTCTTTCTTTAAAAGTCGAATAAGCTGAATGCTTTTGTAAGCTGCAATACCGCCAGTAATGCCAACTAATATATGTTTGCCTGCTAGCCTTGCCATAAAGTACTTCTCAATTAATTAGAGTAGGGTTACTGTTAGGGAAGTTAATCGTTACGGTAGGCGTTTATTCGCTGTCGTAACCATTTAATATATGGACGCTAAGACTATCATGGATCAAGGAGAGAATCATGAGTATCAAGCATTGGCCGGAGCAAGAAAGGCCGAGAGAGAAGCTTATTCAAAATGGCGCAGGCGCATTGAGCGACGCGGAGTTGCTGGCGATCTTTTTACGCACTGGAACGCAAGGGATAAGTGCCGTTGAGCTGGCTCGTAGCGTATTAAGCCATTTTGGTGGACTGCGCCAATTGTTAGCGGCGACGAGAGAGGAGTTTTGCCAAGGTTTTGGCTTAGGCGACGCCAAGTACACCCAGTTACAGGCGGTGATGGAAATGTCTCGCCGCTATCTGCATGAGCAATTGGTTAAAGAGACGGTCTTCCACAACGCCGATCATGTGAAATCCTACCTATCGAGTCAATTAAGACACTCTCCACGAGAGAAATTTGTCGCTCTTTTCTTAGACAGCCAGCATCGTCTTATTCGCTATCAAGAGTTATTTCACGGCACAATTGACAGTGCAGCGGTATACCCAAGAGAAATAGTGAAAGCGGCGCTGATCAACAATGCGGCCGCCATTATCGTGGCGCATAATCACCCATCAGGCGTCTGTGAGCCTAGCCAGTCAGATATTCATATAACAAGCCGTATTAAAAAAGCATTGGCGTTAATCGATGTCGCGCTCCTAGACCATTTTATTGTTGGCGAAGGGCAACCTCTGTCGTTGGCAGAACGAGGGTATGTATAAGTTCAACATGCTGATTGAGTACGTCCTAATACAGGATATAGGACGTACGACGAGCCATTTCCGCCTATTGTCACGTTATCTTTGAACCTACTACAGGTAATGTGATTATGATTCGAATTCTAATGGTTTTGTGTGTTGTTTGTTCTATCAGTCTGTTTAATATCGTGAAGGCCAGTGACGTTACGTCTGCTGGCGGCGCTGTTGTTGAAATACAAAAAGTCGAGATAAAAAATGTCGAGATACACAACGTCGGCATGCAAAATTTGCGTGTCTTCTCGGAAAGTCGCAAGGAAGATATTGCTTTCAAAGTTTGGTATCCAACCTCGATTAAAGAGGCTTCAACGGTTTTTGACAGCAGTCGTATTTTTAAAGGTGCCTCTGTTGTAAAAGAGGCAAATGTTGCAATGGGTCAATACCCATTAATTGTGATGTCTCATGGGTCGGGCGCGAACAACGATACGTTAGCGTGGCTTGCGACTGAACTCGCGAAAACGGGTTTTATTGTTGCGGCGCCCAACCATCCAGGTACAACATCGGGGGATTCCACTCCGGTCGATACGCCCAAATTGTGGCAACGTACGGACGATCTTTCTCTTTTGGTGGGTTATATGATTGATCGATGGTCTGGTCGTAAGCAGGTAGATGCTCAGAGCGTCGGTGTATTAGGATTTTCACTGGGTGGGGCGGCGGCGATGTCTTTAGTCGGAGCGCGTACAAATCTCGAGGACTACGCTGTTTACTGCGAAACTTTTCCTAATATGGCGGACTGCCATTGGTTTAATTCCACAGTGGGTTATGTTGACGGAAAGCAGGTTCAGATGGCGTCTTTTGATCTTAGACAAACCGACAAGCGTAAATTTGAGCAGTTAAATATAGATCGCCGCATTAAATCCGCTGTCTTAGTTGACCCCTCTGTTGCACAAGCGTTCGATGCTCACAGCTTGCGCTCAATCTCGATACCGATGCACTTCATCAATTTAGGCGACCCCGAAACGGTGCCTGTTTCAGTGGCGTCCCGCGCTTTGTCTGAGACAGTAATGAATGGTCGAATAGATTATGTGTCTGAGGCTGTTCATTTCAGCTTTTTGCCTGAGTGCAAATCTGGTGCGAAAGCGTTTCTAGAGAGAGTAGGGGAAACAGACCCTTTATGTGATGAAGTCGGGAGCAGAACCAGAAAAAGCATACATGATGAGCTTGTGAGGCTTATTCGTTCTACTTTTCATCGTACGTTGTAAGGAAATAAAGAAGACGTAGCGCAAAAACTGATCATTTTTTAACAAAATAATTGCTCTTTAGGGGCTCGTATGTGAAAATACGCGCCGCTATTCAGCTGGTATGGGATTTTTTTGATTCGTTGGGAATCATGCTCCGCCTGAGAAAGTTTATACTTTCAATAGTTTTGGATAGCAACGAAAGGTATTAGATTATGTCTCGCGTATGTCAAGTTACAGGGAAACGTCCTGTTACAGGTAACAACGTTTCTCACTCTAAGCGTCGCACTAAGCGCCGTTTTCTTCCTAACCTTCACTGGCACCGTTTTTGGGTAGACAGCGAAAACCGTTACGTTCGTATCCGTGTATCTTCTAAAGGTATGCGTATTATCGATAAAAAAGGCATCGATGCAGTTCTTGCTGATATGCGTGCTAACGGCGAAAAAGTATAAGGAACTGAATTATGGCTTCTAAAGGCGCTCGCGATTTGATTCGCATGGTATCTTCTGCAGGTACTGGTCATTTTTACACTACAGACAAGAACAAACGTAACACTCCAGATAAACTGGAAATGAAAAAGTTTGATCCTGTAGTGCGTAAGCACGTAATGTACAAAGAAGCGAAAATCAAATAATTTTTGCTTTCTCAAGTACATAAAAAAACCGGCATAATGGCCGGTTTTTTTATGTCTTTTTTCTGGTTTTATCCGTAAGGAAATGTAAAAAAATTCTCCTTTATACCCCATATGGGGGTTTCCCCCAATCTTGAACAAAAGGTTAAATTTTGCTTTATTCTTGTTTAAGGAGAGGGACATGTTTCGCGCATTTAGAATAAGGTTCAGTACTCTGGCTGTTCTGTCTATTATCTTAACTGCTTGCGGAGGTGGAGGAGGTGATGACTCTACGAATTCTAGTTCAAGTAATAATGAATCAGGGACTGGTTTCACTGGTACGACAGCATTTTCAGATAGCCTTGTAAGCGGTAAGCGATTCTATGACGTATATATCGAAGAGGGAGAGGCGGAGCCCTATGGGATTGCTACTATTCTATTCGATAACAGCCACGTAAAAGTCGGTGACGGTTATATTGAGTCTAGTGAGAACGAAAAGTACTTTATTGAGCAATATACTTGGGATGTGCTCGACAATGGCAACTTATTGGTCACTTCGACTGACAGTGATGAAAGTTTGGTTGGGAAAGTCCTGTCAGCCCATACCGATTATATCGAAGTTTGTTTCGAAGAATCGGGAGAAACGGGTAACTGTGATAAAGAGCTCTTATTTAGTGACAAGGCAAAAGCTAAGGCTTATATCGCGTCGAACTCGCCTGTGGGAACATCAATCAACCTAAATAGCATTACGGACTCTGCATTAAACGCCGCTTTCCGAGACCTCGAATACGATTATGTAGAGCAAGTTTATGAAATCGACTTACCCAAGTTTGACATACAGTCTTTAGCTGGCTTGAATCAGTTTATGGAATTGTATCGATTGGTCGTCCCAGAAAACCACATAACGGATATCAGTTCTTTGTCGGCTTTGACAAAAATGGAGATTTTGGATTTAGCGGATCAGACGGACGCGTCGACTGGCGATGATATAAACCTTCTTAGTTACGATGCTATTTATAGTATGAAAGGGTTAGTTTACTTAGCGCTCACACAGTTAGGCAACAATGTTACGCCTACCAAGTTTGAGCTAGACACTTTTTTAGCTGCGAGTACCGCTAAGAACGATATAGAGGTCTTAGCGTTCTATAAGTTAGCGCTTGATAATGACGATGTGTCTGCGATTAATTCCTTGCCAAATTTGCGCGTACTGGCCATTGATGAGGGGGAGGTTAGCGACTTCTCATCCTGGAATAATAACTGGAGTAAACTTCAGCAGTTGAGAGTGGGTTGGAATACTGACAGCTCAAATACTAAAGTGACGTTTGACCTCAATACTATGATTAGTAAGAGCTTAAACTTAGATAATCTTACTAAACTTGAACTTGCGAAAACCTCAATCACGGAGGCAGATCTTGCAACGATTGTTTCTGGCGTTGGTAGTAAACTCCGTTACTTGGATCTGCGCTCTACGAACATTGACTCATACTCCAATTTATCGAATGCAAGTATGCCGAACTTAGAGAGATTAAAACTAAGGCCCTTAAACTATGGCAATGATGCGTACGATCTTAGTGGTACATTGCCGTTTACAGCCTCAAAACTAACCAAATTGTATTTGGAGGATGGCGACATTAGCAATTTTACAATCTCTAATTTTTCCAGTTTGACGAAACTTCAAATATCGGGTTCAAATGTAATCAGTGAATCGGTTAATGGTTTTGTCAGCGCATTAAACGCTTTATCTAACTTCGATACTCTTGTGATTCGAAGAGACGCTAAACTGTCTGGTGTGACAGTTAGCTGTGGTGATCTAGTAGGGTTAAAGTCGAGTATCTCCTGCACTGATACTTAGTACAGCTCTCAATAGAGGGCTGTTTCATGGTCCTCTATTTTCCTTCATTTTTGTTCTTATATTCGTCGCTCGCTTTTTAGAGTGCGTCCAAGGTTGGTGGTCACACCTTTGTTCGCTTCTATTGGTAATTGGGTTATTAACTTATGTGTATTATTTGTAGTATAAAAAATGTACATTTCTGTGTGTGTTCCTTCTTTATTCTTTGTCGAGGGACCGTGTGAGCAAGGCCACTGGCTTTTGCATGTAGATCGTATTTTTTCGAGGTTAGTTTCACTGTTCAATATTGAATATATTGGCTAGGAAGTTAACAAAGAATAAAGTGAGTGCGAATTTAACTTGAAGTACGGCACGCCCTTTTGGGTCTTTCAAAGAAACAGACTATCTTCGTTAAGAGAGATTAAAAGGTATTAACATTTCTGCTCGTTCTCGCCTTAATAGGCTGTTCTCTGATAAGACTTATTCGTACCTACCCTAGGGTTATAGAATGGATATTGAGATTGTAGATGCTGTAAGCGCGTTGTATTCGACAATTAATGCACCAAAGCGTAATGAAGAAACATACGATCGGCTTGCCTATGTATTTGGCGCAGCGGGTGTGACTCAATACAGTGAAAGTAATCAATCGTTCAATCTTCAAATATCGTCCAGCGTTTATAAGCATTACGGAGCGGAATTTGCCGAATACAATAAGCGTTACTCTCAATACGAATCTGAGGGGGTAAACCGTTTATTTGAAGAGGGTACTTACGGTTGGCTCACTGAGCAGGATGCTTGGCCGGATGAGGATAATGTTCTTGATCGAGAGGATTTCCTTTTCATCAGAAAAAAGACCGGATTGGCTAAAACAGTCGGGGTAAACCTATCTGAGCCCGTTGGTTGGAAGCACGCTGTTATTATCCATTACCCTGAGATAGTGAAAAACATCCCCAAAAACTTAGATAAACATATCGAATTACTCGCGCCTCATATTGCTAAGACTGTAAATTTGAACAGTTTCCTTCATGGGCTTTACTGTAAATATCAAGCGGTATTGTCTGTACTAGACGGTTTATGTGTTGCGGTATGTGTGTGTGATTATCAAGGGAATATCATCGTTTCGAACAGACTGGCACAGGACATTCTTTCCATGAAGGATGGCGTCTATTTAAAGAATCGAAAATTATGTTTTTCAAATACAGAGCAAAACGCGCAGTTTCGGGACGGTACTCAAAAAATGGCTGACACCTCGCAAGGAAAAGGGGGTCTAACCGGCGTCTCGTTTTTTATCGAACGTCCATCAGGCAAGCATCCACTTTATGTTGAGCAATCGCCCATAAGGGACGGGTGTTACGAAGTTGAGAACAATCTTAGTGGCAGTATTATTTATATAATAGACACTCAGTCTCCTCCCGAGATAGACGTCTCTGTATTTGCAAGTGTGATTTCATTAACGCCGAGTGAAGCCCATATTTCAAATATGATCTTCAAAGGGTTAAAAGATCGAGATATGGCCGATTATCGAGGAGTTTCGGTAGAGACCGTAAGAAAGCAGATTAAATCAATATTGTCGAAGGCTCAGGTAAACAGTCGAATCGAGCTGCTGATAAAGGCTGTCTCTATTCGGCCACCCATTTTGTAAACGTTTCTAATATTTTTATAGAAGTCGTGTAAGGAGAGATTGCTGTGTCACATCATCAAGATTTCAATGATTCACATCTTCTTCAAGTGATAGAAGACATATATGCGTATGGTTTTGATCACCAAGATTGGGATAAACCGCTCGAAGGCCTATGTCGTTTATTACGAGCAAAGAGCGGCGGGCTATTTTTCTTAGATCATAAAAAGCGAATATTTCGAGCTCTTGGTGTCTATAACATTTCTGAAGAATTTATTGAAAAATACAAGCAGCTTGGAGCCTTAGACGCTACGGCAACGGTGATGATACCGCTGCCGGAAGGCGCAGCGAGAGCCGCGATTGATCATAAAGTCTCACGTACTGAGCATGTCGATTTTTACGATAAAATATTGTTAAAAGCGAATCTAGGTTATATTGCTGCACTCAATATCTGTAACCACGAGAATTACTTTGTCGGTATCGGTATTCATCGAGGAATGGAATCGGAGCAATTTTCGAAGGATGAGGTGAAGGTACTGGAAAGGCTTTATTCTCATTTTCGAAGAGTCTTTGAAACAGCGGACATATTAGAGCGTCTTAAACAAAAGGAAGCCATTTTGGTGCACCTGCTCTCCAAGGTGCCATTGGGTATTGTGCTAGTCGATGCTTCTTTAAAAGTACATTATCAAAATGATTTAGCGTATTCATTGATGAAGCAAGATCTAGGCTTGAGTATCTCTAAGAACAATTCGTTGCTGGGCGCTGATACTGAAAGTCTTAAGCGTTTAAAGTCATTGGTGATTCAAGCTGCAGAAGACGATGGTAAAGATGTGTCTGTGCACCATTCTCCCATTTTATTTCCGTCGCTAAATGAGCATCCGCTGTCTGTTACTATCGCTCCCTCTCCTATAGAAAGCTCTCTTTATAGTCCTGATCTTGTGCCTTTGTATATCTCTCATCCCCTTGTTGCCTCATTTGTTTCAGTGGATATGTTACAAGCGATTTATCCTTTGACGAAGGCTGAGGCCGAGATTGTTATCCTCTTATTAGGCGGCAGTACGTTAAATGACATTACTTCTGTTAGAGGGAGTTCCAAACAGACGGTCAGGAGTCAGCTCAAATCGATTTTTTCAAAGCTAAATGTGAGCTCTCAGCAAGAGTTAATTCGCTATTTGATTACAGGGTCGTTAAATCTCGTTGGCTGATGCACTTACTAGAAAAAACGATTAATAAGACGACTGTGTGAACAACAGGCAACGCATATTATAATCTCATGAAAATGAGTATTAGATTGTAGGAGCCTTTAGTGCCAGAACTTCCCGAAGTCGAAACCACAAAACGTGGGATCGAGCCAAATATTGTAAATAAGACCATACAACAGGTTGTCATTCGTCAGCCTAAACTTCGTTGGCCAATTCCTGATGCGGTAAATGCATTGTCAGGTCAAAAGGTAGAAAGCGTGTCTAGACGTGGGAAGTACATTGGTGTCCATACTAAAGCAGGGACATTAATCATTCACTTAGGTATGTCTGGTAGTTTGTATTTTGTCGATGCGGGAACGCCGCCGCTGTTTCATGATCATGTCGATATTGAGTTTTCGGATTCACCAATTGTGATGCGTTATACCGACCCACGTCGCTTTGGCGCAATGCTTTGGCAACCTGGCGACTGGTTGGAACATGAATTGCTTAAGAGTCTGGGGCCAGAACCTCTGACTGATGCGTTTCATGCGGATTACTTGTATGAAAGGGCGCAAGGACGAAAGCAGGCCATAAAAATGTTCATTATGGACAGTAAGGTGGTGGTTGGTGTGGGCAATATCTATGCAAATGAAGCCTTGTTCAAAGCGGGTATTCACCCAAAGAGGGCAGCAGGTAAGATTAGTCGAGCCCGATTGGAAGCGTTTGTTGCATCCATAAAAGAGGTCTTGTCCGCTGCAATAGAGCAAGGTGGTACAACCTTAAAAGACTTTGTGGGTGGTGATGGAAAACCAGGGTATTTCAAACAAGAATTGGCCGTTTACGGGCGTGGTGGAGAGAAGTGTATAAGCTGCTCTAATGAACTTTCAGAAATACGTTTAGGACAGCGAAGTACCGTATATTGCAATAACTGCCAGACATAGCTTTCAGAGTTTGATATACGATATTTAGTCTTTTTTTTAAAATGTTCGCTATCTTAGAAATAAGTCATTTTTATGAAAGTCTGGCTTAAAAAGCAAAAAAAGCGCGTTTTTTTGCACATTAAATGGCAAGAGCATTGCTTTGAGTTAACAATCAGTTTATTTTTGACCAATTAGGCAGGCTCTTTAATCAGAGTTGTCGAAGACCACAAAAATCAGAAGAGGAATTGGAATGAAAGGTGTCTTTCTAGCGTCTGCAACTGCACTTGCAATCGCTGCATCTTCCGCTTATGCGAAAGATGCAGGTCCAGCTGTCGTATTTGATAAAGCGGGTAAATTCGATAAGTCCTTTAACCAGGGCGTTTACGAAGGTTCTAAAAAATACACGACTGACACTGGTATTAAAGTTCGTGAGTTTGAACCAAAGAATGAAGCGCAAGTGGAGCAAGGTCTACGTCGTCTTGCTAAACGCGGTTACTCTCCTATCGTTGCGGTAGGCTTCAACCAAACGTCAGCGGTTGAGAAAGTAGCAAAGGACTTCCCTGATACGAAATTTACGATCATTGACGGTGTAATCAATTTACCTAATGTGCAGTCTATCGTATTTAAAGAGCACGAAGGATCATTCCTTGTTGGTGCGTTGGCGGCAATGACGTCTAAAACAGACACGGTTGGCTTTGTTGGCGGAATGGACATTCCTCTTATTCGTAAATTCGGTTGTGGTTACGAGCAGGGTGCAAAATACATCTCTTCTGATGCGAAGGTTATTCAAAATATGACAGGCTCTACTGGGGCTGCATTTAATGACCCGACTAAAGGTTCTGAGTTGGCGAAAGGTCAGTTCTCACAAGGTGCGGATGTTGTTTTCGCTGCAGCGGGTGGAACCGGGATCGGTGTATACCAAGCGGCTGCTGATGCTGGAAAATACGCAATTGGTGTCGATTCAAACCAAAACTACTTACACCCGGGCGTAATGTTGACGTCTATGGTTAAGCGAGTAGACCAAGCTGCTTACAATACGTATGAAGCGGCTGCTAATGGCTCATGGACTTCAGGCATTACGGTATTAGGTCTTGCTGAAAATGGGGTTGGTTGGGCATACGACGACAACAATAAATCTCTTATTACTGATGATATGAAGTCAAAAATGGATGATATCCGCGCGAAAATTGTAAGCGGTGACATTAAGGTTCATGACTACATGGCAACCAACTCTTGCACATATTAATTGGTTGAATAGAAACAGTCGCTCGCTTTATTAGCGGGCGGCTGTTTTTTTTATCTTCAGTGTTTATCTGGCAAGCTACGTTTTAAGTTATTTAGAGCCACGTTTGTCTATTTAGTGTCTAAACTGTCATCAAACATTGCTAGTTTTCGTGCAATGCACGCAGTCTTGCGAGCGAACCTCTGAGCGCAATAAGTTTACCGAGTGGTTTTTTAACTAACGAAAAGACAATACATTATTAAATAAGTTATGAATAAACCGACACATCCATACGCAATAGAATTGCGTGGCATTTCAAAACGTTTTGGTGCTGTACAAGCAAATAAAGACATCAATTTGCAAGTTCCAGCAGGTACTGTTCACGGGATTATTGGTGAAAACGGTGCCGGTAAATCAACGCTGATGAGCATTATTTACGGTTTTTATGAAGCCGATTCTGGCACGATCGAAATCGATGGTCAGGAAGTTAAGATTCGCAATTCTCAGGACGCTATTAAAGCGGGTATCGGTATGGTGCACCAACACTTCATGTTGGTTGAAAACTTTACGGTGCTGGAGAACGTCATACTGGGAGCAGAAGGCGGAACGATCTTGAAAGGCGGGATGGATGCTGCTCGAAAAGAACTTGCCCGTTTAGAGCAAGAGTTCAGTCTTGATATCGATGTTGATGCTGTTGTCGAAGATCTTCCTGTTGGATTGCAGCAACGAGTGGAGATTTTAAAAGCACTGTATCGTGGTGCTCGTATCTTAATATTGGATGAGCCTACCGGAGTACTTACCCCTCAAGAGGCAGATCATCTATTTCGTATTTTGGACGCTCTTAAGAAGCAGGGCGTTACAGTCATTTTGATCACTCATAAATTGCGAGAGATTCTAGCGTCTACAGACAATGTGTCGGTAATGCGTCTAGGGCAGATGGTTGCACATCGCGAAACAGCAAAAACGGAGAAAGAAGAGCTGGCCGAGTTGATGGTTGGTAAAAAAGTCCGCTTAAAAGTTCTGAAAGAAGAAGCGGAACCCGCAGAGGTCAAACTGGCTGCAAAAAACATCTCCTATGTGGACTCCCAAGGCGTTACACGTTTAAAGAATATCAATTTAGAGCTACGCGCTGGCGAAATCGTGGGTATAGCGGGGGTGTCTGGCAATGGGCAAAGCGAATTGCTCAATGTGTTGTCTGGTATTACGCCTATGTCTTCTGGGGAAGTTCATATGGCAGGTCAGGTGATCACACCTAAAGCACCTAAGAATGCAGCACAAATGCGTGATCTTAAAATGGGGCATATTCCCGAAGATCGACATAAAATGGGTCTAGTAACCGGATTTGAGGCGTATGAAGCGGCTGTTCTTGGTTACCATAATGATCCTGCTTACAATGGCAAAATTTTCTTAAACCGAAAAGCCATGTTAGATGAGTGTAACGAACGCATGCAGGATTGGGATGTTAGACCGCCTAACCCTCACCTCAAAACGGCAAACTTTTCGGGTGGCAATCAGCAAAAAATCGTCATCGCACGTGAAGTCGAGAAAAACCCCGATGTTTTGTTAGTTGGACAACCGACTCGCGGAGTTGATATTGGCGCGATTGAAAATATACACGAACAAATAATTAAACTAAGAGTCGCTGATAAAGCGATCTTATTAGTGTCGGTGGAGCTAGATGAAATTATGGCACTGAGTGACCGTATTCTGGTTATGTTCGACGGCGAAATTGTAGGTGAGCTGCCTGCAAGTGAGGCTGACGAAAGAACATTAGGACTAATGATGGCAAATGCCTTCAATGAAGAGGGGGCATCGGCATGAGTCAGGCAAAAGTTCCTGTTTGGGTAAACGTTGCACTTATTCCTCTTCTCAATATTATGTTGGCTTTTGCGGTTTCTGGGCTAGTGATATTAGCGATCGGTGAGAACCCAATTGAAGCCGCTGGTTATTTAATCTATGGCGCATTTGGTTACGAGGAAGGCATTGGCTACACCTTGTACTATGCGACAAACCTTATTTTTACTGGACTAGCGGTGTCCATCGCGTTTAAAGCAGGCCTTTTTAATATTGGTGGCGAAGGTCAGGCTTATATCGGTGGTCTTGGTGTGGCACTGGTGTGTCTATGGCTGGATTCCAGCATGCCATTTATCATTATTATGCCGTTGGCCGTCATCGCGTCGGCACTTTTTGGCGCGGCGTGGGCGTATATTCCTGCTTACCTTCAAGCTCGTCGTGGCAGTCATATCGTGATAACCACCATCATGTTTAACTTCATTGCGTCGTCTTTGATGGTTTACTTGTTGGTTAATTGGCTAAAAGAAGAAGGACGCATGGCGGCAAACAGCCGAACGTTCGCCGAAAACGCTTGGATGCCTTACATGCACGAAATTCTAGCGCCGCTTGGAATCAATATTAGTGATTCTCCATTGAACGGCGCTTTTATATTAGCGCTTATCTGCTGTGCCTTTATATGGGGGCTTATTTGGCATACTCGTTGGGGTTATCAATTGCGTACGTTAGGAACGAATGCGACAGCAGCGCAATATGCAGGGATTGATAATGCCAAAGTGACCATCTGGGTGATGTTGATTTCGGGTGGTTTGGCTGGTTTTGTAGGTGTTAACGAGATCATGGGTGTTAACCATAACCTATTGCTGAACTTCACAGCGGGGTATGGTTTCGCTGGAATCGCGGTGTCATTGATGGGACGCAATCATCCTATCGGGATTATTTTAGCCGCGACTTTGTTCGGTGCACTCTATCAAGGTGGGGCGGAACTGGCCTTCGAAATTCCGACGATTACACCGGAAATAGTCGTGGTTATTCAAGGTTTGGTGATTTTATTCTCTGGTGCGCTTGAGCATATGTTCAAAGATCGCATCGAAGGTTTTTTTATTCGTAGAGCAGCGTAGGAGGAAAGAGTATGTTTGAAACATTAATTCTGATTCTGGACGCTACATTACGAGTGTCCACACCACTAATTTTAGCCGCATTGGCAGGTTTGTTCTCAGAACGAGCAGGTATCGTCGATATTGGCTTAGAAGGCAAAATGCTGGGTGGCGCGTTTGCAGCCGCAGCCGCAGCGGCCGTATTTGGTTCCGCGTGGATTGGTCTTGGTTTCGCCATTTTAGCGTCCGTAGGGTTGGCTTTGATTCACGGCTTTGCTTGTATCACTCATCGTGGTGATCACATTGTATCGGGTGTTGCGATCAATACGATTGTTGCAGGGTTAACCATTACACTTGGCTTAGATTGGTTTGGCATGGGCGGGCAAACCCCCGCGCTTTCGGGCGATGCACGTTTTCTAACGATCACCTTCCCATTTGCGGATGCGCTTGCCGATGTGCCTGTGATTGGGCTCATTTACTCTGAGTTGCTGAGCGGCCATAACATCTTAGTGTACTTGGCGTTTGCACTTGTACCTGCGACCTATTGGATGGTGTATAAAACACGCTTTGGACTGCGTTTAAGGGCTGTGGGTGAAAACCCTCACGCCGTTGATACTGCGGGTATTTCTGTTGCTTTTGTTCGTTACCGCGCCGTCATTATTTGTGGTGTGTTGTGTGGTGTCGCTGGTGCGTATTTGTCGACGGCACATAACGCTGGTTTCTTGAAAGATATGAGTGCCGGTAAAGGCTACATGGCGTTAGCCGCGCTTATTTTCGGTAAATGGCGTCCAGTGCCTGTGATGTTTGCGTGTTTACTCTTCGGCTTCTTAGATGCCGTTGCTGTGCGTATGCAAGGCGTGGTTGTTCCTGGGATTGGCGAAATTCCAGTTCAGGCGATTGAAGTTCTCCCATATGTACTAACGGTTTTGTTGCTGGCTGGTTTTATTGGGAAAGCAGTTGGTCCAAAAGCGGTTGGTCGTCCATACGTCAAAGAAAGGGCTTAATTTAGTCCATCGGTTAGCCTTTGCTTAGCGTGGGCTAACCGAGTGAGGAGCGCTTATATGAAGGCGAATATGAATCAGCATGAGCTATTAGCATTGGCTCATTCAGCTATGGATAATGCTTATGTGCCTTACTCTAATTTTCGAGTTGGCGCAGCGATAGAAACTGAGTCTGGCGAGGTCTTTTCTGGATGCAACGTTGAAAATGCATCTTATCCAGAAGGAACGTGTGCCGAGGCTGGGGCGATCTCGTCTATGGTTCGTGCGGGTGAATCTAAGATCCGTCATATCTATGTAATGGGGATGGGGGATGAGTTAGTGACCCCTTGTGGTGGTTGCAGGCAACGCATCCGAGAGTTTGCGACCGCAGAGACTGAAATCCATATTTGTAGCCCTGACGGCGTACGAAAAACCTTCTTGATGAACGACTTACTTCCATTCTCGTTTGGTCCAGACAACCTTGCCGTTTGAGCGTAGCGCTGAGATAAGCAAAACTTAGATGAGCAAAAATAGACGACCACTCTCTTGCCCTCTAAAGAACAGAACGCCATTAGAGGGCAAGAGAGTGGTAGATCAAGGAGTAAGCGCGCGTTTATTTCTCGTGACTTTTTCTCTTTTCTTTAAATCGCCGCGATATAAAGCGCTGGCGTACCATTCATATCAGAGCTGTACAAAACCCCTTTGCTGTCGGGCGTAAAAGAGGGATGCGGGTGGTTTACCTGACGACTGTTATTTAATACTTCCCAGCTGGTTTTATGTTGGCATACTGCTTTTGTTGTGCCAGCTTTTAGGTCAAAGACATAAATATTGTCGTCGTTTTCAAGTTCATGCCCTGATGAGTCTGCAACATCCACCGGCGTGCCAGATCCATCACCAACAACAAGAGAGCCGTCATAGTTACTCATGAGGTGGCTGCAAGCGGGCATGATGGTTTCGCGTTTTTCTTCTAGGGTGTTTGGATCAACAGAGTAAAGCCAGCGTTCTGTTTCGCCTCGTGTATAAGAAACAAACATCATTTTTGATCCGTCAGGAACAAAGAACTCATGCGTACATGACTCTTCTTTTGTTTGTTCGTAGACTTTACGAACGTCAGTACCATCTTCGTTTACAAACCACATGCGTGTTTCGATAAGGTCGTGTGGTCCTTCATGACAAAAGGCCACCGTATTGTCGTCAAAGGGGCGATAGAGCGGATGCCCCATCCAGACGTTTTGATCTAGAATGACCGTTCTTTCACCCGTCTGCATATCTATTGAGATCAAGCGGCAACGAGGGTTTTTGTGGTAAAACTCTGCAAACTTCTTCCAATCTGTCAGCGGCATATGATCTTCCGCTTTGATTTCGATGCCGACGATCTTTGTGCAATCTCTGTTCGCCACCCAAGTGCCATAGCCAACCCAGCCTTTTTCAACTTCGTATATAGTGTGGTGTTCTTGCGTCTTAATGTCGACCCGAATCAAGGCATGGTTGTTCTTCATAAAGATAAGAGCATCGCCCTGTGTTGTCAGAAATCCGCCAAAGGTGTTATCACCCGTTCCTTGAGTTAATTGCACGGCAGATTGTTCATCTAAATCCATAAGATAGTAATTCCATGGACCGTCAAAATCCCCTGCAAACAATAGCTTATCGCCATTTTCAGAAAAGCACTTTTGATAAAAGTAGTTTCGATGGCAGACCGCATCATTGGGTGTAAGTTGTGTGACTTGATTCCCTGTTAAGGCGTCAAAGTAGGTGTTAAACGAAAGCGGAATGGTGTTTCCGGTAGCCATAAAATCCTCTCTTTTTATTGTTTGAACGGTTTTATAGGGCAGCGATTGCTGATCTAACAGTGTGTTTGTTCTTGGTAGATTACTCGACCCATACAAAGTTTAGATTGAAAATAATAAAAATAAAACGCTTTTTTAATTTTATTGTTTTTGTGTTGCAAAAATATTTTTCTCTTCCTAGTATGTAACTTCAACTACGCATAAAAATAACTAAGAGTTGGAAATCATGTATGAAAATAGTAGATTAGGCCTTGCCTATATCAGCCCCTATATAATCGGTCTCATCGTGTTTACCGCGTTTCCGTTTATTTCGTCGTTGATCATCAGTTTTACGGAATATGATCTGATCAATCCTCCTGAGTATGTGGGATTGGAAAACTACGAGTACATGTTAGAAGATGACACCTTCTATCAGTCTATGTGGGTGACCTTTGCTTACGTATTTTTAACCATTCCTCTAAAGCTTGCTTTCGCATTGTTCATCGCATTCGTATTGAACTTTAAATTGCGAGGCATCAAGTTCTTTCGTACGGCCTATTACATCCCATCTATCTTAGGAAGTAGTGTCGCGATCGCCGTTTTATGGCGTGCTATTTTTTCATTGGATGGTTTGCTGAATAGCTTTATCGGAGTGTTTGGCATTGAGCCCGTTTCTTGGTTGGGTGAGCCGGTATTCGCGATGTTCTCTGTCACGCTTTTGCGGGTTTGGCAGTTTGGCTCCGCAATGGTTATATTTTTAGCCGCATTACAAAACGTGCCTCAATCGCAGTACGAAGCTGCCATGATTGATGGCGCGTCCAAGTGGCAAATGTTCACTAAAATAACCATCCCGCTCATTACCCCTGTTATCTTTTTTAACTTCATCATGCAGACAACTCAAGCCTTCCAAGAGTTTACTGCGCCTTACGTTATTACGGCGGGTGGACCTGCAAAAGCCACGTATTTGTTCTCGCTTTATATCTACGAAACCGCCTTTAAGCACTTTGAGCTTGGCTACGGCAGCGCGCTCGCATGGGTGCTCTTTATCGTCGTGGCAATCTTTACTGCTATTTCATTTAAGTCGTCAAAATACTGGGTGTTTTACTCAGGGGATAAAGGTGGAAAATGATGATAAATCGTCTGTTTGCCGATCACCGAAATAGCCAAGAAGGCTTGAGTGCGGAGGCAATAAAAACGCTGCGTAAGCAAAAGATCGGCGCTCTAATTCGGTATCTTATTCTGATTGCGTGCGGTGCGGTCATGTTGTACCCGCTCGTTTGGATGTTTGCTGCTTCTTTTAAACCAAACTACGAGATCTTTTCGTCGCTTAGCTTGTGGCCATCTGAATTTTCGATGGACGGATTTATCAACGGCTGGAATACCGGAACAGAATATACATTTGGGCGCTTCTTTTGGAACACCTTTATGTACGTGATTCCCAAGGTCATTCTAACCGTTATTTCGTCTGTTATTGTGGCTTATGGTTTTGCTCGGTTTGAAATCCCCTATAAGAAGTTTTGGTTTATCACTCTTATTGCGACCATTTTGCTTCCGAGCTCTGTATTGCTTATTCCTCAGTACTTAATGTTCCGTGAAATGGGCATGTTAGACAGTTATTTGCCTTTGTATTTACCGATGGCGTTTGCAACACAAGGCTTCTTCGTCTTTATGTTAATTCAGTTTCTTCGAGGCTTGCCAACGGACATGGAAGAGGCGGCAATGATCGATGGGTGTAACTCTTTTCAGCTCCTTATTTACATCATCATCCCGATCTTGAGACCGGCGATTATCTCCGTCGCGCTGTTCCAATTTATGTGGTCTGTTAACGATTTTCTTGGGCCGCTGATTTACATCTCTAGTGTAGAAAAATATCCGATAGCACTCGCTTTGAAGTTGTCCATCGATGTAACGGAAGGAACGCAATGGAATGAAATTCTGGCGATGGCCTCCATTGCTATCGTGCCTTCGATCGTTGTGTTCCTTATTTCTCAAAAATATTTTGTCGAAGGCATCACAGCCGGCGGCGTAAAGGGTTAGGAGTAGAGTTATGTCTAAAGTGACGTTAGAAAAAGTAGCAAAAGTATACTCAAATGGCTTTAAAGCGGTGCATGACATCGATCTCGAAATTCAAGATGGCGAGTTTATGGTGATGATCGGACCATCAGGCTGTGCCAAGTCTACGACACTGCGAATGTTAGCGGGATTAGAAACGATATCGGGTGGGCATGTTCGAATTGGCAATGATGTCGTAAACAATTTAGCGCCGAAAGATCGCGGTATTGCGATGGTGTTTCAGAACTACGCGTTGTATCCACACATGACGGTCAGAGAAAATCTTGGGTTTGGTTTGAAGTTGGCCAAAGTGCCTGCCGATCAAATAGAGAAGCAAGTAAATGAAGCGGCCGAGATGCTGGAACTGATGCCTCTTATGGATCGATTACCACGTCAACTATCTGGTGGTCAGGCTCAGCGTGTGGCAGTTGGTCGCGCGATTGTAAAGCGCCCAAATGTCTTTTTATTCGACGAACCATTGTCTAATCTCGATGCAAAACTGCGTGCGTCAATGCGCGTCAGAATCTCTGATTTGCACAAGCAGCTCAAATCCTCAAACCGTTCCGCCACAACCGTTTATGTTACTCACGACCAGACCGAAGCCATGACAATGGGAGACCGAATTTGCGTCATGAAAGAGGGCGTCATCATGCAGGTTGATACGCCGGCGAATTTGTACAAATACCCTAAAAACTTATTTGTAGCGGGGTTCATTGGCGCGCCTGAGATGAACATGATTGCGGCGTCTTTCTCTGAGCTGGCTGACGGTTGTTTGAATGTTGATTTTGGCGAATTCGGTTTATGCCTAAATGCTAGCAAGTCCGAAAAAGTAAAGAAAAAGGCGGTTGCGAACGACGTTACGCTGGGGATTCGACCAGAGTTCATTCATCTCGCAGAGGAGCAGTCGGCGAAAGATCAACTAGTGAAAGGCACGATCGTAAGAATGGAAAACATGGGATCTGAATATTATGTGTACTTCTTGGTAGGAGGCCAAGAGTTATGCGCGCGTATTCAGACTTCAATTGTTGAGGAAAAGTTACTCGATGCGTCCGGCAAAGAGCAACTCTTTTTCTTTGATATGGCGCAAAGCCATGTGTTCGATAGGAAAACGGAAGAGAACCTCTCTCTTTAATTCACATGTTTAAATCATAAAAAAGGGCAACGCGATGAAGAAAATAAAAAAAATAATGTCATTTGTGGTAGTTGGCGGAAGCGTCTTGTCGGCAAGTTATGCTCCAGCCGATGAACTACGTATGTCGTGGTGGGGAGGGAACTCTCGACATGAGGCGACAAACGCTGCGGTCGATGAATTTGAAAAGAAATACCCCAATATTTCGGTTAAAACAGAGTATACGGGCTGGGGTGGTCACTTAGAGCGACTGACGACTCAAATTGCGGGTAATACCGCCCCCGATGTGATGCAAACGAATTGGAACTGGTTGCCTATCTTTTCGAAAAACGGCGATGGCTATCAGGATTTGACGGACTACAGTGACATCATCGATTTTTCTCAGTTTCCTGAAAGTGCATTGAAAGCGGGTCAGCGCAATGGCGTTCAAAATGGCATCCCTATTTCTATGGCGGCGCGTATCTTTTATTACAACAAAGATACGTGGGCACGCGCAGGGCTAGACTTCCCGACAAATTGGGGGGAGCTCATGGCATCTGGGGCGGTTTTTAAAGAAAAACTCGGTGAAAAGTACTTCCCAATGGTGTTAGAAGGGCGTGATGTTATGGCCATGAATCGTTCCTATATGATTCAAAAGTATGGCGTACCCTTTATCGATGAAGCAAGTAAACGAATCGCCTACAGCGAAGAGCAAATGGTTGAGTTTTTCCAACTGTATGCCGATATGGTCACACAGCATGTCGTGCCAAGCAGTAAATATATTGCTGCTTTCGGTGCCGCGAATCTATATGAGCATAAGCCTTGGATCAATGGTGAATGGGCGGGGGTTTATATGTGGAACTCCGCGATTAACAAATATAACGACAACCTTAAACCACCGATGTCTATGGCGTTAGGTCCGTATTTAATTAAGAGTGGTGCAAGTGATGCTGGGTTGTTTTATAAGCCCGCGCAGATGTTCGCCATTGGAAATAATACGAACTACCCTGAGGACTCCGCAGCCTTAATTAATTTCTTACTGAACGATCCACAAGGGTTCAGAGCCATGGGTCTAAAGCGAGGTGTTCCATTAAGTAAGATAGCGAGGGAAACGTTAGTTGCTGATGGGGTTATTAAGAACAAAGACCTTTCGGTTGCTGGACTAAACTACATTGATGTTTTACCTAAAAACTCTTCCGTTTCGCAATACTTCGAAAATCCTAAACTACTGGGCTTGTTTGAAGAAATGCTTCAAGACATGGATCACGGCAATAAAACCGTCGAAGAAGCTGCGGATACCTTTCTTAAAAAATCAAAACGCATTCTTCGCAAAGCGATGAAGTGATAGTGATCACGCCGCCGACTTGATAAACGCCTTATCGAGTCGGTGTCACTTTTCTAGTTTAGAGCGTGTTTGGATAGATATTTTTTATTTTAAAACAATGTTTCATTAATATTGAATGCTTTTTTCTTCATGCTATTCTATAGCGAATAGAGCATAAATACATTAAGGCTCGTCAGTCGGGTTTAAGAGGGTAAAACGATGCTAAATATGTTTAATCTTGAGGGAAAAGTAGCCATTGTGACGGGTTGCAATACGGGGCTTGGTCAAGGCATGGCGCTTGCGCTTGTAAAGGCAGGTGCCAAAGTGGTCGGTGTGAATCGGTCGAACCCAGATGAAACGGCTGCGTTGATTAAAGAAGCAAATGGAGAGTTCGTCAATGTAATGGCTGACGTTGCCGATTCAAATACACCTAACTGTGTATTAAGTGAGGCGATTAATCAGTTTGGCCGCGTGGATATCCTTATAAACAACGCCGGTATAATTCGCCGCAACGATGCGATTGATTTCACCGAAAAAGATTGGGATGAGGTGATGGACGTTAATTTAAAATCCGTTTTCTTTCTGTCTCAAGCGTTTGCAAAGCAAGTTATTAAACAAGGTTCATATGGCAATATCGTGAATATTGCTTCTATGCTGTCGTATCAGGGAGGCATTCGCGTCCCTTCTTACACCGCTTCGAAAAGTGGCATTTTGGGGCTGACACGTTTGTTGGCGAATGAATGGGCGAAAGACGGCATTAATGTTAACGCTATTGCTCCTGGTTACATGGCGACGAACAATACCGAAGCGCTGCGAAACGACGAAAGCCGCAGTGCTGAAATATTAGGTCGTATTCCAGCTGGCCGCTGGGGTGAAGCTGATGATGTTGCAGGCCCCGTCGTGTTTCTTTCCTCCGATGCATCTCGTTATGTAAACGGATACACACTGGCTGTTGATGGTGGTTGGCTTGCAAGATAGCCTTGCAAGATAGCCAGTTGTTACAGATAGACGAAGTAGACAGTTTTAGCGCAAAGGTACGTGGATGCAGATTCAAAATAAAGACCGTCGTGTTGGTGTGATTGGTGAATGCATGGTTGAACTTCAAGGAACCATGTTTTCAACACTAAAGCAGTCATTTGGCGGCGATACGTTTAATACCGCCGTGTACCTCAAACGTTTGCTCGGGTCGTCTTATCAAATCAGTTATTTAACCGGGTTAGGGCTCGACCCTCTCAGTGAGTATATGTTGGAGCAATGGCGGGAAGAATGCATTGACACGCGTTACGTTGCGCGAATAGACGACAAACTACCCGGGCTGTATCAAATCTCCGTTGCGGAAAATGGAGAGCGCACGTTCCAATATTGGCGTAATGATGCGGCCGCAAAATATATATTTGATGAGGAATCAGTCGATTCCCTAGAAGAAATATTGTCTCAGTTTGGTTGGCTATATTTGTCGGGTATTAGTCTGGCTATTCTCACAGAAAAGGGGCGAGAGACATTGTTAAGTGCTTTAGAAATTTATACCACGAAAGGCGGTAAGCTGTTCTTTGATAACAACTACCGACCGATTTTATGGCCCGATAAAGAGGTTTGTCAGTCTGTTTATATGAGAGTGTTGGCTTTGTCTCATATCGCTCTATTAACAGAAGAAGACGAACACTTATTGTGGGGAGAAAGTTCGATAGATCATATTTTCGACTCAACGCCAACGAATGAAATTGCGATCAAGCGAGGCTCAAAGCCCTGCCTTATTAATGAAAAAGGAATGCGTGTTGCTGTTCCCGCTCAGCCCGTCTCCAACATTGTTGATACAACGGCAGCGGGGGACTCGTTTGCCGCAGGGTATTGCTGTGGCCGAATTATTGGCTTGTCTCCAGAAGAGTCCGCTGAAAAAGGCCATGTTGTAGCGGCACGCGTTATACAGTTTCCGGGAGCAATCATTGCGAAAGAGTCTTGGGAAAAGCTTGTATCTCAATAATAGCCGACTCACTGGCCTTACTTATGTAATAGTATTTCGTAATAGCAAATTGAGGGTTATTTTTTTATAATTTTCACACATCCATTTCAGAAAAATTAAAAAACTATGGCTAATGACGACGAAATTCAAATAGAACCCGTATCTTCGGTGATGAAGGTGTTCGCTATTCTGTCCGCTTTATCGACTCAAAAGTCGTTAGGTGTAACGGAATTGTCGCGGCTTTCGATGACATCTAAGAGCACCGTGTACCGTTTTTTGCAAACTATGAAGATGTTAGGGTATGTGCGTCAAGAGGGTGATACAGATAAGTATTCGTTGACTCTAAAGTTGTTTGAAGTGGGTGCGAAAGCGCTTGAGTATTCAGATCTTGTAGAGATTGCTGAACCTCATATGAATCGTATTGGCGAAACGACTCACGAAGCGCTGCATCTTGGAATTCGAGACGCAGATAACATAGTGTATGTCTTCAAAGTCGATGCGCAATATAACTTACGAATGCAATCTCGAATTGGCCGCAGAAATCCACTTTATAGTACTGCGATCGGTAAAGTGTTGTTAGCAGAAAAGCCAGAGCAAGAAGTAAGAGAGATCTTAGCCAACACCGAATTTTTGCCATCGACCACCAATACGCATAAAGATGCCGCGTCTCTCATTGCTGAATTAGCCATCGTGCGCGAGCAAGGTTTTGGGGAAGATGTAGAAGAGCAAGAAGAAGGACTTCGTTGTGTGGCTGCGCCAATTTATGATCGTTTTGGCAATGTGATCGCGGGCATGAGTTTGTCTTACCCTACGTTACGACACAGCGACGAAGATAAGCTGAAGTACATCGAGATGCTGCAAGAAAGCTGTAAAAAAGTATCGGATCAATTAGGCTATCGAAGCCAGCAGTGATCAACACAACCAAGATGTTGGGTTAAGCTGGATTGTTAAAGTACTTTTTAAACAAGAGCTTCTAGCACACGAGCTTGGAAAGACTATGCTTTTAGTTGAGGAAGGTGTTTTCAAGCTCACTGGCTTCAGCATGTGGGTAACACTTTCTAAATTAACTAAGACAAACTAGAACGGAAAACAACTAACGATATCCTTGATTGCTTTCCGTTCTATATCGTTCGTAGGTTTCATAACTCATGCTGTGCTGAGCAATACAATCGTTCGTTTGGCTATGGCGAAGTTCCGTACAGTCGTATTGCCAACGGCTTTGAATCAACTCATACAGTTGTTTGTTCGAGCATCCTTGGCAAAGCACTAATCCCAACGAAACGATCACTCTTAGTCCCCAACTCATCTCTTTACTCTGATTTGTTTATTGATTGCTAAACAGAGAGTAAGAGTTTTATATGACTCAGGAATGACGAGAATGTGTCACTTTATTTGCTATTTAAAGTCGCCAGGTTGAGTTGATAGTCTGAGTCGTGTCTAAAAAACGTTATGCTTACTTATCTATTGTGCATGCTATTTTTTAGCTTTAAAACGTTTAAAAAAAGATACAAAACTCTGATCCGTTTTGCATAGATATTCACCGCTTATTTCTATAAAGTTTGCCTACCTGTTTAATCTTTAAACTTCCTTGAATTCACCTTCATGCTATCTCGTTGATTTTGGTACACTTAATGACCACTTTTATTGCTTTTGCTATAAATATCGCACTGTTTTCTGTTTTTCCTTTATACGCTACGACCATGACAGCACGCTTTCGTAACCCCGCTTTGTATGCCTATATGGGGATTATTCTTGTTGTGGGCGGTTTAGCGGGTGCGATTTTCTCGTTTCCTTTGACACAAAATACATTTGTCTCAGGAGGTAATCTTGCTTACGGCGCGTTTATGATGACAGCCGTCATGCTCATAATCAGTGAGCGCAACATGATCACTTTTCGAAACATGCTTCGATTACTTATTTTGGTTGATGTGTTCGTCTATGCAGGGTTTAACTACACGGCATGGCTTTTGGATTCTGGCCTAGTGACAAAGCCTGTGCCGATTCCGTCTGATATTTTTAATGTTTCAATGTACGTATTGTTGCTTGGTGGTACGTTGATTCTTATTGAAATTGTGTTGCTTATGATCATATTCATTAAAGCCCGTCGGTTGACCTCTAAGCTATCCAATCTCGCGGTGATCTATACTATCGCCTTTATCGCTATCCTGTGTCTGGATGGCGTTTTATTTCCTGTCATTGCGTTGAACTCTCATCCTGAGTTAACCCGTATTATTGTCGGTAACGTGACAGGAAAGGCCATTATGGCAGCCTGTTATAGTGTTCCGCTTTTGATCTTCTATTTTATGTCTCGAAAACAGTTTGCTGAGTTTGTTGGTAGTCCGTTGCCATTGAATGAACTATTGCGAGCACCGCGTAAAAAGTTGTTAGACACCTTATATCAATACGAGCTGCGCGACCGTCAATCACAGCAAGACAAGCAGAAGCTGCGAGAGCAGGCTGAAACAGATTCGCTGACAGGGTTAGCAAACCGAGGTAAGTTTAATCAAACCCTAGATGATCAATGGCAGATTTGTAAAAAAACTCAAACACCTCTTACCTTAGTGATTGGTGATATCGACTACTTTAAACAGTTTAATGATACCTACGGTCATGAGCGTGGGGACAATTGTTTGCAACGCGTTGCAGAGCTTTGGCGCAGTACACTTGAGAATGACGTGGAACTTGCTGCACGTATTGGTGGAGAAGAGTTTGCTTTGTTATTTCCAAACAGTACCTTTGACGAAATTTCAGCCCGATTGCAAACTTTTCGGATGAAACTGAAGGAAGCGTCTATTTCACATGAAGCGTCAGAGGTTTCGACGCAAGTTACCTTTAGTGTAGGCGTATCGAGTGTTATTCCTAATGACGACCTAAGTATTAGAGATCTATACATCAGCGCCGACAGTAATTTGTATCGTGCAAAAAACAGCGGGCGAAACACGATTAATTTTGAAGCAACGCCCTAACGAAGTATGTCTCTTTCTTAGTGAAGGCCAAATGCTCTTAATGCGGCTGTTACGCATACGCCGCTCAAAAGAACATAGACAAGGTTCACACGCAAATAAGCCAAGCATAAGGCAATTAGCACACCAGCACAGCGAGCCACCCCAGCAAAGCTGCCGTCTTCGAAAACGGCGGCTGTTACCGCGACTGAAACCAGTAATATGGAACCTGTTTGGTTGAGTGTTTCTGTATAGTCTTCTAGATTTTTAAAATGTTTATGAGCGACGGTTCCGTAAAACCGTATAGCAAATGTACCTAGTGCAAGTAAGACCATTGCAAGGATTAATACAGTATTCATGTCGTTTTCTTTTTTGATTTAAGCGGGAAAAGAAACAGGGCGCTCAAGGCTAGAACAGCAGGTAACCCCGCCGCTAAAAATGGGGTTGATACCGTTGCTAACGTGGCTCCGAGTGCTGATTGAATTGCTTTTCGCTTTGTTGATATCGTGGGTACGACTAAGGCAAAGATTAAACAGGGAAACAGGGCGTCAAGTCCCAGCTGTTCTGGGTTGATAATCAGGTCAGAAAAAACACCACCGATTAAAATTCCGATTGGCCAACATAGCAAGATACCAAGCCCAGACAGCCAATAGGCGTATTTTTTCCGTTCAGGCTTGCTCTGGGACAACGCAAAGGCAACGCTCTCATCATTCATTAAGTGACTGCCTAGTAGATGTTTCCAACCACTGCCAACCTCATGTTTGACGAGTACACCAAAGGGTAAATGTCGAATATTGACGAGCAATCCTGCTAACGCACCCATTATTGGATTCCCCCCTGTGGCGAGAACAGATATGAATATAAATTCCGAAGCACCAGCTAAGACTGTCACAGCGAGGATAAAGGGAATCCAAAGGTCTATGCCAAAATGGCCTGCTGTTGCACCAAAGGACAGACCGACCACTCCATCAATTAAGCAGACGGCAACAATACTTCGAGTAATGCTGTTCATTTTAAATATCATGCGGTAATCTTCTATATGAAACAATAGTTCGCTATAAAGAACGATTTTTTTATTTATAGATCATAGCTAGGTTGTTCGTCAAGAAGAACATTTGTTCTTTTTGGTGATTTAAAGTTGAATTTGATGGGGGGCGCATGACTCAACGAATGTCCGATGCACAACGATTAATTTCGAGGTCATTGCAGAGGGAAAGAACAAAAAAGGGTTACTCGATAAATGAGCTATCAAAGTTGGCAAAGGTCGCTAAATCGACGTTGTCTCAAATTGAAGCAGGAAGTGGTAACCCTAGTATAGAAACCGTTTGGGCGCTCAGTACCGCGCTAAATGTTCCTTTTTCAGCCTTGATGGCTCCACACGAGCCAGAGGTGCAGGTCATTCGAAACGGTGAAGGGTTGGCCATTCAGTCCGATCAAGCAGACTACAAGGCAGTATTGTTGTCATCGTGCCCGCCTTCTGCGCGACGAGACTTGTATCTAACGACCGTTCAGCCTGGTGAAGTACGCCATTCCAAGCCGCACTCAGACGGTGTGAGAGAACATGTGGTTATTGCTCAAGGCCGAGCGATGGTTGGATTAGTTGACGATCCCGTCGAACTGTTGCAAGGAGACTATATCTGTTATCCCGGTGATCAAGCGCATGTATTTGAAGCGTTGGAACCTGACACAATGGCGATATTTTTGACTGAGCATTGATCGCATGCGCGTTATATTTTTCTCCTTTCAGGCTGCTCTTTCCTGCGATTCTTACTCATTAAGGTTGGAACGCCGATGGCCTAAATGAAACATGCTGCTTTATGTCTCCTGTTTTATGACACCTAATAAGATCTACGTAATACTACGTAGATCTTATTAGGTGTTTTTCCTGAGTCAATTCGGTAGTCCTACGAATAGTGCCTTGCATCGTAATCAGACAGGATAAAAAAGCGTGAAATCACGAACTGACTAATGTCTGAATTAAGCAAGGATAAAAATAATGAAATTGCTAAAACTCACAAAGTTAGTAGCGATCGCTACTGTCACTGTATCCAGTTTGACTTCCTCTTTAACGATGGCGGCAGATGGTAAAGTTTACCGTCTGAAAATGGCCGAGAGTTGGAACACTAACTTCCCCATCTTTGGTGATGCACCGCGAGAAATGGCGCGACTTGCTGAAGAAATGTCAGATGGTCGTATTAAGATTACCATCGACTCCGCAAACAAACATAAAGCGCCTTTTGGTGTGTTTGACATGGTGCGTTCCGGCCAATATGACTTAGGACATTCCGCATCGTATTACTGGAAAGGCAAGGTTCCTAATACCTTGTATTTCACGACCATGCCGTTTGGTATGACCGCGCCAGAGCAATATGGTTGGTTCTACTATGGTGGTGGGCAAGCGCTATCAAATAAGGTCTACAACAAGTTTGGCTTGATGTCATTTCCTGGCGGGAACACGGGTAACCAAATGGGTGGTTGGTTCCAAAAAGAAATTAATTCTGTTGACGACCTGAAGGGATTGAAAATGCGTATTCCCGGCTTCGCAGGCGAAGTATTGGCGAAACTGGGTGCGAAACCCACGAATATTCCATCCGGTGAGTTGTTTACCGCGTTAGAGCGCCGCACGATAGACGCGTTGGAATGGGTTGGACCATCATTAGACCTTAGAATGGGCTTCCATAAAATTGCGCCGTACTACTACACAGGTTGGCATGAGCCTGCGACCGAGCTTCAATTTCTCGTTAATCAGCGTAAATGGAAACGTTTGCCAGACGACATTCGTACGATCTTAAAAACGGCAATGAAGCTTTCTGCGTATGACATGTACATTCAGTCGTATCATGAAAGTGCTGAAAACTGGGCGAAGATGAAGTCGGAATTCCCAAATATTCAGGTTAAATCTTTCCCGAAAGATGTTATGTCTGCAATGTACAAAGCCAATCAAGAGTTGCTAGACGAAAAGTCGGCTGAAGACCCGTTAGCGAAAGAGATCATAGACTCTCAACAAAGCTATATGAAAAAAGCGCGAGTTTGGACGAACATTTCAGACCGTGCGTATCTTGATAGTGTCGACGCTGTAGAGCAATAAGACCCTCACTCTCCTACGTTTAGCACCTTCCTTATACATTGCTAAGCGTAGGATGAGTCCTCTAATCATCGGTTATTTAACTCTATTCCCTACCATGTCAGGGTACGTTTATGTTTTTAGTGAAACTTGAAAAGACACTCGGTAAGTATTCGCTCTTATTGGGAAAAGTTTCAGCGGTTCTACTTATTTTGCTGCTGTTTAATGTTTTTTACGATGTCTTGATGCGTTATTTATTCAACGACGTCTCTATTGCGATGCAGGAGCTAGAATGGCATCTCTATTCTGCAATCTTCCTTTTAGGAATTCCATTCGGTCTGCAAGTCGGTGGTCACGTTCGGGTTGACCTAGTTTATGAAAGGCTCTCTATAAGGGGCCGAGCGTGGATTGACTTGATTGGCACTCTTATCTTTTTGCTGCCTTTTTGTCTGCTGGTTGGTTATTACGGCGTCGGGTTTGCGAAGGAAGCCTATGAGCTTGGCGAAACCAGTGGCGATCCGGGCGGATTACCTGCGCGTTGGATTATAAAAGCCGTTATCCCCGTTGCGTTTTTCTCAATAGCAATCAGTGGTTTAGGCATGCTGCTACGATGCATTAATGCCATTCGCGGTATTAGCGAAGACGGCTTTAAACACGAGCCCATACAACATTAATCGCCACGGTTAGAAGGTATTTTTATGATCGGTATTATTATGTTTTTCGTGGCGCTGGTGTTGCTACTTTTTGGCTTTCCAGTTGCCTTTACGTTTGGTGGTGTTGCCCTTATTTTCGGTGTGTGGGCCGAAGGGTGGGACATGTTTGCTTTTATGCCATTCCGTATTCAAAGCTATATGGAAAATACGGTAATGATGGCGGTTCCTCTGTTTATTTTTATGGGGATCGTTCTACAGAAAACGCGTTTGGCTGAGCAACTGCTTGAAGCAATGGGTAAGCTGTTTGGTGGTGTGCGCGGTGGTTTGGCTATTTCAACCATACTTGTTGGTTCGTTACTTGCCGCGTCGACAGGCGTTGTCGGTGCCAGCGTCGTCGCAATGGGTTTAATATCATTGCCTGTGATGCTGAAATACAACTACAGCAAGAAGTTGGCAACAGGGACGATTTGCGCATCTGGTACTCTAGGGCAAATCATTCCGCCGTCTATTATTTTGATCATCCTTGGGGATGTATTAGGCATTCCAGTTGGCGACCTATTTCACGCGGCTTTGTTACCGGGGTTCGTGCTGATTGCGTGTTACATCGGTTATATTCTGATTATAACTTGGATGAAACCTGAGCTCGCACCTGCCATTCCTCATGATGAGGATCTTGGCAGTCGAAAGGAGCAAGTCATTGACGCTCTGAAAGCCATTGTTCCGCCATTGGCTTTGGTATTGATCGTACTTGGTTCAATTTTTACGGGCATTGCGACGCCGACAGAATCGTCTGCATTGGGTGGCGTGGGAGCGATTGTATTAGCGCTTATCTATCGTTCGTTTAGCTGGAAAATGGTGTTCGACAGTGCACTTGAAACCGTCAAAGTAACGGCAATGGTGTTCGCTATTTTAATGGGCGCGACGGCCTTCTCAATGGCATTCAGCTATACTGGTGGTGACTATATTGTAGAAGAAGCGTTACTTAGCCTACCCGGAGAAAAGTGGGGCTTTATCATTCTATCGATGGTGGCTATTTTAATACTGGGCTTCTTTATCGACTTTGTCGAAATCGCCTTTATTATCGTGCCTATTTTAGCGCCAGTTGCTGAGGCTTTGGGTCTTAATATGGTTTGGTTTGCTATATTGATCGCGATGAACTTGCAAACATCCTTCCTGACGCCTCCATTTGGTTTCAGTCTGTTCTACTTGAAAGGTGTGGCACCGCCCACCGTTAAAACGATGGATATTTATAAAGGCGTTATGCCCTTTATCCTGATTCAAGTGTTGGTATTGGTCAGTATTGTTCTGATGCCGGAACTGTATGGGATGGATTAAGAGCGAAGGTTAAAACCTAAGCATCAGGATGAAGTTTGTGTCTCTTTAAAGAGAGCAACTAAAATTGAAATCAAAAGAGAAACTTGTGTTTCTCTTTTGTTGTTTTTATGGATGATATGAGTAAAAAGCCGAATACAAATAATAAAAAGGCGTTTAAGTGAACTTAAAAAGTAAAATTATTCTACTGGCCGTGATTCCACTGCTAGCGGCGACGGCCATTATAACCTACGTCGCACTGACTCAGACTCATGTGCTAACGTCGCGTGAGTTGGCTTTTTATGAAAGCCGCATGATCGATACTCGCCGTGAAGCACTCCGTCACAATGTGTCCATTGCCATGTCGGCAATCAAACCGATATTGGAAGACAGTGCATTATCAGACCATGACGCCCAAGAAAAAATTAAGACATTACTAACCGGGTTAACCTACGGGGAAGATGGTTATTTCTTTGTCTACGATCAAGCTGGCGTCAACATAGTACACCCAACCCAACCGAGTTTTGTGGGTCAAAACCTGTTGGAATTTCAGGACTCAGAAGGTAACTACTTAATAAAAAGCATGTTGCATGCGGCCAATAATGGGGGCGGTTTCCATCGTTATATTTGGGAAAAACCGCCTTTAATGAACCGAGAAGACAAGCTGAGTTACGTCGTCTTGATCGATCGCTGGCAATGGATGCTTGGGACGGGATTGTATCTTGATGATATCTACGATGACCTAAACTCCGCACAAGCGTCCATTAACCATAATATAACGAACAGCGTGTACTCGATTTTACTCATAGTTGGAGGCACCGTGTTATTGGTGATATCACTCGGTGTATTTATTAATATTCGAGAACACCACCTTGCTGATGCGAGACTGAAAACGTTAATTCAAAGCTTTATTCGTTTGCAAATTAACGAACGGCGGCGCTTTTCCCGTGAGCTACATGACGGCATCAATCAAATGTTGGTGTCGAGCAAATTCCGTATTGAATTGGTTGCCAGTAAAATCAAAAAAGGCCATGAACAAAGCTCTGTGTTTGAGGAGATTGAAACGGCGGAAAAGATGATTGAGCAAACCATCAATGAAGTGCGGGAGATTTCTCATAATCTTAGACCATCGGTAATAGACGACCTTGGTTTGATCCCCGCCATGCAACAATTGTTGGATAATTTTTCAGAGCGGACAAACATATCCGTCAATAGCGACTATCCTTCGAATCTAGACCAACTTCCTGAAGTGATTGAAATAACCCTCTATCGATTCGTGCAAGAATGTCTGAGTAACATAGAGAAGCATGCTGGCGCGTCTAAGGTTATTATTCGGGTATGGCTGCAATCCGATAGATTGAAATTTGAATGTAAGGACAATGGTAAAGGGTTTGATGCTGAGCAAGCATCCGATGGCATTGGTTTAATTAACATGCGTGAACGATTAGAGCTGGTGGAAGGTGACTTTAACCTAACCAGTCGTATTGGTGGTGGAACCATAATAAAAGCCAGCTTGCCAATCGGGACAGAGAGAGAAATAAATGACGCTTAATAGAAATAATAAACAAGTCATTAATATTATGTTGGTCGACGATCATTTGTTGGTGCTAGATGGCCTTTATGCTCGCTTAGACCTCGAAGACTATATCAACATAGTAGGGACAGCGAACAATGGATTAGAAGCGCTTGAGAAGGCGAAAGAGCTGAAACCTGATGTTGTGCTAATGGACGTTTCTATGCCTGTACTAAACGGCCTTGAGGCGGCTAAGCGATTTAACGCAGAACAACCAAACACTAAGATTTTGATGCTAAGTATGCATCATGACCGCGAGTATATTTTATCTTTGCTGCAATCTGGCGCGAGCGGTTATGTGTTAAAGGACGTGTCGGTCAATGAGCTTATTACAGCGATTGAAACCGTGTATCAAGGCGGGACTTATTTTAGTGCTGGCGCGTCGCAATCTCTGTTTGTCGCCGTTGAAAAGGAGTCAGACACTCAGGCTGAGGCTCTTACAAAACGAGAAACCGACGTGTTGGTGGAACTGGCGTCAGGACGTGCCAACAAAGAAGTGGCCAGAAGCCTTAATATCAGTGTGAGAACGGTGGAAACCCATCGTCAAAATATAAAAAACAAACTGAATATTCATACGACTGCTGGACTAACAAAATATGCGATAGATAAAGGACTGGCGTAATACCTACTGTGCGAGAGAAAATAACGCGGCGACTGCCGCGTAGGCGAGCATAGGGACAACGGTGCGCTTAATGATCGCACCTTCTTGATTGCGAATATTTAGAATCGTAGAGACGGCGATAATATTATTGATGCACACCATATTCCCCATGGCCGCTCCAACTGATTGTAATGCCAGTGTCAGAGTGATAGATAAGCCAGAAGACTGAGCGATCGTTTGCTGAATAGCGCCAAATGTTAGGTTAGAAATCGTTGCCGAACCAGAGAAAAAACTTCCCAGTGCGCCCAGTAACGATGCGACATAGATCCAGTATTCCCCAAGTAAATTTGAAAACGTGTTGGCGAGTAACACCATCGGCGCGCGTTCTTCCCCCATCATCATAAACTTCACCATGATGAGCGCGCCAATCAACGAAATAAAGGGAAGAAAAATGCGTGATCCCGTTTCAATTGTAATGTGTTTTACATCGCGTACAGACAGCCGATAAAGAGGGATGCAAATGAGTGCAACGAGCAAGAATGGAATGATGGCTGGGACGTAAAGGGTTTTATACTGCCAGCTAACCCCCGTATTGAGCAAGTTGGTTGCGCTTAAAATCAGTGCGTGGCTCACAGACAGTAGGCTGTGGTTTAGCTCTATACTCGCAAGCGGTGTCGGGTCATTAAATACTTGCTTTATACCGAAGGCGGGCACACGAGTGATGACTAAAATTATTATTAACAATAAGAAGGGCAGAAGTGCTTTAACGACACTTTTATTGCCCTTGAACGTGGGCGAAGGTTGGCCTTGCTGAGGTCGTGACAATCCGATATTCCCTTTTGCCAATAGAATACTCATCGCGAACCCAATGGCGCCACCCACGAGAGAAGGAAACTCGTAGTTCCAAATGGCAAAAAGCGTATGAGGGATCGTACAAACAAGAATACTCAACAAAATAAAGAGCAGGTTAGCTTTGATCGTATGACTATCTAGGATAAACCCGAGTCCTATAACGGGAATAATTAGGGCAGCTAGGCTGTTTACGACAGCCGCGTTAAAGGCAATGTCGAGTAGGTTTGAATCGCTTAAACTTAGTCCAGAAAAGCCAAACCAAATTGGCGTTCCAACCGCGCCAAATGTAACCGGAACCGAATTCATAACCAAAGCGAGCATCGCGACTTGTAGTGGCGGAAAGCCTAATCCGACAAGAATCGGTGCTGAAATAGCAGCGGGAGTACCGAATCCAGAAGCCCCTTCGAGCATAAACGCAAAGGCCCAACCAATGATCATAAGTTGGGCAACGGGGTTCACACTGATGCTACTGAGCCAGTCTCTTAAGACTTGTTCATTACCAGAAACCACCAACACTCGATTAAGAAGAATTGCTCCCGCGACAATTGAGATAGGCGTTAACACCGATAAGGTTCCAGCGAGAGCATTGGCCATGAGCAGTGTGATATCTGCGTGAAAAGCGAACACTTGTATCAGGCCAACAATGCCTGCTGTTAACGGCAGCGCGATGTGCGACGGCAGTGCATTACGTTTCGTCATTGCCCATATTAGAAAGAGAATGGGTGCGGCGCAAAGCAGGGTATCCATCAAATTAAGCGGTTCTCCTTATTAGTTGTAGCCACATTGCGAAACTTGCCAAGCGTTATCCACAAGCTGAAGCCAGAAGACTTGCTCACACCTTCCTTAACTTTAACAGTTCAGTGTTAAAGGCGCGTGGATAAGTTACTTTTAGCTGAACTAGGTCAAGATTTAAAACGGGCTTTCACGCTTATTTTTTGATTCTAATGATCGGCCTTGTTTGTTTATGTACTCTTTGTAAGGTGAGATACCGACTTTGATAAAACTAGTTTGTTATGTTATAACGTAATCATAAAATCTAGAAAATTATCGCCTTCTAAGTGGTCACATCTATGCAATCTATCAATAAAAAACTGCCAGTTACGGTGTTATCTGGCTTCCTTGGGGCAGGTAAAACCACTGTTCTAAGCCATATTCTGAACAATAGAAATAACCTTAAAGTCGCTGTCATTGTGAATGACATGAGTGAAATTAACCTAGACGCCGCGTTTGTCCAGCAAGAAGTTTCTCTAAGTCGTGGAGAAGAAAAACTGGTGGAAATGAGCAATGGCTGTATTTGTTGTACATTGCGTGAAGATCTTCTTCTTGAAGTCAGAAAGCTTGCTGAGGGTGGTCGTTTTGACTACTTAGTGATCGAGTCGACGGGTATTTCTGAGCCATTACCAGTCGCTGAAACCTTCACCTTTGCCGACGAAGATGGCGTTAGCCTTTCTGATATCGCGACATTGGATACGATGGTGACCGTAATCGACGCTGTTAACTTTCTCAAAGACTACGAACAAGGTAAATACCTTTCTGATGTTGGTGAAAGCTTAGGCGAAGAGGATGAACGCAGTGTGTCTGATCTGCTTGTCGATCAAGTGGAATTCTCAGACATTTTGCTGGTCTCTAAAACGGACTTAGTGTCAGAGAAAGAGCTGGCTAAACTGACGGCAATCTTACGTACGCTCAATACAGAGGCCGATATTGTCCCCATTCAAGCTGGCAACATTGCCATTGATCGCATACTTGGGACTGGTAAATTCAGCTTTGAAAAAGCGCAACAGTCAGCGGGTTGGCTGAAAGAAATGCGAGGTGAGCATGTACCGGAAACCGAAGAGTATGGAATAGGAAGTTTCTCATACATTGCACGCAAGCCATTTCACCCTGAGAAATTCTATAACTTACTTCACAATACAAAAGAGTACGGCAAGCTGATTCGCTCGAAAGGCTACTTTTGGTTGGCGTCTCGACCACAGTTTGCAGGTCAATGGAGTCAGGCAGGCGGCGTCGCTCAATATGGCTTTGCGGGTATGTTTTGGCGCGCAGTTCCGAAAGAGCGCTGGCCGCAAGATCAAGAGTCTATCGATATCATCATGAAAGACTGGCATGAACCATTTGGTGATATGCGACAGGAGCTGGTGTTTATCGGACAAGAGCTGGATAAAGACGCGATGATCAAGGCGCTAGACCAATGTTTGCTGTCTGAAGAAGAGTTGCTAGAAGGACAGGAATACTGGCGTGGATTGTCAGATCCATTTCCAAAATGGGAGGAGGTCGCGTGAGTCTTATCGCTCAACTCTTAAATGAAAAGGCCCTACCGGAAATTGTGCCATCTCAATCCAGCCGTCTTGTAAATGAGCTGGTGGATATTGCTCAGATTTACGAAGATGAGCTGAACTTCGTTGCTTGGGAACGCACGCTAGAGCCTTCACTAATTAACGCCGTTGAGACATTAGTCTCGATCCTGAGTGAACGTCCAAAGCTACTGTCACACAGTGAAACCGTCTCGGTCGAAAACGTCGAAACGACGTTACAACGGGTTTTCCCTGAGTGCGAAGGTCGTGACCTTATTATCGAAGATATTCGCTTATTGCTCGAGGCTTTTTGCTGTTTGTTTGAGCTTGAACAAGTCGGTTTACGAATTTCTTTAGTGAAGCGGGCAATGTGTCCTCGTTTTCACGTTGATCAGGTGCCTTGCCGCCTGATCACCACCTACTGCGGGCCAGCAACGCAATGGCTTGAAAACTCCGATATAAGCAGAGCAAAATTGGGCCGAGGAAATGGCGGATTGCCAGATGAGCACTCGGGGCTCGTTTCAAAAGATGCGACTGTTTTTCAACTTAAAGCGGGCGATGTTGGTTTATTAAAGGGCGAAAAGTGGTATGAAAACGAAGGCAGAGGCATCGTGCATCGGTCTCCCGAAGTGCAAGCGAACGAAGCTCGACTTATTCTCACATTTGATTTCGCTTAGCGTCTTTAAAACTTTCTCGCTTTTTACGAATTTAAAGTCAGCCTTTTATTTTATTGTTTTACCTATTCTATTCATTAACGCAATTTATTTACGAACTGGTAGAGACGGTAAAATGAAAGGCTATTTTATATCGACAGAGGCGTCATTATTTGATTTTGATACGATTTACTCGTTTTTGTCTGAGAGCTATTGGGCAAAAGGCATCCCTTCTGAGACCCTAAAAAAAGCAATAGAAAATTCTCTGTGTTTTGCTGTGTTCGCCGAATCAGACCGTTCTACTATACAGCACCCTCCTAAACAAATTGGTTTTGCCAGAATGGTGACCGATAAAGCGACGTTTGCGTATCTTGCTGACGTGTTTATTTTAGAAGCGTATCGTGGGAAAGGTTTGTCTAAGTTTTTAATGGAAAACATCGTGTCCCATCCTGACCTTCAGGGGTTGCGTCGTATTATGCTTGCAACAAAAGACGCTCATACTTTGTACACGAAATACGGCTTTGAGCCATTAGAGCAAGTGGATCGCATAATGCAGATTTGGAACCCAAGCGTCTACTCAGATTTAAATTAAATGGAATTTATAATCAATTTTTAGAATGTTTTATTCATTTTTGAGGTTTGTCAGGGTTAAAATAGAGCAGATGAGGCATACTGTGCCCCGAGTGGAGACTGTCTTAGCCTAAGCTCTGAATAGAGCGGTAAAGGTCGACGGCTTCTTCGTTGCTTAATCCTGTGACACGCGAAAACCTTCCGATGCTGCTGGAAACTTGGACAAAATCCTGCTCTTCCTGCAATTCGGATGCTGTATTTTCAGTTCCCTCTTTAGAGCGCTGAAGCAGTTCTTGTGAAGCAGAAGTGAGTGTTACCTCATCCTTTTCTGGAGGGTAGCGGTCAGCAGCATCTCGATTAGTAGTCGCCTTATTCAGGTTATACAGAGATTGCTGATAGAGGTTTAGTCCTTCACTTGAATTAATAGTCATAGCGTTCACCGTGAATTAGACGCACGATAATATTAGTATTGGTTAGACTTGTTCAAAAAGCAAACAATAAATGTTTGCTTTTTTGTACTTTTCTTTCAAAAAAGACTGATTGTACTAATTTTTTGTAATGAATTTTCAAAAAAAAGCCGTACAAAAGGTAGGCGATTCTATAGAAGCTTTGTAGAATGTGCTCGCTGCGTTCTGGAGAAGGCGCAAAATAATAATTTTTCCCATTGAGGTTCGTTAAATGCCTGCTTTATTGCAATTTATATTAATTGGCTTAGCTGTTATTGCATTGCTCGGTGTCGTTTTGGAAGACGTGATTCACGTTAACAAAGCCAAAGTGACCCTGTTTTTAGGTACGCTATCTTGGTTTTTGCTGTTTATTTTCCACGATGCGGGTCACGAAGGTGCTGTAAATGAAGGCTTCTTAGAGAATATATCTGAGATCGCCAGCCTTTGGCTATTTTTGGTTGCAGCGATGACATTCGTGGCCTACCTCAATAAAAAAGGCATGATTGAAAACTTGATTCACCTCTTTTTGCCTAAGCAAATAAGTGAGCGAAGGCTTCTATTTTTGACCGCGATTTTCTGTTTTGTGTTCTCTTCTTTGGCGGATAACATCACAGCAACGTTAGTGTCTGTCACACTGATTCTCTCATTGAACCTTTCGACCAAGAAAACAGTGCGTTTCGCGACATTGGTGGTTTTTTCGGTTAACTCTGGTGGTGTGTCTTTGATCACCGGTGACGTAACAACCTTAATGATCTTCTTGGCGAATAAAGTCAGTATTCTTGATTTGTTGATGCTCTCTTTACCTGCGTTTGTTGCGGTACTTGCGTTAGCGATCCTTTTGTCACGTGGTATGACCGAAACGGTCAATGTCCAAATCCGCAGAACGGATGTACGTGGCGTGGATTTAGCGATTGCCGGCATCTTTTTGACGACGATCATCGGCACGATTGTTTCGAATGTCTTGTTTAATATCCCTCCTGTATTGACGTTCTTACTTGGTCTGTCCGTTATGTTCCTTGTGGCGCGTTTTTATGGCGAAGACGAAGACGAAACGCCGATTCTTGAGTACATTCGTGTTATCGAATTCGAAACATTATTGTTCTTCCTTGGTATCTTGCTACTCGTTGGCATGCTCAAAGAGATCGAAGTTTTGGACGCATTGGTTAGAATGTACGAAGTGCTTCCTCCTGTTGTTGCAAACTACATAATGGGTGTACTGTCGGCTGCAATCGATAACGTTCCGCTAACCGCTGCACTGCTTAAAGCGGGTATTACCATGTCTGAAGCAGAATGGTTAGGGTTAACCTATGCGGTAGGCGTTGGTGGTTCTCTGTTAGTGATTGGTTCTGCGGCGGGGATCGTGGCGATGAGTAAGGTGTCGGGTCTTACCTTTGGTTCATACGCTCGATACAGCTTCTTGTTATTGATTGTTTATACCGTCGGTTATGCTGCTTCTATGTTCTTAGCCGAGACTGTACTCGGAGCAGGTTAGACAGGATTGGAATGTCTTCTGTGGATACATAACTGCGTTTTCCACAGAAGAACATGACGGTTTATGGAACATGCTGTTAATAGCAAGAGCTCTAGTAAAAGCAATAGTAAAAAGCGCTCTATAAAAAAGGCCAGCTTGATGTTTATCAAGCTGGCCTTTTTATTAACTGATGGCTAGTGAGATGCTGTCTAAGTTTAGGTAAGTTCAGACGAGATCAACGCGTTAAACGTTTTTCTCCTGCGTGCTGTCCTTTCGCTCATCCACTAATTCCGGTGCTCGGCGCTCCTTAATGGTCTCCATTAGCTCTTGGCCTTTGGTTTTATCAATCGCCTTTGTCTCATGATGTAGCGCCGTTTTAGCAATCATATTGGCCGCAACCGGTGCTGTTATCAATAAGAACAAGGTAATCAGTAACTCATTCACAGAGAACGTCGACTGACTGAATGAGTGATAAACCATCGAAGCGATCAACACGCCGCTTATGCCTAAAGTAGACGCTTTAGTCGGTGCATGCAGTCGGGTATAGATATCCGGTAAGCGTGCAAGACCTATCGAACCGACCAGTAAAAATATGCCGCCAAATACAAGAAGAACACTGACAACGGCTTCAACAAAAAATGACATAGTCAATTCTCCTATTCAATAATATCGCCACGAAGTAAGTACTTACAAAGCGCTGCGGTACTGACAAAACCAAGCATGGCGATCAAGAGCGCCGCCTCAAAGTACAGAGCAGTGCCCATATAAATACCGTACAACATGATTAATGCGATGGTATTGATGTACATGGTGTCGAGCGCGAGAATTCTGTCGGACAGTTTAGGTCCAACCATCAAACGCCATAAATTTAGAAATAGTGCGATACATATGAAAATGGCAACGATAAAAATAGCCCAATCTAGCATCCTAAAATCTCCTTGATCGGTGCCTCATAGCGTTTCTTGACCATATCAACCAGCTCGCTTTCATTGGTTAAATGTAATGCGTGAACATATAACCATTGTTTGTCTTCTGAGATTTCAGCACTGACGGTGCCCGGTGTAAGTGACACCGTACTCGCTAGAATCGTAATGCCTAAGTCTGAGCTCATCTCAATCGGAATTGCGACAAACCCAGGTTGAAGTTTTTTCAGTGGGCCGACAACCAATAGCGCGACTTCGAAATTGGCGGTAATAATATCGCCTAAGACCATAAAGAAGTAACGAACCGCTAAAAACGGTTTTTTGATCTTCTGATGCTCATCACGCATTCCAGACACGATAAGAGGAATGGTTATCGCGAAAAATAACGCCAGCACCATGTGACCGACACTGACCGAGTTATTAAGCATCAGCCAGACCACAAAAAGCAGTAAGCTGTGCATCGGCATAGGTAGAAGACGCATTACTGAGCTCCTCCTGTTTGAATCGATGGAAGTAGCGGGAAGACAGATTGGTTAGGATCGTGTAAGCCGTTTGCTGCATGTTGGGCGATTTCGACGATGGGCCCACCAAACAGAACCAATAATGGAGAAGCTGCCATCAGCAAGAACACCGCAATGAGTTGAATGTTCGTTGCGATAGGCGCGTCATCTTGCACGCCGCCAGAATGACGCCAGAAAAGCGTCGTACCCGCTCTAGAGAGCGAGATAAGCGCTGCTAAGCTACTAATGAGCATAATGGGCCAAACCCAGATCATTTCTGCGGTTGATTGCGCCGCTTGCAGGATCAAGATCTTGCCAACGAAGCCAGACAGAGGCGGCATACCAACCAAGCCAATGGCTCCCATAGCGAACGCAATACCTAAAATAACAGGCTGTTTGAGCGCCTTTGAACGCACGAAACGATCTTCTGCTTTACCACGTTGCTTCGAAATAATATCAGCAACCAAGAACAGACCTGCGGTAATAACGGTACTGTGTAATAAGTAATACAGCGCCGCGCCAGTTGCTTCTTCACTTTGCATCGCCGCACAGACTAATAAACTACCTGCGGACAGAACCACCATGTTCGCAACGAGTAACTTCAGGGTCGGTGCCGCAAATGCGCCGATCGTCCCGATACAAATAGTAAGCAAAGCCAATGGCCATAACCAAGCTTGTGCCATATTCGCCAGCTCACCTGCATGATCACCGAAGATCATAATGTGAACTCGGAAAATACTGTAAATACCGACTTTCGTCATAATGGCAAATATCGCAGCAACGGGAGCGCTGGCACTGGCATAGGTGCGAGGCAGCCAAAATTGCAACGGCAACAGCGCCGACTTTAGACCGAACACGACCAAGAGCATAGACGCGCCAATTTCTGCCAATATCGCATTACTCTCATCTAAAGTACTGACTTTAGCGGCCATGTCGGCCATATTGAGTGTACCAAGCGTGCCATACAAGATGCCTAATCCAAATAGGAAAACACTCGATCCCACTAGGTTTAGAATCACGTAATGCATGGTCGCTTGCGTCTTTTGTTTTCCGCCACCATGAATCAACAACGCATAAGATGCGATTAATAAGACTTCGAAGAATACAAAGAGGTTAAACGCGTCACCGGTTAAAAAGGCGCCGTTGATCCCCATGACTTGAAACATAAACAACGGATGGAAATAAGCACCTTCTTTATCGTCTCCTGCGCAGCCATATAAATGAGCGCAAAAAGCCAAAAAGACACATAACAACACCAACAAGGTCGACATTGAATCGGCAACAAGCACAATACCAAAAGGTGCTTGCCAGTTACCCAAAATATATTGAGTGGTACCTTGATCGTTGGTTTGTATCAGAAGCAGTGCCGCTACCACGATTTGTACCGCAAAAGAGGCGATTGCAAAGATACGCTGACGGGCAAGAGTTGTACTAAACGGCGGCAGCAATAACAACGCACCCGTTAGCAGAGGTAAAATAATAGGGAGAATAGCAAGGTGCTGCATTTAGCGCTGGCCTCCTTGTTTGCCAGTTTTTCGCGTTTCTGGAGGTGGTGGTAAACGTCCATCAACATGATCGTTGCCCAAATCTGCACGTGCTCTCATGGCCAAGATAACGGCGAAAGCCGTCATCGCAAAACCGATTACAATGGCGGTTAGAACCAACGCTTGAGGAAGTGGGTCACTGTAGCTTTCTGATTGCCCTAACACGGCAGCAGCATCAAGCCTCAAGCGACCGCTAGCGAATAAAAATAAGTTTACGGCGTAAGACAGCATGGTCAGACCGACGACAACAGAGAAGCTTCGTCCACGCATCGTTAGAAAAATACCGCAGGCCGTTAAAATGCCAACGCAAAACGCGTATAACCCTTCCATTATTCATGCTCCTCTAAAACAGGACGTTCGCTGGTCGTAAGTTTACCCAAGTTAGCCAGTATCAGCATGGTTGCGCCAATTACGGTTAGGTAAACACCTAAGTCAAAGATCATCGCACTGGCCAGTTCGAATTTGCCGATGGCTGGCAGGTAGAAATAATCAAACCAAGACGTTAGGAAAGGACGATCAAAGAACCAACTGCCCACGCCCGTTAGCGCAGAAATCGTGATACCTGAACCGATCATGACTTGATAGTCCAGCTTCATTCGATCCTTCATCCAATCAACACCGTGTGCAACATATTGCTGAATGATCGCAACCGATGTAATCAGCCCCGCGATGAAGCCGCCACCCGGTAAGTTATGTCCACGAAGGAAGATATAAGCCGATACCAGCAACGCAAGTGGTAACAAGGACTGAGAAATAACCGCAAGCAAAATAGGGTGGCTGTCAGTAGACCAAGGTCGGCCATTTGAATCACTTGATGGCATGAACAGCTTCATACGCGCGATCAATTTGTAGATACCCAATGCGGCGATGCCTAATACCGTGATCTCGCCCAGTGTATCGAAGCCCCTAAAGTCAACAAGGATGACGTTCACCACGTTGGTGCCACCGCCGCCAATTTTACTGTTGGCAAGGAAGAAGTCTGAAATGGTGTCTAATGGACGAGTCATCATAGCGTAGCTGATCGTACCAACAATACCACCTAGCATGGCTGCGATCCCAAGGTCTCGGACAATACGTCGCGGAGAAGACTCTTTTGGTGTTTTCTGAGGTAAGAAAAACAAGGCCAGCATCAGCAAGATCACCGTGACGACTTCTACTGACAGTTGAGTCAGAGCCAAATCAGGTGCGGAGAACTTAGCAAACGCCAGAGTCACCACCAGACCAACAACAGACAACGTGATCAAGGCAACCATACGCTTGCGATGCCAAAGAACCGTCGCCAGCCCTGAAATGGTTAACAGTACCGCAGCGGTAATTGACAGCGCATCAACTGGAATTTCAGGGCGGCGGCCAGCCGTTGTATTTAGGTCAAGTAGAGGAACCGCACTCATAACGATGGTCAAGCTCAACACAAAATAGATATAGCGCTGAAGCGAACCGTTATCGACAATCGCCATGAACTGCTCGGCGCGGGCTGAAATCTGCTGCACTATGCCTTCAAACACCAATTTAGGGTCGCTGACCGGAAACTGTGATTGAAACTTAAACAAGTGCTGACGATTGTAATACACAAACAAACCGCCAATCAGCGCGAGAACACTCATAAGAAGCGGGAAGTTAAGCCCGTGCCAAATAGCCAAACTATAGTAAGGAACAAAATCGTTCAATGCGGCACCGGAAGCCGCGTAAAGCAGATCTCCCACCACCAAACTTGGGAAAATACCGACTAACAAACACAATCCAACCAGTATCTCGACTGGAACGCGCATGTACCTTGGCGGTTCATGGGGTGTTTTGGGTAAATTGATTGGCTCGCCATTAAAGAATACGTCGTGAACGAAGCGGGTCGAATAAGCAACGGACATAACGCCACCCAAGGTCGCCATAACTGGCACCATCCAAGACAGTGAACCAAGCGAACCTTGGTGCAGCGTCTCCGTAAAGAACATTTCTTTTGACAAGAAACCGTTTAATAGAGGCACACCCGCCATCGCGGAAGAGGCAACCATCGCCAGTGTGGCGGTATAGGGCATGTATTTCCAGAGACCGTTTAATTGCCGCATGTCCCGCGAGCCAGATTCGTGATCGATAATCCCCGCTGCCATAAATAACGACGCCTTAAAGGTCGCATGGTTAATAATGTGAAAAATCGCGGCAACAAGTGCCAGATCGGTTCCCATGCCGAGCAGCAAGGTGATTAAGCCCAAATGACTGATGGTCGAGTTGGCTAAAAGCCCTTTTAGATCGTGCTGGAACAGCGCGATATAACCACCTAAAAGGAAGGTGGCAAGCCCTGTCATACTGACAATTAAGAACCACAGTTCAGTACCCGCCAAAGTCGGATAAAAGCGAGCCATCAAAAATATGCCTGCTTTCACCATTGTTGCAGAGTGTAAGTAAGCACTTACTGGCGTAGGTGCGGCCATCGCATTGGGAAGCCAAAAATGGAACGGGAACTGAGCCGATTTAGTAAACGCGCCCAATAGAACCAAAACAACAATCACTGGGTAGCTCGCACTTGCGCGAACCAGATCACCGCTGTCGAGGGCATCTTGCAAGCTGTAGCTGCCAACGACTTGACCAAGAATCAGCAAACCTGCCAACAAGGCAAGCCCGCCAGCGCCGGTGATGGTCAAAGCCATGCGTGCGCCTTTACGAGCGTCTGACTTGTGTCCCCAGAAACTGATCAATAAAAACGAACTGATACTTGTCAGCTCCCAGAACACCCAAATCTGGATTAAGTTATCTGACATAACCACGCCGAGCATGGCAAACATAAAGAGAATCAGATAGGAGTAAAACTTGCCAATAGAGTCTTGGCTAGAAAGGTAATATCGCGCGTAGAGAATAACGAGTAGCCCGATGCCGATAATGAGAATGGCAAAGAGTAGAACCAGACCATCAAGGCGAAAGGCCAGTTCAAGTCCCATAGCAGGAATCCAAGGAATGGACGCTTGAAAAGCTTGCCCATCAAAGATTTCAGGTGCTTTTGATAAAATTAAAAATAACGCTAAAGCAGGTAACCCTGCGGTTAGAAACGCACACGCCGTTCGACTGAATCGAGCGGAGAATAAGGGCACCAAGGTTCCAATCAAGGGTAACAAAGGTATCCAAATTAGAGAGTTCAAGTGAAGAGCTCCTTACATTGTTTTCTGTCCACATCGTCCTTCACAACGAAATGGGAACTAAGTTCTTATCCAGACTGGCTATTACTATAGCGAACGTGGCGCATCTTAGGTAGATTTTTTAAGTAATAACCAAAGATAAAAATAGTTTATATTTAACAGGAACCTGCACAGGAATAAAGGGTCGTGAATTTACTTTTTTGTCAAGACATAAACGACCGGCTCTTTAGCCTATTCTTTGCTTGAATGAAGAGGAAAACGGAAAGACAGTGAGAGGGATGATAGAGTGAGTGCGAGAAGGAACAGACGGAGCGATAGAGCGAATAGACTAATAAATAAAAGGAAGAATAAATAATAAACAACGCTTCAAGCCAAAACGGCCCGAAGCGTTGTTGGTGAATGTTTTGTGTTATCAATTTTTAAGGCTAAGAAGCCCAAAGATTAATAAACTCAAAGTTAGAAGAAGTTCCAAATTACGCTGTGCTCAGACCCCATACTCCATAGCAGTACAACAATGCCGAGCATTGCTTCTAAGATAAGGATGCCAACCCCAAGTGTCGTACCGGATAAAATAAAGCCTCGCTTGTGGCTGATTCCCAGAAAACTGGGCGTGCCCTTGTAGAGCAAGTAGCCTGTGTAAGCGATACCCGCCACCATTGCCAGCAAGCATAACCAGAACACCGGATAAATAGCGAACAACCCACTTAAAAACATCGGCGTGGCAATGTAACCTGCAAAGACAATACATTCGTTCCGATCTGGACGGTCTGGTAGACCCCGTGCCAGCCAGTGAATAAAGCTACCAACAAGCCCGATAGCCAACAGGATTAAGGCATAAAACGCGATTCCAAGTACAATGCCATCACCATAAGAAACCCTAAAGGCTTCTTCGCCTCCGAATGTCCAGCCGACTTGCGTTGTACCGATAAATGAACTGACGACAGGAATAGCCGCCAAAATTAAGACATGATGCATGAACAAATGACTGACTGTTTCATGCTCCTCGCTGATGGATCTCCATTCTTGATCAGGGTGGTGCAATAGCCCCCAAACATGATTGATCATAACTTCCCCCTATGCTCACCGCTTTAAAAATTTAACGTTATGGTTAGATGGAAAAATGTCGATCCGCAGGGAAAGTGAAAATAGGCAATCAAACTCCTTGCGAAAGAAGACTTCTACAAGGTTAAGAAAGCGTATTTGCTCTTTTCCTATTGATCTAAGTCAAAAGTATAGTCAAGGAATCTAAAATCAGCGTGTGAATAAAAAATGGAACTTACGTACTAAATCGTAAAAGTGGTGATCTAACTTACGATTTGTTTCGTCAGGAGAATTTTGGTGGTGTTTAAGTGCTCGATGTACTATTCAAAGCTTTTAGCGCTAATAGCGGAGACCGTTTCGGATGCGCTGTAACACCTTAGTGGTTGGAGCCTACGCTGAAGGCTGCGACAGTAAGGGTATAAATGGTTTTGAGGATAGTAGTGTACGTCCGGCAGGTGTCGCGTATCTATAAAGCGACCGAAACAGAGCAAAATAACAGCTTCGGTGTGTCTGTTGCCTTAGATATCTATGGTAAAACGCTTGCTATTGGCACGTATCAAGTCTGCTTAAATGTAGAGGAGAATGAAAGTGATGCGGTCTACTTCTACTAAGAGTTTTTGGATTAGGAGTTGAGTGTTAGTGGGACGATCAAAAGGTGCTAACTTAGTGCTTTCAATTCATGTCAAATATATTTGACGTAGGTGTCAACAAAACTATAATAGTACGAAATACGTACCATTTTACCCTTTTGCAAGGGAAGGGAGTTATAACATGGCGACAACATCATTTGACAAAAGCTTTGCTGTTGAAAATGAACAAGCCTGTACTAAATTTTTAGAGGCTGTTTCAAACCCTCGTACAGTAAATGTTAAGCATAGAGACTTGAAGGCTGAAAGTTCTAAAGGATTAAAATTATTAGCACGACGCTTCTCCCCCTCAGTCAAGTCTTAAAAGAATTCGGCGAAGAATTAGCGCAGGAGCTTATCGCCGATTTTTCATGTACTAAAAATGAAGACGTTCAAAAATTCATTCGTGATATCTCCATTCGATTTGAAAAAGAAGACCGTGGTCGAACTTATTTTATTGTCGATGACGCCTGCATCCTCTTAGCCTACTTTACGCTCACCACTAAAGAAGTCACTCTTTCAGCTGCGGCATCAAAAAGCCAAAAAAAGACACTCAAAGCGAGTAGTGATACGTTAAAAGTGAAAGCGCACCTTATTGGTCAGATAGGGAAAAATGAAAATGTGCGAGACAACCCGATTAACTTAAAGCTTATATTGGAAGAAGCATATTGCATAATAGATCAAGCACGACAGCTCATTGGCGGTCGCGTTATTATTTTGGAATGTGAGAATAAATTAGTTCAATTGTATGAAAAGCACGGGTTTAAGGTTCTTCAGACTTCTCCTGATATAAAGGACAATACTCTTATTACCATGTTTGATGTGATAAAAGCGCAAAATTGAAAATAATTCCGAATAATCAGTTCACTTTCTTTATCTCAGCGTTTCACAGAGCATGAAAGCGAACTGATATCATCCTATCCAAGTGGCAAGCCGCGCATATTTTTCGGCACTTATTCGCCAGCCATTTTATGATGAACAGCCGAAACATACTGACATTGTAGAGAATACTAGGGCATAGTGATATAGGTATAACTATGCGCTATTCGCACCTGGCACCGGACCATTTGTAAGATGCATTGAAGTTTAATCCTATATCGTTTGCCAAGGGGGCGGCATGAAGTATTTCAAAAATACGATTGAGTGAGGGAAAGATAACTGTTTTTTTAAATTGGTTGTAGTTGCGAATTTGTTTGCTTTATCTATGGCTCTGTATTGGATTTACTTAGAGAGTGACTCAGAAAATTTTGAGCCTTATGTCTCAAGTGCAGGTATGCTTGGTGTATTGCTTGGATTATTTTATGTGAATAACAGAATAACTAAACCTTATATCAAAGTGAGCGCTGAGATTGTTATGCTTGCTATAGATATAGAGGAGCCTACCATAGCGATTAATATCTCTATTGCCAATCACTCTACGAACAGATTTTATTTAGATGCTCTGTATTTTGAGTTGGACAATAATACTACTTATAAGCCTTATCGCGACTACATGGGACAGGATATAGGTAAAAATGAAATAGACTCATCAAAAAAACATACATTCTTACTATGTGTTCAGACAGTTGTAGCAGATCTAAATAGTGTGTCTGCTGAGATAAAAAGGATAAAGGTCGTTGATCAACTTGGATACAAGTTCTATTTAAAAGATAGCGACTGCGAGAAGGTTAGAGCTCACATAAAAAAGCCGCTAAATAGCGGCTTTTTTATGTGAGCTCTAAAACTAGCTACGCAAGTTCTAGGCAACGTATACGGTATGACTCTATAAAACTCTTTTAAAATCAAACCTTTATTTGGTGGAGGTGGGGGGGGTCGAACCCCCGTCCGCCAGTCCTCTGCCATCGGCTCTACATGTTTAGTCACTTCTATTTTTTGACCAGGAACCGCCCGAAGGACAGGGTGTTACTGGCGAGCCTGCTTGATCTTATACTCTTATCCCCAGGCAGGGCATCGAGTAGCATCTTGTAATTTATGATACTGCGGAATCTCGGGCTACAAGCAACCTGAGGGCAGCACACTAGCAGGTTATTAAGCTGCTAAAGCGTAGTTTTCGTCGTTTGCGACTATATAATTGATACGAGGGGATTTACGAGATCACGTATCACTCTCGACATGCACCTCAGGGTTCGTGACCAGCGTCGAAACCATGTCACCCCCAAAGTATCGGCAATTCTAACGAAAACAGATCGTTAACGCTAGCAAAACCGTACATAGCGTTTATACGCTGTGTTTCATTAGGCGTTCTTTATCGCGCGCCCAGTCGCGTTCTTTGGCAGTATCACGTTTATCGTGATCTTTTTTACCGGTTACTAGGGCAACTTCACATTTGATTTTGTTGCCTTTCCAGTACAATGCCATGGCCGCACAGGTTTTACCTTTTTGTTCAGTGATCTGAATAATCCGGTCTATCTCGCGGCGGTTGAGTAATAGTTTACGCTGGCGTAGGGGCTCGCATACAACGTGCGTCGAAGCACTTAATAGTGGTGTAATGCGTGCGCCAATCAGCCAAGCTTCGTTTTGATGGATAATGACGTAAGAGTCCACCAATTGCGCTTTGCCTTCACGTAGGCTTTTTACTTCCCAGCCCGATAAGGCCAGACCCGCTTCAAATTTTTGATCAACGAAGTAATCGTGACGGGCGCGTTTGTTCAGCGCGATGGTGCCTGTTGAATTTGATTTCTTTTTCTTTGATTTGCTCATAGGACAAAATTATACGGTCGATAAACGGAAAAAACTAAGCTTTTCTTGAGGTCTGCGGTGTAATGTAAGAAAATTTGTCAAATATTTGAATAATTCATTGTTTAGCAGACTATCTGAATGCTATTCAGTCGTTTAATCAGTGTGTAATCGAGCGAACAGCAGAGCTTAATGTATGACCGAGAGTCGGTGTTTACAAGGTATTTGGTCTAGCCCTTGGATATTTATTTTCGCTGCCAGTGGTGCAGCGATTGGACTGGGTAACGTTTGGAAGTTCCCCTACATGATGGCAGAGAACGGCGGTGCGGCGTTTCTGTTTGTTTATTGTCTATGCCTTTTGTTTGTCGCTTTGCCTATTGTCATTGCCGAAGTTGCGATTGGTCGAACGGTTCGTTCTAACCCAATCGATACGGTGAATGATTTGAGTGAACGCCGTTTGCTTCACCCAGCTTGGGTGTTAGCGCCTTGGTTGGCGGGCATCACTGGCGTGTTGATTATGACCTTTTACAGCGTCATCGCGGGTTGGACATTAGCGTATTTTGAGCGCGCGATAACGGGACTTTTTACGAGCATCGGCCGATTTGAAGCGGATGTTATGTATCAAGACTTGCTTGATTCGCCCGTTGAAATGTTGTTCTGGCATACGCTCTTTATGATGCTTGTGATCTTAACAGTAGGGCAATCGGTCACACGTGGTCTTGCTACCTTGGTAAAGGTATTGCTCCCCGTGTTGATTACGTTCCTCTTTCTGCTGGCTATTTATGCGTTTTCTGTTGGTGATTCCGCAGAAGCGTTGGATTTTATGCTTGTTTGGTCTTGGGGTGATTTTTCCTTTGATATGGTGTTGTCTGCGATTGGTCATGCCTTATTTAGTGTAGGCGTTGGATTGGGGGCGATGTTCTCATACGGCGCGTATATGAATAAGAGAATGTCGATCTCAAGGGCATGCTCGATTGTCGTAGGGCTGGATTTACTGGTTTCGTTGCTTGCCGTGGTTGTGATTTTTCCGTTGGCGTTTGAGTTTAATATCGATGTAGACTCCGGCCCAAGCTTGGCTTTTGTGACGCTGCCGATTGTATTTGGTGCGTTACCCGGTGGTCAGGTTATTGGTGCGTCGTTCTTTATCTTGTTGGCAATAGCGGCCTTGACGTCCGCCATTGCAATGATGGAGCTGTTTGTATCGTGGCTTCACGAAAAGTTTTATATTGGTCGATTAAAAGCTGCCAGTATGTTGGGCGCGTTTATTTGGCTTGTTGGCATCGCCATTCTTCTGTCGTTTAATCACTGGGATGCGAAGTTACTGTTTAATAAAAACCTGTTTGAATTGATGGATGCGTTGACGTCCTTTATCTTGTTGCCGCTTGTCGCTACGTTGATTGCCGTTATGGTGGGATGGTTTGTACCGGAGAAAATGCTCCGAAGAGAAATGATCACACAAGCGCCACAGCATTTTGATTGGTGGTATAAGATATTGAAGTTCGTCAGTATTCCACTGATCGGCCTCATCACTGTGGCTGGATGGATAGGAGTATAATTTGAGTCGTATAGAGCGTTTTGCTCATGTTAACTACAGTCAAAAACAGATGTTTGACTTAGTGAATGATATAGATCATTACCCTGCGTTTTTACCTGGATGTTTAAGTGCGAAAGTACTGTCGCAGAACGATACTGAAATAGTGGCGTCGCTAGAGGTGGGTAAGGGGCCTGTTAAACAGGCGTTCACGACGAAGAACTTATTGTCTCAAGCGGATGGAATCGAGATGACGCTTGTCAGCGGCCCTTTTAAAAAGCTGCATGGCATTTGGAAGTTTCAAGCATTGAGTGAGACAACGTGTAAGATATCTTTGAGTATCGATTTCGAGTTAAGTGGCATGCTTAAGTTTGCATTCGGTGGGGTATTTAGTCAGGTAGCCAACACCATGGTTGAGGCGTTCAGTCAAAGAGCGAAGGTTGTTTACGGTGAGTAAAATGCATGTTGAGGTGGCGTACGCGTTACCTGATAAACAAAAGATAGTCGCGTTGGACGTTGAGGAAGGCTGCACGGTGAAAGAAGCGGTGCTGAAGTCGAATATTGACGCATTTTTTCCAGGGTTGGACTTAGAAAACGCGAAAGTTGGTATTTTTGGTAAGGCGGTTCGTAAGCCCGAAGAGCAGGCATTAAAGCCTGGTGAGCGTGTTGAGATCTACAGAGAGTTAAAAGTGGACCCAAAACAGGCTAGAGCAAACCGAGCCGCTAAAACAGCAAAGTAAGGCGTTGCACTGCAAACTAAGGAGGCTCATTCGTCGTAGTTTAACGACAAGCCTCCTTTTGTTAACAAAACTAGTCTTGATCGATGTTGATTAACACGCCATCTTTAAAGGTGAGTGTTAATTGTTCAATTGGACTGGTTTTATCCGCTGATGTTGCGTACTTTGATTTAAATAAATAGTGCCACTCGTTGGGAGCGAATGTGTCTCGAACCATCGGAGTGCCAAGAACATAGATGACTTGGCGTTCTGTCATGCCGAGCGCAAGTTGTTCGACTTGCTCTTGCTTAATGATGTTGCCTTGGGTTACAGGAACCTTGTAAGGTTCAGGTAATAGGCTGCAAGCATTAAGTGTAAAAAGAGCGGCCACTAATAATAAAGTTTTCTTCATTGGTATCATCCTAATTGTGATGTGCTAATAATAAAGTAATTATTAACGAGATCGAATAGAGAATTACTCATGAGTACAGAAAATCAAGAGCTTAAGAAAGTGGGTCTTAAAGTAACTTTGCCTCGCGTAAAGATTTTACAGATCCTTGAGAAAGCTGGTGACCATCATATGAGTGCGGATGACGTTTACCGTACCCTTCTCGATCAAGGGGAGGATGTAGGCCTAGCGACCGTGTACCGTGTATTGACTCAGTTCGAAACAGCCGGTCTTGTTGTTCGCCACCATTTTGAAGCGGGTACAGCGGTATTTGAACTTGAAAAGGGTGATCATCACGATCATATGATTTGTTTGGAAACAGGAAAAGTCGTTGAGTTTGTTGACCCTGTAATCGAACAACGTCAAAAAGAGATTGCCGAAGAACACGGCTACGACATCGAAGATCATAACTTAGTGATTTACGTTCGTCCTAAATCAAAATAAACGGTTATTCCGTTATATTTATTCCGATAAAAAAGCGACTCGTTCAAACCGAGTCGCTTTTTTTGTTTCGGTTTATTTAGTCTCTTTTATTTCGTCAACGGCTCTTTTGTTTCGTTAGCGGTTCTAGACGTGAGTTCAAGCCGCGTTTTTTATGCAAGTGGCAGTCGTACGCATTGCTGATGTCGTACCCATTCACAGCAGTGAGTGATTCTATTGTAGGTGCACGTTACCTAGCATTTCTCGTGCGTGTGCAAGGGTTTGCTCTGTTAACTTTATGCCGCCGAGCAATCTTGCGATCTCTTGTGTTCTCTCTTCTTCTTTGAGTGTTTTCACTTGTGAAGAGGTGCTCTCGTCAGCGACTTGTTTGCTGACTTGGAAATGTTGATGCCCTTGAGCGGCTACTTGTGCAAGGTGGGTCACACAAAATACTTGACCGCGCGCGCCAACGGAGCGAAGCATGCGACCAACCACTTCTGCGATACCGCCACTAATTCCGACATCCACTTCATCAAAGACCAATGTAGGGATGGTTGACGTGTGAGCGGTGACGACTTGAATACCGAGGCTAATGCGCGAGAGCTCTCCACCAGAAGCAACTTTGCGCAGAGGCTGAGCGGGCTGACCTGGGTTGGATGCGATCATGTACTCGATTTCTTCAAATCCATTCGCGGTGATTTGGTCCAAAGGCTGACAATCAATAAAGAAACCAGCGTGCGGCATGCCTAGGCCATGGATTTGCTCTTCTACTTTAGACGCGAGTTTGTCTTTTGTTTGAATACGTTTTTCAGTTAGTAAGGTCGCACTGGCGGTGAGTTGCGCGTAGGCCTGTTCTTCTTTTAGTTTTAAGAACTCTAGACTTTCTTCGCCGCCTTGCAGTTTGTTAAGTTCAGATTCGACGTTGTCGCGTAAAATCAGCAGAGCCTCGGGCGATACTTTGTGTTTTCGCGCTGTATCATAGATACGACTCAGTCGTTCTTCCACTTCTAATAGTCTTTGTGGGTTTTGTTCTAATGTATCTTGGTAGTGAGTAAGACTTGAACTTGCTTCTTCAGCTTGGATGAGGGCTTCACTCATCATTTCTAGTGCGCTTTCTAATTCGGGCGTTAAAGGTTGTATGTTACTGGCACTTTGTATGGCGTTGTGAAGCATGGAGCAAACGTTGCCGTCGTCATTTTCTTTGAGAAGGTTGCTGGCGAAGTAGGCTTGCTGCTGCGCTTCTGCGATATTAGAGAGAAAGGCTTGCTCTTGTTCGAGCTCTTCTATTTCTTTATGTCTTAGGTCAAGTTGGGCTAGTTCTTCTAGCTGGTAGGACAAAAGCTGAATTTTTGCTTCCTGCTCGGCGCTGACGTTCATCTTTTGGCAAAGTTCATCTTTTAAGGTGCGCCATGCATTAAATTCAGTTCGTACTGTATATGCTAATTCGGTGAGCTGACCGTAAGCGTCGAGTTGCGTTCGTTGTGCGCTTTTCTTTAAAAGTGACTGATGTTCGTGCTGACCATGAATGTCGACAAGATAAGCACTGACTTCTTTTAAATCACTTAATGTACATGGACGGCTGTTTATATAGGCTTTTGATCGACCTTCCTTTGTAATTACTCGACGAAGGATGCAATCTTGCTCTTGATCAAGGTCGTGTTCTTCTAGCCAATTTAAGACTTCAGGATAAAGGCTGATATCAAAGCTTGCACTGATGTCGGCTTTTTTCTCGCCATGTCGGACAACGCCCGCATCGGTTCGGCCTCCTAAGCAAAGCGAAAGCGCGTCAACCATAATAGATTTGCCGGCACCGGTTTCACCTGAAATGACGGTCATGCCTTTCTTTAATTCCAACTCTAGTGATTCGACAATGGCAAAGTTAGATATCGCGATACTGGTCAACATGCTGCGCTCCAGAAGTTTAAATAAACATATGGTTATTTATACAGTATTTGTTCGTTTTTTGACAAGTGCTAGTTAAAAACTTTTATTCAATCGGCGTGATCGGGAAAATCGTATAAAAAAGCCGCAAATTTAATGAGGGAATGGTGTTGAAAGGCAATTTTGCGTCCCCATATACATCGCACAGATGGTAATTACGTTCTGTTATTTGGAGTGAAAGAATGAGTGATCAGCAAAAAAATTCAAACCTAGAAGATGAATTGCAAGCAGAAGAGTTGCAACAAGAAGGTGCTCAAGTAGAAGAATTACTTGAGCCAGAAGTAGAGATCGTAGAAGACGACGAGCTGGCAAAAGCGAAAGAAGAAGCGCTTCAATATAAAGAAGCGGCACTTCGTGCACAAGCTGATGCTCAAAATATTCGCCGTCGTGCTGAACTTGATGTTGAAAAAGCGCATAAGTTTGCCCTAGAAAAATTTGCGAAAGACATCGTAAAAGTGGCGGACAATTTAGAGCGTGCTTTGACATCGACTGAACAAACTTCCGATGCGGATTCCGTTCGTGAAGGGGTTGAGCTAACGCTTAAAGATTTGATTGAAACACTTGCTCGTTTTGATATTGCGCAAGTTGACCCTCATGGCGAACCATTCAATCCTGAATTGCATCAAGCTATGACTATGGTTCCAAACCCTGAGATGGAACCGAATACTGTCATGGACGTTGTTCAGAAAGGTTACACGTTAAACGGTCGATTAATGCGTCCTGCGATGGTTGTTGTGAGCTCTGCGGCCTAGTAAAGGCGGCAATATAGCGAGAAAACCGAAAACGCGTCAAAAAATTGACGGTTTGAGGTTGAAATGCTCGGAAGAGCACCCAAATACAGAATTAACAACGAAATAAAGAATTCTACTGGAGAGTATTACAATGGGTAAAATCATTGGTATTGACTTAGGTACAACGAACTCATGTGTTGCTGTACTAGATGGCGAAAAATCACGCGTAATTGAAAATGCTGAGGGTGATCGCACCACTCCTTCAATTGTTGCTTTTACAGACGACGGCGAAACACTAGTTGGTCAGTCTGCTAAGCGTCAGGCGGTAACGAACCCAACAAATACTTTGTTCGCCGTTAAGCGTTTGATTGGTCGTCGCTTTGAAGACAAAGTTGTACAAAAAGACATCTCAATGGTGCCTTACAAAATCATCGCGGCTGACAATGGCGATGCTTGGGTAGAAGCAAAAGGCGATAAGAAAGCGCCACCACAAGTATCTGCTGAAGTTCTTAAGAAAATGAAGAAAACAGCGGAAGACTACCTAGGCGAAGCAGTAACAGAAGCGGTTATTACCGTTCCTGCTTACTTCAATGACTCTCAGCGTCAAGCAACAAAAGATGCAGGTAAAATTGCAGGTCTTGATGTTAAACGTATCATCAACGAGCCAACAGCAGCAGCGCTAGCGTACGGTCTAGACAAGGCGACTGGCGATTCTACGGTTGCAGTATATGACCTTGGTGGTGGTACATTCGATATCTCTATCATCGAAATCGCTGATGTAGATGGCGAGAAGCAATTCGAAGTACTTTCTACAAACGGTGATACATTCCTAGGTGGTGAAGACTTCGATATGCGTGTTATCGAGTTCTTGGCTGCTGAATTTAAGAAAGACACTGGCATCGATCTTCACAACGATCCTTTGGCGCTACAGCGTTTGAAAGAAGCGGGTGAAAAAGCCAAAGTTGAGCTTTCTTCTTCTAGCCAAACTGAAGTAAACCTGCCTTACATCACAGCAGATGCAACAGGTCCTAAGCACCTTAACGTTAAGTTGACTCGCTCTAAACTTGAATCTTTGGTTGAAGATCTAGTTGTTAACTCTCTTGAGCCTTGTCGTCTAGCGATCAAAGACGCTGATATCGATCCTTCTGACATCGATGAAGTTATCCTTGTTGGTGGTCAGACTCGTATGCCTCTTGTTCAAGAGAAAGTATCTGAGTTCTTTGGTAAAGCGCCTCGTAAAGACGTTAACCCTGATGAAGCCGTTGCAATGGGTGCTTCTATTCAAGGTGCGGTACTTGCAGGTGATGTAAAAGACGTTCTTCTTCTTGACGTAACGCCTCTTACTCTTGGTATCGAAACAATGGGTGGTGTTATGACTGCTCTGATCGAAAAGAACACTACGATTCCTACTAAGAAATCTCAGGTCTTTTCAACAGCTGAAGACAACCAAAATGCAGTAACGATCCATGTACTTCAAGGTGAGCGTAAGCAAGCGGGTCAAAACAAGTCTCTAGGACGTTTTGATTTGGCTGATATCCCACCGGCTCCTCGTGGTATTCCACAAGTTGAAGTAAGCTTTGACATCGATGCGAACGGTATCTTGAGCGTATCTGCGAAAGACAAAGCAACAAATAAAGAACAGTCTATCGTCATTAAAGCGTCTTCTGGCCTAAGTGATGATGAAGTTGAACAAATGGTACGTGATGCTGAAGCCAATGCTGAGGAAGATCGTAAGTTCGAAGAGCTTGTTCAGGTTCGTAACACGGCTGATGGCATGATCCACGCAACGCGTAAGACGTTGGATGAGGCTGGTGATAAAGCGACTGCTGAAGAGAAAGAAGCAATCGAAACGGCAATCAAAGATCTTGAAGCGGCGCTTGAGTCTAACGACAAAGAAGCGATTGAAGAGAAAACCAATGCGCTTACTCAAGCATCTGGTTCTTTGGCTCAGAAGATGTACGAACAAGCACAAGCATCTGAAGCAGCAGGCGCTGGCGAAGAAGCGGGTGCTGAACAGGCTTCTCAGCCACAAGACGATGCGGTAGACGCAGAGTTTGAAGAAGTTAAAGACGACAAAAAATAAGCCGTAATGGCAACTTTTAATCGTCGTCCATGAAGGACAATGGCAAAACACGGACGTTCCGTGTTTTGCTGTCTTTAGGATTGGTGAAGGGAAGTGTAAATAAGTCCTATGATTTGAGAGAACCATAGACGGTTTATTTATGCTCTCTCTGCTCTCACTCGAAAGGTGCAGGAATCCTCGTAATGAGTAAACGTGATTATTATGAAGTGCTTGGTGTCAGTCGTGATGCTGACAAAAAAGCGATAAAAAAAGCGTATCGTTCGCTTGCTAACAAGTACCACCCGGATAAAAATCCAGACAACGAAGAAGCGCTGGAAAAGTTCAAAGAAATTGCTGAAGCCTATGAGGTTTTATCAACAGAAGAGAAGCGTGAGGCCTATGATCGATTTGGTCATGAAGGTGTAAATGGTCAGGCAGGCGCAGGCGGCTTCGGCGGCGCTGGTGCCGGTGGCTTTAGTGATATCTTCGGTGATGTTTTTGGCGATATTTTCGGTGGTGCAGGCGGAGGTGGTGGCCAACAAAGCCGTACTCGTCGTGGTTCAGATTTACGCTACACCCTTGAGCTTGATTTAGAGCAAGCAGTTTGGGGATGTGAAGAAAAAATCCGTATCCCTACCTTGGTAGACTGTGAAGTTTGTGAAGGGTCTGGGGCAAAACCAGGCACGAAACCGACGACTTGTCCTACCTGTAATGGTGCGGGTCAAGTGCGTATGTCTCAGGGTTTTTTCTCTGTTCAGCAAACGTGTCCCCAGTGTCATGGTCAAGGGCAAATTATTTCTGATCCTTGTAACTCCTGTCACGGCCAAGGTCGTAAGCAAGAATACAAAACTCTTAATGTTAAGATCCCAGCGGGCGTTGATACTGGTGATCGTATTCGACTTTCTGGTGAAGGTGAGGCGGGAACATTTGGTGGCCCAGCGGGCGACTTGTTTGTTCAGGTGTCTGTTAAACCTCACAGTATATTTGAGCGTGATGGTTCAAACCTATACTGCGAAGTGCCAATTAGCTTCACGACAGCGGCATTAGGCGGCGAAATTGACGTTCCAACATTAGATGGTCGCGTACGTTTGAAAGTAACCAGTGAATGTCAAACAGGAAAACTGTTCCGCTTGCGTAATAAAGGTGTGAAACCTGTTCGCGGTGGCCCTGTTGGTGATCTGATTTGTAAGGTTGTGGTTGAAACACCAGTCAATCTCACAGATCGACAAAAAGAGCTTTTGAAAGAATTTGCTGAAACAATGGGCGAAGAGAGTGAACACTCTCCTAAGCAAAAGACTTGGTTTGATGGTGTGAAAAAGTTTTTTGATGAGATTAAGAAGTAACATCGATTAGCTGGTTATAAATAAAAGAAGTCCTAAAAAATAGGAGCTTAGGCTCCTATTTTTTATGTATCGCTTTGGCTTTATGAGCATCTCTTTTGCGGTTTATTGCTTTGCGCTTTTTCTGTCCAGAACCGATTCAATGTAATACTGCAAAAGGTTCGCTGCATTTGTGAAACTATTGTTGTTGGGTATCACGAAGTCGGCTTTACTGCGAATTTCTAATGTTTTTAAAGACGCTTGACGAACGTGGCGCATGTAACGGCTTGTAACCTCGTTCACATTTCGTCCTCGTTCGGCAATATCTCGCTTTAAACGGCGAACAATAGCAATGTCCATATCAGTATCAACAAAGAGCAGGTAGTCAACGGCATCACGAATCGCAGGGTCTTGAAACATCATATGTCCCTCAACCAAAACAACATGGGTTGGGTCCAGGTTGCGATAGCCCGTACGCTTATGTTGAGAATGGTCGTAGACAGGGATCTCATTAGGCTGCTGGCGGTTCTTACAGTTGTGGATAGCGAGCTTGATGCTTTCGACGTCTAGTGAGCTTAAGTCGTCGAAGTTGTAGACATCTGGGTCGATGCTGCCGCAGCCATTGTAGAAGCTATCCTGACAGAGAACCGTGATTCGTTCTTCATGGCCTTCTGCAAGAAGTGAACACAAGCGACTTTTACCGCTTCCCGAAATACCTGTTACGCCAATTACAAGCGCCATGAAATACCTCAACAAATAGAATACAGAACATAACCTTTATAGGTTGTATACTATATCAAATTATTTCATTTTTCGCTTTCTGACTTTATAGTCAGCTTTGGTTTTTTTGTCTGAAGCGATATCTACTTTTTATTGCAAAATATTCTCGATAGTTGGATTTATGAGTATGCGTTTTTCGTCAATTTTATATTGCGCCCTTGTTATGTTTGGCGCCTTTGCTTCTTTACCTTCGTTCAGTGCGACAGAAGATGCTCAAGAGGCAGAGACTGAGGACGTCGCGCCGCCGTTGCAGACGAAAGCTGAGTTATTTGGTCTGGAGGTAAATGATCTTAGCCAATCGGCATTTGAGGCACACCTACAGAAAATGGGGTTGCAGCCGTATCCTTCTTACCGAGATGGTGTTGCAACGTACAGCTTAGGGCCAGAAGGTATTTTGGGTATCCGTGAGCTGACGGTTCTTTTTAATCAGTACAAGTACATAAAAAAGGCGACTCTTTCAGGGGTAGTAGAAAGCCCTAAAAAACGAGCATCGCTCGGAAAATTGCTGGAAGGCAAGTATGGCCCACCAAGTGTCGGCTTTGTTCGCGATGGCTATGGCCGTGCAAAATGGTTTTTTAATGATGGTACGGTAATAGAGTTTCATAACACGACGTTTGATGTGTCTGTGAGCTATGTGGACGAAGTGCCGAAAATACAGTCTGAGTCTGGCAAAATTGATGTTGAGTCTCTTCTTCGGAAGTAGCTCCTTTCTGTTAGGTGAAGATAAATGGACGTGTTGTTTGAGTTGAATTCCTCGCTGGCTCGTTTCATGCAGCCACATTTGAATAATATTGCATTGGCCTTTGTGGCGACTTGCTTAGTGATCTATGGGGACAAAATAAATCGTGCATTAAAAAAAGCGGTTTCATCGTGGATGTTTGTGGCACGAGTCACGGCATTCATACTGATGTGTACGTTCGGTTATGGATTGCTGACGATTTGGGTTCAGCCCTTCGTCTTTTGGTCTTTAACGCATATCGATGTGACTTACAGGCCGCTTATTATCATAGCCTCTTTTGTCATTTTAGGTGTGTTAGCGGAGCGAAAACGCTATTTATGACGTTGTTTATAAAAAAATACATGAAATTTTTTACCTTAACTTGTTTGTTAGTTACGAAATAATTGCAAAATAGTGACATTTATTGCGCTATATCATTTTCTTATGTTGTAAACTTTCGACAACTTCACTTTTATTTTGTTCTTTTCGCAAAATAACCCTCTAAATAGCGGATTTTTAACGTATTTTGTAGCCTTGTTACAATTTGTCTTTCTCTAATTTCGAATATAAACTGCACCCCATATCGCATCAAAACAGTCTGTTTTCGGGGGCAGGAAATGACAGATACTTGGTTACAAACTCTTTCTCAAGTTGAATCTTTGATTCCACTATTGGGTAAATTAGGTCGTGAACAATCTCTAAAAGTTCAGTTGGCAGGTCAAACTCTAATGTCTGATTCAGTGACTGGGTTGATGGAGCTGTTTGATCGTTATCCAGGTGTTGATTTGGAGCGAGTGAAGCAAGTTTTGACTGACGCTCAGGAAAAAGGCTTGGGTAATGGCGTTTTAGAATTAGAAGAAGCGCTTGCAGATGCTCAAATTTCTGAAGGTCTTCTTACTGCAACAGGTGATGAAACACCGGTTGTTCTTTACGGTTTCGGACGTATTGGTCGTCTACTCGCACGTCGCATTTGCGCTTTGGGTCACACGACGCCAGGTATGAAGTTGGCAGCGATTGTTGTTCGTCGCGCTAGTGACAAAGATCTAGAAAAACGCGCTAGCCTACTTAAATACGATTCTGTTCACGGTACTTACGATGGCGTCGTTAAAGCAGACGTTGAAAATGAGCAACTTATTGTCAACGGTAATCCAATTAAAGTGATTTATGCGTCTGATCCAGCAGAAGTAGATTACGTTGCTGAAGGCATCGAAGGTGCTTTGTTGGTTGATAATACAGGCCGCTGGCGTGATCACGATGGACTGAGTGTTCATCTTTCTCGTCCTGGTATTGAGCGTGTTGTATTAACCGCGCCAGGCAAGCAAATGAAAAACATTGTATTTGGTGTTAATGACTCTGATATTGAAGCCGAGGATCAAATCCTATCTGCTGCTTCATGTACAACCAATGCAATTACGCCGATTTTGTCTGTATTGGAAGAAAAATACGGAATTGAATCCGGTCATGTTGAAACTGTTCATGCTTACACAAATGATCAAAACCTAATTGATAACGTTCATAAAGGTGATCGTCGTGGGCGTGCAGCGGCAATGAATATGGTGATGACAGAAACGGGTGCTGCAAAAGCTGTTTCTAAAGCGATCCCTTCTTTAGAAGGTAAGCTAAGTGGCAGTGCGATTCGTGTCCCTGTTATCAACGTGTCTATCGCAGTATTGAGCCTAAACCTGAAAGCTGGAACATCTGTAGAAGAAATTAATGCTTTGCTTAAAGCGTCTTCAGAAAGTGCAGCATTAACAGGTCAAATTGGCTACAGCGATGCCGCAGACGCAGTAAGTTCTGATTTCATTGGTAGTGAGCAAGCAGGTGTGTTGGATTCACTATCTACTAAAGTTCGTGGTAATCAAGCTACTCTATATGTTTGGTATGACAATGAGTATGGCTACAGCTGCCAAGTTGTTCGCTTAATGGAGAAACTGACACAGTCAGTCTCTATCGGCGGACAGGTAGTTGAAGAGCGTGCAGCTTAATGACCGGAGCACAGTTAAGTAAAATTGGTGATTAAGCTCTGGTTTAGTCATCAATATTCTTAAGCATGTGTGTTACTTAGGCGACCTTTTGGTCGCCTTTTTTTGCTCTTAAATAATCGGCATAAAAAAAGCTGGGTAGAGAAACTCTAGCCAGCTATAAGAAAGTAACTTGCAGTTGTTTATAGTCGCACCTGTGGGTGTGCTTCTATAAATAAAATAGTCTAGTGCTTCTGTGGGGTCGCTCTAAACTAAGTTGCTATAACAATTAGGGTGATATAGCGAGCTCTCGATACCGAGAACATAGCGCCTATTCTAGTGAGATTTCGTAACTTCACAAACGATTAAAATTGCCATTTTGCATTAATTCAGCTAATGCTAAAATCCCAACTTACGATTAGTCTTTGATAAGAGAGTTTGCTTTTGAAGTCGTTACCCTTGGGCAATTTAGGTACGTTTGCTATTGCAGCGAAACATTTAAGCTTTACGAAAGCTGCGCAGGAAGTGCATTTGACGCAGGGGGCGGTGAGCCAGCAAATTCGACTCCTTGAAGAAAAGCTGGGTTTTGAGTTGTTTATTCGCCATCATCGACGTTTAGAGTTAACCTCCGCCGGTGCTCGTCTTGCTATGCAGTTAGATCATAGCTTTACGGAATTAAAGGGCCTGATTAAGGCGCTTAAGGATGAGCAAAATTCCGATATCCTAACTTTGTCTGTGATGCCTTCATTTGCAACGAAGTGGTTAATCCCTCGACTGGGACGATTGCGTGACATGTATCCTGATTTACAGTTGCGCATTCAAGCCAATGACGGTGAGGTTAATTTCCAGCAAGATCGGATTGATGTCGCCATCGTTCACAGTCTTGTGAATACAGGGGATTGTCAGGCAACGCCTCTTTTAAAGGACGATGTTTTTCCAGTTTGCAGTCCCGCGTTTTTGCATAACAACCAGTTAGAGTCACCAAGCGATTTAGCTACCGTTCCATTATTAAACGACGATTCTGAATGGCGCTTTTTCAGTCCTTATGCCGAGTGGGATAGCTGGCTTTCGATGATGAAGGTTAAAGGTGTTGTTGCTTCAAGGGGCATTAGTTTTAATCGGGGAGACTTAGCAGTACAAGCTGCTATTGCAGGGCAGGGCGTTGCACTTGGACGTACTCCCTTAGTCATGGATGATATTAAAGAAGGGCGCTTGGTGTGTCCGTTTAATGAGAAGCTCGACGCAGGCAATGCTTACTTATTTGTGTGCCCCGAGGTTAATATGAAAAGGGAGTCGATAAGATCTCTTTTACGTTGGCTGGTGAGCGAGTGTTATTTTTATGATCCAGAAGCAAGCTTAACCACTCCAGAAAGCGTTGCTACTTAAAGCTCCCGCTGTTTAATTTTTCAGTCTTATGTTTTTGTGCCGTATTTTTTGGTTATAAGGTACTTAACTCTTGAGTCCTACTGTTTCTTTAGAGCTGTTCATAAAGTAGTTTGGCTGAAATTGCTAAGCACATAAAGATGACCATCGGGCGAATGATGGTGGTGCCTTTGCTTAGGACAATACGAGAGCCGACTTGCGCACCAAGCCATTGCCCTAATGCCATGATAAGACCCAAACCCCAGATGATGTGGCCTGTTATGGAGAATATCGCGAGTGAGGAGACGTTGCTGGTTGCGTTGAGCACTTTCGTGTGTGCCGTGGCTGAGATCAGTGTGGCGCCCATAAAACATAAATAGGCCGTTGAGAAAAAAGCGCCAGTGCCAGGGCCGATTAAACCATCGTAAAAACCAATGCCTGTCCCGACCATTAACGCAAACTGGCCGCTGTTTAGAGAGACTTTTGAAGCGATGACAGGTTGAACTTTAGGTAGCCAGTAAAAGAAGGCCGCGACGGCAATGAGTATGATGGGGATTAATTTGATTAGCACGCCGCTGTCTAAATAGGAGACGAGCAATGTGCCAGCGATACTACCGATAGCCGTCATGGTGATCGCAAACCACATTGTGTTGATGTCGACCTGACGAGTTTTAATAAAATGATAGGAAGCAGACAAGGTCCCTGCGCACCCTTGGAGTTTATTTGTGGCGAGTGCTTCTGCGGGAGATAAGCCCGCAGCAAGTAAAACAGGGACGGTAATAAGCCCACCGCCACCTGCAATAGTATCAACAATGCCTGCTAGAAACGCCGTGAGGAACAGTCCTAAATAGAGCCAAATTGACCACTCCGCGAATAAGCCTTCCATGTTTCCCCTTTTCTAAAACCGTGTCTTTCTCTGTTCACGAGTGCGCGTTGACTTGTATCGTGAATGAAGATCAATAAACGATTTTATCAGGATTCATCTGTGATTTCTCGTCGAGAGTGTCCGTCAATGGGTTGTGTGTGATCGCTATTCCGCTTGCTCTAATTGCTCTAACGAATCCGACTCTGTACTGGCTTTTGGAAAGTAAGTATCGATATAGGCATCAATAAACAGGGTGAGAGACGCCACTTGTTCTGGATTGAACTCTAGGCCTAACTTGGTTCTTCTCCAAAGAATATCTTCAGTCGATCGAGCCCATTCGTGCTGTATAAGGTACGTCACTTCTGCTTCATACAAGTCTGATCCGAATAATGTCCCTAAGTCTGCCTGACTGCTGATACCTTTGAGCATGGTGTGTGTGAGCGACCCATAGGATGCAACAAAACGCTTTGCCATATGCGCGGTTAGGAAAGGGTACTGTTTTTGTAATGAGACGATATAAGCGTCATGGCCATCGGTAAAGTCTCCTCCTGGCAAAGGCTTTCGATCTGTCCATGCTTCTTTCATATCTTTGAAGTAAGGGGACAAATCATCTAATGCTGAGAGTGCTAACTTGCGATAGGTTGTTATCTTGCCACCAAAAACACTCAATAACGGAGCTTTGCCATCTTCATCTTCTGTGTAGAGGGTGTAGTCTCTAGTGACAGCGGACGGGTCATCAGACTCATCCTGTAGAAGAGGGCGTACGCCGGAATAGCTCCAAATCACGTCTTCTTGGGTCAATTGTTGTTTAAAGTGTTGATTGGCAACGTCAAGGATGTAGTTGGTTTCCTCTTCAGAAATAGTGACGGCTTTTGGATCGCCTTTGTACTCTACATCTGTCGTGCCGACTAATGTGTAGTTTTCTCTGTACGGGATGGCGAACACGATGCGCTTGTCCGCATTTTGCATGATAAAGGCGTTTGTTTGATTGTATAGGCGCGGAACAACAATATGGCTACCTTTAATCATTCGTATGCCATAGGGCGCTTTCCGTTGAACCTTGGATTCGATAAAGGAAGATACCCATGGCCCGGCTGCATTGACAAGAGCATCTGCCGTCACAGTACGTGTTTCGCCTGATCGTTGGTCTTTTAGATCTATATGCCAAATGCCATTTTTTCGGACAGCATGGGAGCACTCTGTTCGTACGTTAATTTCAGCCCCGTTTTCCTGAGCGCTTTTAGCGTTTATAACGACTAAGCGAGCATCGTCAACCCAGCAATCTGAGTACTCAAACCCTTGTTTTATGTCGGCTTTTAGTGGACTGGACTGATCGTATTTTACGCTTTTTGAGCCAGCTAATTGCTCACGTTTTCCAAGGTGATCATATAAAAATAGCCCTAGACGAATTAGCCAAGCGGGTCTTAAGTGGGGGCGATGAGGCATTTGGAAGCGCATTGGTGTGACAAGATGCGGCGCTACTTTAAGGAGTGTTTCGCGTTCGCTTAAGGCTTCTTTTACCAAACGAAACTCGTAATGTTCTAAATAGCGTAATCCGCCATGAATTAACTTGCTGCTTGCAGAGGAGGTGGCGCTGGCAAGATCGCGCATTTCACATAAACCGACAGATAGGCCGCGTCCTGCGGCATCTGCTGCAATGCCTGTGCCGTTAATTCCGCCGCCAATCACAAAGAGATTGAAATGTGTTTTTTGCATATCTTGCCTCGTTATTCAAATAAAACGAATATAAACGAACATTTATTTGATCGAAATCGAACATTCTGAGGTGATAGTATTCTTTTATACTGTTTTAATCAATATGAAATTGAATAAAAAATAGACGGTTTTTGGCTGTTAGCGGTTAGAAATAAGCCAAGGTTTCGTTGAGGGCGTTGTCGAGATAGCATTGTGATGACTGTTGCTGGTACGTGCGGGTTCTGAAGGAAGGCAATGCAATTATTATCGCGGGGATTACCTTCGGTGGCGGTGCGGTATCGGTAATCCCTGTAAGGTGTTAGATCGTTTTCGCCTAGTCACAGATTTCGAGTGCTACCTTGTACCCTTTCATTAAAGACAGTGTCTCTTCTGGCGGCGCTATATCGGTAAATAAGGTGTCGACCTGTCCTAAGTGACCGAGTCTTACCACGGCATGGCGGCCAAATTTAGCGTTATCGGCGGCTAAGAATACGTTTCTTGAATTGGCGATAATGGTCTGTGCGACACGAACTTCCTGATAGTCGAAGTCGAGAAGAGAGCCGTCATTGGGATCAATGGCACTGATGCCGATGATGCCAAAGTCGACGCGGAACTGGTTTATAAAGTCGATGGTCGCTTCCCCCATGACGCCTCCATCACGGGAACGCACGGTGCCGCCAGCAACAATGACTGTGAAGTCGGGTTTGGCGCTTAGAATGGTGGCGACATTTAAGTTGTTGGTTATTATTTGAAGCCCTTCGTGGTTTAACAGTGCTTTAGCAACCGCTTCGGTCGTGGTTCCAATGTTGATAAACAACGATGCGTTGTTTGGAATCTCTTTCACAAGGTGTGCGGCGATTCTTTTTTTGGCTTCTTGCTGAAGTGCTTGTCTTGTTGAGTAAGCGACATTGGTTGTGCTTGAGTCGTAACTTGCACCACCATGATGGCGTCGTATTTGATGTGAGTCGACCAACGCATTTATATCGCGACGAATCGTTTGTGGTGTTACTGCAAATATCTGAGCCAGTTCATCTACAGAAAGGTAGCCCTTCTCTTTAACTAGTTTCACTATGCGATCTTGGCGAGTCATCTGGCTCATAGTTAGAACATCCTCACAGACTTAAAAAGCTTGCTAATCTAATCAAAAGTGTACTTTAATGATTTTTTGTTCGAATTCGAACATGAAAAAGTTCGAACTCTCTAAGGCTATTAGAATAACATATTTGCCCACTTTCTTAGTGGCGGATAAGGCACAACGCCGGTTAACAATAAAAAGAAAACGAAAAGAGACTATTGCCATGACAGATTACCTTCTTGCGATCGACCAAGGGACCACGAGTAGCCGAGCGATTTTGTTTAATCGCACTGGAGATCGAGTGGTGCAGGCCCAAGAGGAATTTCCTCAGCATTTTCCTAACGATGGTTGGGTTGAGCATGATCCTACTGATCTTTGGGACTCTACTTTGTCGGTGTGTCGAAAGGTATTAGACAAAGCGGGTGTTATGGCATCTCAAGTTGCGTCTATCGGCATTACCAATCAACGTGAGACAACCTTGTTATGGAACATTGAAACTGGCGAGCCTGTTTATAACGCGATTGTGTGGCAAGACCGGCGTACGGCAGATTATTGCAAGGCGTTAGAAGATAAAGGCTTTGCTGATATTGTTCATAGCAAAACAGGGCTTCTTATCGACTCCTATTTCTCTGCAACGAAAATTCGTTGGGTTCTACAGCATTCGTTACTGGCTCAGCAATTAGCGGCAGAAGGGAAACTTGCGTTTGGTACGGTAGATAGCTATCTAATTTGGTGTTTAACGGATGGTGAGGTTCATAAAACAGACGCGACGAATGCGGCTCGTACAATGGTGTTTAATATTCATGATCAATGCTGGGATTCTGAACTTATCCAGCTATTTGGTATTGAGAATATAATTTTTCCTCAAGTGATGGATTCGAGTGACGACTTTGGACTGGTAAATGATCGTTGGTTGGGCGCGCCCATTCCAATTAATGGCGTTGCTGGTGACCAGCAAGCGGCACTTGTAGGACAGGCTTGCTTTAAACCTGGAATGGTTAAAAGTACTTATGGGACGGGCTGCTTTTTGATTCTGAATACAGGTGATCGCCCCGTCGTATCAAAGCACAAATTGTTAACCACGATCGGTTATCGTATCAATGGTAAGGTCAGTTATGCGCTGGAAGGCAGTATTTTTGTCGCTGGTGCAACCATGCAATGGTTAAGAGACGGGTTAAAGTTGTTTGAGGATGCTTCCGAAACAAAAAGTCTCGCAGAGCAGTCGAATTATGACAATGTGTATCTTGTTCCTGCTTTTACTGGGCTCGGTGCTCCTTATTGGGATCCTGATGCGAGAGGTGCCATTGTCGGCTTGACGAGAGACACCGGTATTTCGGATATCGTCAGTGCAGGCTTACGCTCTGTGTGTTATCAAACTAAAGATTTGGTGGACGCAATGGCGAAGGACGGCGCTGAGTTTAACTCGTTACGTATTGATGGTGGTATGGCCGTTAATGATTATATGGCTCAATTTTTGAGCGATATATTAGAAATTTCGGTAGAACGTCCTAAAATTACAGAGACGACCGCTTTAGGGGTTGCGTATCTCGCAGCATTGCGCATAGGATGGTTTAATTCATTAGATGATGTTACAAACTTATGGTTGGCCGATCGGGCTTTTTCTCCGTTAATGCCAGCTGAAAAAAGTCAAACGTTATACAGTGGCTGGCTTGACTCAGTCGAACGAGTACGGACAAGCGATTAATGGCTTAAGCTTGATGAGCTTATGCGTTTTGGCTGCTGTTAGCTGATACCTTAAACTGAGTTACGTTTTAAAACACGTTTTCTCTTGTTCTGACTTTCGCATATCGCTAAGTTAGTACTAATAATTGTTTTTATGGAAAGTTTTGAAAGGTTAGACAATATGGCAAAAGAATTCACAGAAGTTCAACAAGACGATTTTATGAAGTTTGGTGCAGAGCGTCCAAGTTATTTAGATATCGAAGATGAACTAATGAAACTGGGTGGCCATGGGGTGGCTGGAAACAACTTTAAAAAGGAAACGCTAAAATTAGCGGGCTGGACTGGCGGTGCATTAACAACTTATGCCTCTCGTGCTGTGGTTGCTAAAGATGCTTTCAACCGTATCCGTGTCGCGTTGACTAAAGCCAGTACTGCTGAAGAGTTGACGGCTTTATTAACTAAGAAATAAGAGCGATGATGTGATTGCTCTAGGCTGATCTAGTCGTTCTAGAGAGTCTAGAACAACAAGTAATATAGAAAAACGGTAAATCCGGCCTTAGCTAGATTTACCGTTTTTTGTTTGATTGTTACCTCAGGGGTTATTTGCCTTCTTTGTCAGCAATTTCTCTAATACCGTATTCTTCATCTAGTATTTTTCCGATGACATTGCTGCCAGCCAAATGATGGCCGTATTGCATGTGTAAGCAACGAACTTGGTCCCAATTCTTTATGCCGCCAATTCCCAGCGTTTCAAAAAGCGTTGTGAAGCCTTTTTCTTCGATAATCGATTTATGCTCGTCTGTCATCGCATCCCAACGGCGTGCGATATAGTCTCGATGAGAGTCGTGGTAGGCCTCACGTAGCTCTGGATCGTCTTTTATTCGTTGCTCTAGCTCTTTTACGACACCTTGGCTTTCTATACGCGCGAGCGCTTTGTCAATGGCGCTGCTGGAAAGCCAATAGAATGTAGGAAAAGGTTGGTTAAACACCCAAGTTTCCATTTCTAACACTTGTGGAATGCCATGAGGAGAATAGTGGGCAATGCGTCGAATACCGCTGGGCGTTCTGCCAAGCTGGCGAGTGATGATTTCAAGATCATCTGCACTTAAAGGTGTGGTCATAATATTTGTTTGATCGTATTTAGAATTGGTTAGCTTACGCTAAGAAAGCTGGGAAACTGGCAGCAAATTTTTGAATCCATTCCGCTGCAGCTTCATTATAGTTTAAACGTCGCCCCTGAATTTTGGCTTGTCTTCGATAGTGTTCTATTTGGGAAAGCTGCTCGACCATCCTTACGCAAAAACAGTCGTCATTTACGGGAAACTCGATTGCGATCCGGTATTCCCCCTGCTCAGAGTCACACCATGCTATGCGGCCAGTCACGCAAAAATTTGGGTCAATATCAGCAAGCGTAACTCGCACGGAGCACCCTTGTGAATATTTGTCTGCAACCAGACAGGTTATTCCTACAAAACCCATACGCTCAGAGGTCAGTGCGGGGAACGCCTGATCTTCAATGACAGCAATATCTAAAGGTAGGTCTTTAGGATGCGCAACAAATTCCATCGCAACAAGCCAGATGATTCTTTAATTCAGGTTATCGGCAGTAAAGCCAGAGTATTTAAAAATGAAAGCGAATTGTACGCTTTTTGTTCTGGCTGTACAGACGAATTTTAAAATTAGCGAGATTAAATTCATAACCGATACTTATATTCAAGGTTTCCATTCTCACAGCTTCTTTTTTAGAAGTGCACGTAAGTAAATCTGGTCAAAAAATAGTAGGTCAGATCAATATAGCTGGCCCGGTCACAAGAGGGGAGTGGTTTATCCCTTTTGCAGTTTGACACAGAGTTCTCCTAACTCTTTTAAGCAGGTTTCGACCTTATTGCTCCAAGGTAATGCATAGTTAATCCTTATATGATGACTAAACTGCTGCTCAATGTAAAAAACGTTACCAGGTAAGATGCCAATACCCGATTGAATCGCTTGTTCATGTAATGCTAGCGCATTTATAGAATTTGGCAGAATAATCCATAATAAAAAACCGCCCAATGGTGAAGAAATTTCAGTATTGGGTGGAAAATACTGTTCTATTGCTCTTTTACACTTGTTCAGGTTCTCTTTATAGACTGCGGTGGTTTTACGCAAATGTCTATCATAAGCGCCATTTTCTAAGAAATTTGCTACAGCCGTTTGAGTGAGAGTCGGCGTTGATACCGAGCTTACATAGGAAAGGTGTTCAATCTTGGATTGGTATTTTTGACTAATGATCCAGCCAACTCTAAAACCTGGCGCGATACTTTTCGAAAAGGAGCTGCAATACGTAATGTCGGCGTTAGGCGCTTCGCAAAGCAGTGCTTTGGCGCGACGATCTGAGTAGGAAAGCTCACCGTAAACATCGTCTTCAATGAGTGGAATAGAGTATGTACTGCAGAGCTTAAGCAGTGATTTTCGATTTTCTGAAGAGAGCGTCGCCCCTGTCGGATTTTGGTAATTAGGTGTGATTATAGCGGCCTTTAGAGGCAAGTTATTAGCGGCTTCTTGAAGTACTGTTAAGTCTATACCTGTGTTGTGTGAGCAAGGAATTTCTATTGCGTTAAGCTCAAGCAGTTCTATTGCCTGTAGCACGCCATGGTAAGTTGGGCTTTCTATAGCAATGACATCACCCGGTTTTGTTATTGCTTTGAGCGCAAGAATAATCGCATTCTGGCAGCCTAGCGTAATAATTATGTCGTCAGGTTGGACTTTGCAGCCTGCATCCAGCATGCGTATCGCTATTTGCCTTCTAAGGTGCTCACTGCCTTTTGCTTCTGAATAGTCGACACAGACCTCTGGCTCTAACCGCATTAAGCGGCCAACCGAGCGCTGCAATTGACGAACAGGAAGGAAGTGGGTGCTGGGAATTGAGCTGGAAAATCGTGTTACCTGTTCGCCTGTATGTTGTTGTAGAAGTGTCTCGATAAGGTGAGTTGTGGGCTTTTCGATGTTGGTTGGAATTCTGTCATCCGACGTTTCGTTCTCTAGAAGTGTATCTTGAACGAAATACCCTTTTTGAGGACGGGCTTTAATAATGCCTCTGTCTTCCAACAAACTATAGGCTTGTAAAATAGTTGCAACGCTAACGTGTAATTGCTTACTGGATTTACGAACCGAGGGAATTTTAGTTCCAGGCGCAAAGATGCCGTCTCTCACTTGGAGCTCTATCTGGTCAGCGATCTTTTCGTATAACGGTAGATCCATATAAAAAGTAAATTATTGCAAACAGGATCGGAAAATTTACCAGATACGGGCCAACAAAGAAATGTAGGAAGTAAAATCCGTCTAGTTAAAAAAGTTATGATTAGATATCCTCAATTCATTAGTACATAATTGCGATTTATTTTGTAAAAAAATGTAGATCTGACTTGTTGGTCAGAATACACTGTTTTTATTGCTCGTCTGGAATGGATCATCCGCGTTGTCTCAATTGGATTGTTAATGTCAGGAAGGTGCGAGTTAGCTTTCAGGTCAACATTAGTTGGCTTATTCATACTGTCTGTTTCTTGATGTTCCTATGGTTTCGTTGGTTTCACTTAATTTGAGTCAGGTTTAGAGGTATTGATATGTCATTGTCCGTCGTCCAGCGGGTTTTATTAGGTTTTGGAGTGTTGCTCGCGCTCTTGTTAACTGTCGCGGCAACTGGTTTTTCGGGAATAAATAAAGTCGAGCAACGTCTCGAACGAGTGACGGGCGAAGTGTCCGATATCGTCTCCTCTAGCAATAAATTGAACGATGAGCTATCTAAAGCGAACTCGTCAGTGCTTCAATATTTACTCAGCTTAACGCCCACTACACTTGATTCTGCACAACAAGATTACGGTTCCCATAAAGTCCTGTTTGACTCTTCTATCAGTCATTTGGGTTCTGTATTGGCGAATTACTCTGAACTTCAAACTTTAATCGGTGATATCAATTCTGAATCAGAGACATTTTTTGGTATCGCCAATAGAGCGATGTCAAATCATAGAAAAATGATTGTGCTCAGAGATGAGGTTAATACGTCGAAGTTAGATCTTAAAGACTCTCTTTCTTTTGCGGCTGAAGACCTTGGTATGCTCGAAGACGATGGCGACACATCAGAAGTGAAGTTCGCTGCTTCTTATGTTCGTAGCCAAATTGAAAGCCTAACGGTTACTGCTGGCGATTACTTTGATCAAAGTGATCTGGATCATATGCAAGATTTGCGTAACCAAATGAGCAAAAATGTCACAGCGATGCAAGGCAAGATGCAATATTTGGATGATGATTCCATTGTTGAATTGGTCAATGAAGTCATCGACGGCATAGCAAATGAAAACGGTGTGATAAATAAAGCGTACGAATATGTCAGTCTAGATCAAGAAGCGGAATCCATTGCGGCCATGCTTGGAAAGAGTATGGGTAAGATGCAGACCAATGTTGTTGCTTTGCTTAACGGCGCTGAAGTTATTCAAGAACAGTCCAAAAATGAGGCGACTGACGCAGCGACGTTAAGTAAATCCATTGTAGCCATAACCGTTATTATCTCTGTTGTGTTGGCGATTGCCGTTGCATTTTGGGTCGGCCGTAGTATTCGTGTTCCGCTCGCTCAAGTGATGAAGGTTCTTGATGTTGTTGCAAACGGTGATTTTACATCGCGTATAAAAATAGAGACAAAAGACGAATTTGGAGACTTGGCGAAATGGGTGAACAGCCTTGTTGATCGCCTACGTGAAGTAATGGGGCAAATTGATCAAGCCTCCAATGCAGTGAACCGCTCTTCCAAAGCGAATTATGACTCTGCTGTACAGACTCAATCAATGATGAAGCAACAAAATGAGAAAACGACCAATGTTGCTTCGGCCATGACTGAGATGGCGGCAACCGTGAATGAAGTTGCACAAAATGCTGAGATAACGCTCCATAAAATACAGGCCGTTGATCAGAGTGCTGCCAATAGTCGCGATAAAATGGAGCATAATATTGGTGAGGTGGAAAGCCTTGTTAATCAAATTGAATCGTCTACAGAGGTTGTTAACCGCTTGGATGAGCATTCGAAAAATATTGGTCGGATCCTTGAGGTCATACAAGATATTGCAGAGCAAACGAATTTGCTTGCCTTGAACGCTGCAATCGAAGCGGCGCGGGCTGGAGAGCAAGGACGAGGTTTTGCTGTCGTCGCCGATGAGGTGCGAACATTAGCAACGCGAACTCATGATTCAACAGAAGAAATACAAAATGTCATTGGGCAGCTGCAAAAGGGCGTTAAAGAAACCGTCTCTAGCATGCAGGTCTGCCGCAACAATGCGTATTCAAGCGTTGACGAAGCTCGAAATGTAGGGGTTGCGTTGGTCGATCTTCAGTCACTAATGAATGAAATTCGGGATTTAAGTACCCAAATTGCTACAGCCGCAGAACAGCAATCTTCCGTTGCTCAAGAAATTAATCAGAGTGTCCATGACATTGCAGACAGCTCTGAGATGGCCTCAGAAGGTGCTAAGGAGGGGCAAGAGTCTTGCCGTACCGTGTCTGAACTTGCTTCAAAACAACAAGCGTTGCTGGCTCAGTTTAAGATTTTATAGCGTTACTTACTCTACATATCAAAAGGTCAGTGCTGTCGCATACGTGGCGCTCTTCTGTGCTTTTGCTGTAAGATGGTGTGTAAGAGATAACGTTTCGGAGAAGATATATGTCCATTCAAGTGGATGACATGATGCCATATGGGCAGTTTCAGGTGATGGGCGACAATGGTCCAGAAAACGTTGACGTAACAGAGTTCTTTTCTGGCAAGAGAGTCATTATGTTTGCTGTACCGGGGGCGTTCACGCCAACCTGCAGTATTAGTCACTTACCTGGTTTTGTGGTGCATTTCGATGCATTTAAAGAAAAATGCATTGATGAGATAGTATGTCTTTCAGTCAATGATGTGTTTGTCATGGACGCGTGGGGCAAGGCGAACAATGCTGAAAACCTTGTAATGGCGGCCGATGGGTTGGCAGAGTTAACCACGTCACTTGGTTTAGAGTTGGACATATCAACGGCGAAACTCGGGATTCGAAGTCGGCGTTATGCCATGCTGGTTGATAATGGCATTGTTAGTAACCTTTGGCTTGAAGAACCAGGCGAATACAAAATCAGTTCGGCGGAGCATGTTCTTAGCCAAATTTAAAAATTACGATAAAAGCCGCTTTTATCGTTTTAGCGCCTTTGTATCAATTGTGTAGCAATATGGATACTTTGCGTCGAACTTGAAAAATTGAAAATAACGACCAAAATCTAAAGTAAGACAATAACATACGAGAAGGAGTGCGATTATGTCGTTGGAAGATCGCGTTAATGCTTTAGTTGCGCCAAAGGGTGCATTGGAAATACTTTCTCAGGACGAAATCACTCGATTGTCTGTTGGATCAGGGTCATTACATGATTTGTTCAGGCGCTGTGCGCTGGCGATTTTGAATTGTGGAAGCGATTCAGATGACGCCGCGGCGGTCATGGAAGAATTTAAAAATTTTGAGATTACCATCGTTCAGCAAGAACGTGGTGTTAAGCTGCAATTGGACAATGCACCAAGCAGTGCGTTTGTTGATGGCAAAATGATTAGCAGCGTTCGTGAAATGTTGTTTAGTGTTCTGCGAGACATCATCTTTACGTTTCAGGAATACAATCTTGAGCGTGGCCTGTCGAGCGCTAGCTCTGAAAAGATTACCAATGTGGTGTTTGAGTTGCTACGCAATGCAAACGTTTTTAGAAGAATACGTACTCCAGATATGGTGGTGTGTTGGGGAGGCCACTCAATAGCGCGTCATGAATACGACTACACTAAAAAAGTAGGACATGAACTGGGCTTACGGGAACTTAATATTTGTACCGGATGTGGCCCCGGTGCCATGAAAGGCCCAATGAAAGGGGCTGCAATCGCCCACGCTAAGCAGCGAATCACCAATGGTGTCTACCTTGGGTTAACCGAGCCCGGTATTATCGCAGCAGAATCGCCCAATCCCATTGTGAATCAATTGGTGATAATGCCGGATATTGAAAAAAGGCTGGAAGCCTTTGTACGTACAGGCCATGGTATCGTTGTTTTTCCTGGTGGTGCGGGAACCGCTGAGGAAATTCTCTATCTATTGGGCATATTAATGCACCCA